>NZ_CAMTIK010000009.1 GCF_947072685.1 uncultured Cetobacterium sp. | reverse complement strand
AGTGCTGAAGATAAATAAAAAATAAAACATTTGACAAAATGAGATAAAAAAATTATAATAAACCAACTGGTACATACCACTTTAGAGAAGATGGGGGGAGAAATAAAGATGGGGAAATATTTTATAGGAATTGACAGCGGAGGAACAAAAACTGCAGTTTCTGTAATTGATAAAGAAAAAAAAGAGGTTCTTAATTTTGAAACAGAAACAGGTCATTATTTGCAAATTGGTTTTGAGGGGTTAGAGAATTTACTGAAAAACATCTTGGATAGAGTTCAGAGTCAGCTTGATATATCATTGAATGAAGTAGGGTATATTTTTGCAGGTATTCCGGGATACGGAGAAATAAAGGAAGATAAATTGAAGATAGAAAAAGTGGTAGAAAAAAGTTGGGGAACATTAAATTATCAAATTGGTAACGATATGAAAGCTGGTTGGGCAGGATCCCTAGCTTGTGAGCCAGGTATAAATATAATTGCTGGAACAGGTGCAATTGCATATGGAATAAATGAATTGGGTGAGGAAGGACGTAGTAGCGGATGGGGACATGCATGTGGTGATGAAGGCTCCGCCCATTGGATTGCTAAAAAAGGAATAGAGGTTTTTACTAAGCAATCTGATGGAAGATTAGATAAAACAAAATTTTATGAAATTTTTAGAAATAGAATTGGACTGCAGGATGATTTTGATTTGATTGATATTGTGTATAATAAATATACTTTGGATAGAGGAAAAATAGCTAAATTATCTCTAGTTGTATATGAAGCAGCTCTAGCTAATGAGGAGTATTCAAAGGCTATTTTTAAGGAAGCTGCAGTGGAAATCGGACTTATGATAAAAGCTATTGTAAATCAAATTGAATTCATAAATAAACCAATAAAAATTTCATATACAGGTGGAGTATTTAAAGCGTCAGATTATATTTTTAATCACTTGGAAGAATACTTATCTAAAAATAAAATAGATGTGAAAATATTAGAACCAAAATATTCACCTGTATATGGATCAGCACTATACAGTTTAAAATTATGGGAGGAAGTAAATGCAAACTAGATGTGTGACAGAAAAAGAGATAGAGCAGCAAAAAGAGCTTTGGCCTAAAACGTTAGAACAAATAAAAAATAAAAAAATAGAAATTGAAAACTTTTTAAAAAGTATAGATTATAAAAATAGAAGAGTAGTATTTACAGGAGCAGGGACATCGGAATTCGTAGGAAATACAATAGCTCCATACTTAGGGACAAACTTTAATTCAATAGCTACAACAGATATTGTTTCTAATCCAAACAACTATTTAAAGAAAAGTGAAAAATTGTTATTGGTGTCTTTTGCTCGTTCAGGAAATAGTCCTGAGAGTTTAGCAACAGTAAATCTAGCAGATGAGATAGTGGATGATATTTGTCATATATTGATAACATGTAATGGAGATGGGAAATTAGCTGTCAATAAAAAAGATGATCCAAATTCGTTGGTTCTTTTAATGCCAGAAAAATCAAATGATAAAGGATTTGCAATGACAAGTAGTTTTACATGTATGGCTTTAGCAGGGATAACTATATTTAATTTGGATAAAATTGAATCAATAGAAAAAAACATAAATTATAGTATAAAAGCAATTGTTAAAAATGTTGAGGGAATAGATGCTTTGATTGAAAGCTTGATAAAGCTACAAACGTCTAGGATTGTGTACTTGGGAAGTTCTTGTTTAAAGGGACTAGCAGAGGAAGCAGCTTTGAAATGCTTAGAGTTAACAGCGGGAAATATGAGCTTACATTATAACTCTCCTTTGGGATTTAGACATGGTCCTAAATCAATAGTGAATGATTCTACTATTATAGTAATGTTTTTATCAAATAATTTATATACTAGAAAATATGAATTAGATCTTTTAAAAGAGATGTATAGTGAGAATAAGAAAAAAATATTGGTGACAATAGATATGAAAAATTGTGAAGAGGCTATGGAAAATTCTCATTATTATATATCATTGGGAGAGATAGAGGACTCAATAAATGAAGTTTTTAATATGTTTCCTTATGTTTACTTTGCACAGGTATTTGCACTTAAAAAATCTTTAAATTATGGGATAAATCCAGATAATCCTTGTCCTACAGGAGAAGTGAATAGAGTGGTTCAAGGTGTGACAATATATGAATACAAGGGGGAAGTGAAATGTTAGTTTCAACAAATCAGATGTTAATAGATGCACAAAAAGGAGGGTATGCAGTTCCAGCGTTTAATATACATAATTTAGAAACAATTCAAGTTGTAGTAGATACGGCAAATGAGATGAAATCTCCAGTTATTTTAGCTGCAACACCAAGCACAGTAAAGTATGCAGGCATTGAGTATTTAATAAAGATGGTAGAGACAGCGAGTGATAAATATGATATACCTATAGCTTTTCATTTAGATCATCATGAAGATGTAGAAGATATAAAAAAAGCTATAAAGTTAGGGTGTAAATCTGTAATGATAGATGCTTCACATCACTCATTTGAAGAAAATATAAAAATTGTAAAAGAGATAGTAAATTTTGCACATAGATATAATGTAACAGTTGAAGCTGAATTGGGAAAATTAGTAGGACAAGAAGATGATTTGATAGTAGATGAATCTCAGTCAAGCTATACAGATCCAAAGATGGCAAAGGAGTTCGTTGAAAAAACTGGCGTAGATTCTCTTGCTATTGCAATAGGGACAGCACATGGATTGTATAAAAGTGAGCCTAAATTGGATTATAAAAGACTTGAGGATATAAAAAAATTAGTTAAAATTCCACTTGTTCTTCACGGTGCATCAGGGGTTCCTTTTGATTCAGTAAGAAGAACTATTGAAGATGGAATTTGTAAAGTGAATATTGCAACCGAATTGAAAATACCATTTGCAACAAGTTTAAAAGAGTTTTTTGCAATGAATCCTAACGAAACAGATCCGAGAAAATATTTAATTCCAGCAAAAGAAGCTATGAAAAAAGTAGTAATCGACAAAATAACAATGTGTAAAAGTTCAGATAGAGGATAATAATGATACTAACGGTAACTTTAAACCCAGCTGTTGATATTAGATACGAGATAGGAGAATTTAAGTTGAACTCTATTTTTAGAGCTAAATCTAATAAAACTGCTGGAGGAAAAGGATTGAATGTTTCGAGAGTTTTACAAACATTAGGAAAAAATGTTGTTGCAACGGGATTTCTTGGTGGGAATAATGGTCAGTGGATTGCAGAAGAATTAAAAAAGCTTGAAATAAAAAATGAATTTATAAAAATAAATTCAGAAACAAGAAGCTGCATTGCAATACTAGGAGAAAATAGTCAAACTGAAATTTTAGAACCTGGATCTGAAATAGATGAAGAAGAATTAAAAAAATTTATAGATTTTTTTAAAAAAAATTGTGAAAAATTTGAAGTAATCTGTTTGAGTGGAAGTTTACCAAAAAATATACAAACAGATATATATAAAGAACTGTCTGTAATTGCGAGAAAGAAAAAAGTCCTACTGGATACAAGTGGTATTTCTTTGAAAGCGGGAATAGAGGGGAAACCTTTTCTTATAAAACCTAACAAAGATGAGTTAGAAGCTCTTTTGGGGTATAGAGTTAAGACCGTAGAAGAAATAGTAGAGGCTGGAAAAAAACTTAAATCGATGGGAGCTAGAAATATACTTATTTCTCTTGGGGGAGAGGGAGCGGTATATGTAGGGGATGAAAGCTATAAGATAACAATACCCAAAGTTCAAATAAAAAACCCTGTAGGGAGCGGAGATTCAAGTATTGCAGGATTTGCATATGGATTGAGCAGTGGACTGCCATTGGAGGAGATTTTAAAATATAGTATGGCTTGTGGAATATCCAATGCTATGAAAGTGGAAACAGGGTACGTGGATTTAGAAGTAGTACAGGAATTGTTTTCAAAAATAATTATTGAAAAAATATGAGGAAGATTGAATATCTTCCTCATTTGCATTATAATATTCTTGAAAGAGAGGTTGAAATGGAAATAAAAAAAGATAGTGGAGCACCATTATATTTACAATTAATAGAGATATTGAATGATAGGATTGAAAGTGAGGAGATAAGATCAGGGGAAAAGATACCTTCTGAAAGAGAACTTTCAGAAATATATAGCATAAGTAGAGCAACAGTGAGGCAAGCCTTATCAGAACTTCAACGGCAAGGAATTATATATAAAATTCAAGGAAAGGGGAATTTTGTATCACAAAAGAGAATCAATCAGGAATTAAATGGGTTTTACTCTTTTGGAGATGAAGTTCAAAAGCAGGGAAAAAAACCAGGGAATAGAGTGTTAAGTTTGGTTTTAAAAGAGAGTGGACAGGCAGTAGGAAAAAAAATGGGTATTAGTAACGAGGAGAAAGTATTGGTTTTAAGTAGAATTAGACTCGCGGACGGAGAGGCAATGATGAATGAAATAACATATCTTCCTTTTGAAAGATTTATTGGATTAGAAGAAAGTGATCTAGAAGAGGAAGGGCTTTACCAAATAATGAAAAAAAAATATGGAGTAAAGTTTTCATATGCAGAGGAAAGTTTTTATCCATGTATATTAAATGATGTGGAGGCAGATATTTTAAATGTGCCATCTGGAAGTCCAGGAATAGTTTTAGAACGTTATACATATGAAGGGAATAAGCTTATTGAATACACCAAATCTATTGTTAGAGGAGATAAGTTTAAATACAAAGTAAAATTAGATATAAGATAAAAACTCACTGTAACTATAAGGTTACGGTGAGTTTTTTTTAAATTTTTTAGTACTCTTTCGCTCAATTAAAATTGGTTCTAATTCAATTTGGATAATGCTATTGTTGATAGATGTGCTGCCTGTTAATAACTGTATAGATTTTATCATCATCTCCTCCATAGGTTGCTTAATAGAGGATATATTTAGTATTTTTGATATAATAGTATTATCAAAACCAACAACAGAGATGTCTTCTGGAATTTTAACTCCCCTTTTCTCAAATTCAGAAATAAGATATAAAGCGATATTGTCGTTTGAACATATGAAGGCAGTAAATTCATTTGGATGAGAATCAAGGTAATAGAAAATATTATCAAGTTTCATATTCAATGTATCCGTTTTTATAAAGGAAGATTTCCCCATTTTAATTTTGTTTTTTTCAAGTGAGGATTTCATTCCAAGAAATTTTGGATTTTTCAAATCAGCTCCAATAAAAGCTATTTTTTTATGACCTAAAGAAATTAAAAAATCGCTAGCTATTTTACCGCCATCAAAGAGAGAGGTAGAAATGCTACTATAATTTTTAAAAATTGTATTTATTACTAAAAATGGAGTAGTTGTATTTTTTAAATATTTCAAATTTTCTTTGGATGTAGGTGCAATCAAAATACCGTCAACTTTTCTGGCGATTAGTTGCATAATATGTTCTAGTTCAAGTGATTGATTTCCTTCAGAGTTCATAACAATAATAGTATAACCTTTTTCACGAGCAGCTTTTTCAGCATACTTAACCATTTCTAAATAATAGTAATTTGAGAAGTCAAAAACAATAAGACCGATAATTTTAGAACTGTTTCCTCTTAAAGTTTTAGCATTTTGATTAGGTTTGAAATTATATTCTTTTATAATATTTAAAACACGTTCTTTAATCAATGGATTAACTTTAGGGTTGTTATTAATAACTCTAGAAACAGTGGGCTGAGAAACCCCAGCTAATTGAGCAATATCTTTCATTGTTAAATTATTTTTTTTCAAATAGATTACCCCCCCGATTTTGTAAAATACATTAGATTTTAAATTAATAGAGTATATTTGTCAAATAAAAAATAAAATGTTTGACATAGAAAGCAAAATGTATTAAAATCTTTTTCAAGAATACGTATTCTTGAAAAAGATTTTAATTTTTTAATAAATTATATAATTAAAAAGGTCATAGAAATTTAAAATAGTACACTTTAAACATGAAGTTGACATAATCTTTGAGTTGAAATATAATGGAATAGAGACTCAAGAATACGTAATCTTGAACAAAAAAGTTAACGGAGGGAACGATGAAGAAGATATTAGTAGGTCTTTTATTAACAACTTTTGGGTTGGTGGGGTGTGGTGAAAAAGATAATAACAAAGTATTGACAATGTCAATTTGGGAAGGAACAGGGGACGCCTATCTGATGGAGACAAATAGTTTAGCAGATGCATATAAAAAAATTAATCCAGATGTAACAATAAAAATAGAGAAAATACCCAATACAGATTATGATACTACAATGAAAATTAGAAACACAGCAAATCAACTTCCGGATATTTTCGCAATTAGAAACAAACATATGTATACATACAAGGATTCGGTTGTAGATTTAAGTGAATTAAATGCCACAAAAGTAAATGAATTTGCAAAAGCTTATAAAATTGAAGGAAAAACAGTCGGGTTACCGATGTATGGATTTAATGAATTTGTTTATTATAGAAAAAGTATTTTTAATAAACTTGGGATAACACCACCAAGTACTTGGGGAGAATTTTTAGGAGTGATAGAAAAAATAAATGAGAGTGGAGAATGTATCCCTTTGGCGATTGGAGGAAAGGATTTATGGACAACATATCCATATGGACAGTTTATTCCATATTTAGTTACAGGTGGGGATAATGTTTTAAACCAAATGGGAGGATTAGATACACCGTTTTCAGAAAATACAAGCGTATATAATGGCTACAAAAAAGTAAATCAATTATTCTCATTAAATCCAGCCGGAAAAAACCCTTTAGGTTATGGGTGGAGTCAAGAGACAAATATGTTTTTATCTAAAAAAGCAGCAATGATGGCAGCTGGACAGTGGTATTATAAATCATATATGGATGAAGCTCCAGAAAATGAAAAAGAAGATTTAGGAATGTTTTTAATGCCTGTAAGAGATGATATAAATGAAAAATATAGATATTTTGTAACAGGAGAAGTGTTTTTAGGAGTTCCAAACGCATCGAAATATCAACAAGAAGCTAAAGATTTTTTAGATTGGTTTTTTACAAGTGAATACTATAAAGAGTATATAAATTATATGCAAGTAATTCCATCAGTGTCTGGAGTAAAACTTAAAGATAGCCCATTTGTAGAAGTGATGAATGGGATAGAAAATTTAGAACCTGTATATCAAATCCCAGGTGGAGAAAACTATACAAAAATTAAAAATGAAACTCGTTATGATCAAAATCAGTTATCACAAGAGCTTTTAAGTGGAACAGAGTTTGAAGGATTGATGAGCGAGTGGAATATTAAATGGAAAGAAGCTAAAGCTAAAGTAATAGGAGGTTAAAATGTCTCAAGAGGGAATTTTAGAAAAAAGGGAGCTATTTGAAGAGAAAAAAACTCCATTTTTATTAAGAGAATGGTTACAAAATAAGGATATCCAAAAAAAAATATTACTTGTAACATTTTTAACAATTCCAACTATAATGCTATTAGGCTTTATAATATATCCAGCACTAAAGTTAGTTTATATAAGCTTTACAGATTGGAATGGAGTTTCTCAAAGTTATAAGTATGTGGGTCTTGGAAATTTTAAAAATTTATTTACTTCAAAGAGTTTATGGATGACATTGAAAACGAATAGTGTATATTTTGTACTTCATTTTTTATTAATTCCAGTTGAATTGTATGTTGCGTTTTTACTGGATAGATATATAAAGGGGAGTGAGTTTTTTAAGAGTATATTTTTTATGCCATATATAATAAATGGTGTGGCAGTAGCGTATATGTTTTCGTTCTTATATAGCTCTGAAGACGGGGTGTTGAATGCAGTTTTAGAGCTAATGAATATGTCAAAGGTTGGTTGGATCAGTGATCCAAAGATTGTTAATTTTTCTTTAGCAGCCGTTTCTTTATGGAGATTTACAGGAATGCCTATAATATTATTTTTGGCGGGTCTACAGTCTATTTCAAAGGATATGTTAGAAGCGGCTTATATAGATGGAGCAACAGTTTTTCAGCAATTTAGAAAAATAATAATGCCAAATATGAAAACAGTGACAAGTATAGTTTTGTTTTTAAATGCTAGAGGAGCATTGATGGTTTTTGATATTCCATTTGTAATGACAAGTGGAGGCCCCAAAGAAAGCAGTACAACATTTGCTTTAAATTTGGTAAAAATAGCCTTTGAATTTGAAAACTTTGGATTAGCTGCAGCAATGGCAATTGTTTTAATTATAATGATTTTGTTATTATCAAAAATTCAAGATAAATTACTTGGGATGAAAGGATAAAGATATGAAAAAAAGAAAATTTAGTTTTTTTAATGTATTTAATCATACAGTGTTTATATTTTTTACATTAGTAGTTATAATGCCATTGTTAATAACGTTATTTTCTTCGTTTAAAACACCGATACAAATAGCTAGAGAAAGTATTTTGGCTTTGCCAAAACCTTTTACACTTCAAAATTATGTAGATGTTTTTAAAGAGGGGAATATGTTGACAGCTTTAAAAAATTCTTCGTTATTAGTATTTTTAACGGTAATAATAAACTCGCTCTTAGCAAGTATGGTAGCGTACTCATTGAGTAGATTTGAATTTAAATTTAAGAGAATATTCTTCTTTTTATTAAGTGTAGGAATGCTATTGCCAGGCTTTATTGCAGAGATAACAAGGTTTGGAATAATAGCAAAATTAGGAGTTTATGATACTATTTTTGCACCACTTTTAATTTATGTGGGAACTGATTTAATGCAAATATATATATATAAACAATTTATAGATCAGATACCATTTTCTTTGGATGAAAGTGCAATGATTGACGGATGTTCATATTTCAAAATTTACTGGAAAATTATATTTCCAGTTATTATTCCAGCGACGGCAACTCTTGCAATACTAAAGTCAGTAGCAGTCTTAAATGATATGTTTACTCCATATTTATATATGCCAAGTCCTAAAAATGCAACAATGACAACAATGTTAATGAACTATGTTGGAAGAAGTGGTTCTTGGGCAAAGTTGAGTGCTGCAGTCGTTGTTGTAATGATTCCAGGAATAGTTTTATATTTATTGTTTAGAAAAAAAATTCTTGCTGGAATGGCAGCAGGAGCAGTAAAGGAGTAGTGATAAATTTTGAAGAACATAGTTTTTATTTTTTCGGATCAACAGAGACAGGATACAATGGGATGTTATGGACAGGAGTTAAATATAACGCCAAATTTGGATAAATTAGCACAAGAAGGGAGTGTTTTTGAAAATTCATTTACAGTTCAACCTGTTTGTGGACCAGCTAGATCTTGCTTACAAACAGGGAGATACCCAACAGAAATAGGGACTTTTAAAAATGGGATTTCATTGCCAAATAATACAAAAACTTTAGCAGAATATTTAAATGATAAAGGATATGAAACAGCGTATGTTGGTAAATGGCATTTAGCGTCAGATGATGGCAAAGAGGAATATCATCAAACGGCAGTTCCACCTAATAAAAGAGGAGGATACAAGGATTATTGGATGGCTTCAGATATTTTAGAGTTTACTTCACATGGGTATGGGGGATATGTTTTTGATAAAAATATGTCTAAAGTAGAGTTTGAAGGCTATCGAGTGGATGCTATGACAGATTATGCGCTTTCATATTTAAATGACAAAAAAAAAGATAAACCATTTTTTCTGTTTTTATCGTATATTGAACCTCATCATCAAAATGATAGAAAGACTTATGAGGGACCAATTGGTTCAAAAGAAAAATATAAAGGTTTTAAATTGCCAAAAGATATTAAGCAATTCCAATGTGGAGATGCAAAAGAGGAGTATGCTGACTATTTGGGTTGTTGTAATTCAATAGATGAAAATGTAGGTAGAATAGTAAAGAAATTAAAAGAGATAGGTGAATATGAGAATACGATAATAATTTATACTAGTGATCACGGGTGTCATTTTAAAACTAGAAATAGAGATTTGAAAAAACCAGGTGCAGATGACTATAAAAGATCGTGTCATGAGGGTGTGATAAAAACTCCTCTAATTATACATGGGGAAGGATTTAAGTGTGGTAGAGTGAGCAAATTTGTAAGTTTACTAGATTTGCCACCTACAATATTAGAGATAGCTGGTGTGACAGAGAAAAATGAGATGCAAGGTGAAGCAATTCAAGAAAAAGTTAAAAAAGAAGCTGGAGATACAGTTTTTATTCAAATAAGTGAGAGTATTGTGGGCAGAGCTATAAGAACAAAAAATTATAAATATTGTGTTTATGCTCCGGATAAAAATCCTTGGCAAGACTCATATGCAGAAACTTATGAGGGGTTGTATCTTTATGATTTATGTTCAGACCCAAATGAAAGTGAAAATTTACTGGGGAAAGTTGAGTATATTGAAATTGAGAACAAGTTAAAATTGCTTTTAATAAAAGAGATAGAAAAATATGAAAAAAGAGTATGTAGTATTAGATAGGGGGATTTATATGTTAAAAATATGTGGAGATAAATTATTTATAAATGGAGAGGAAACACTTTTGATGTCTGGTGCCATGCATTATTTTAGAACTTTGCCCAACCAGTGGAGAGATAGATTGGAAAAAATTGCAAGTGCTGGGTTCAATTGTGTTGAAACTTATGTACCTTGGAACTTGCATGAGCCTAGAGAGAATGAGTTTAATTTTAACGGAATACTAGATGTAGAAAATTTTTTAAAAATAGCAGAAGAGGTGGGATTATATGTTATCTTTCGACCTTCACCATATATATGTGCAGAGTGGGAATTTGGTGGTTTACCCTCATGGTTATTGAAATATGATGGGATTGTATTGAGAACAATGCACGAAACATATATTGAAAAAGTAAATAGATATTACAATGAGTTGATTTTTAGAATAATTCCTTATCTTTCGACTAATGGTGGGCCTATAATTGCGATGCAAATAGAAAATGAGTATGGAAGCTATGGAAATGATCATAATTATTTAAATTATCTAAAAGATGCATTGACTGATAGAGGAGTGGATGTTCCGCTATTTACTTCTGATGGACCAACCCATTCAATGCTTTCAGGAGGAACTTTACCGGATATTTGGAAGACTATAAATTATGGTTCGAAAACAGAGGAAGCTTTTGAAATACTTGGGAATTATCAGAGTGACATGCCTAAAATGGTTATGGAATTTTGGATAGGATGGTTTGATCATTGGGGATATGAGCATATAACAAGAGAATCTAAAAGCATGTTAGAAGAGTTTCAAAAAATGCTAGAAGGAAAAATATCAGTTAATTTTTATATGTTCCATGGTGGAAGTAATTTTGGATTCATGTCAGGAGCTAATTATGACGGAAAGCATAGAGCTACCGTGACAAGTTATGATTATGATTCAATGCTCACAGAGTCTGGAGATTTAACAGAAAAATATGATTTGGTAAAGAAAATGTTAAACGATTACTCAGAAAAAGTTAGTATTAAAAAACATAAAAACCATAAAATATTTGATGTAGAAAATTCAAGAAAAAAATCATACGGAGAGGTTAAATTTACTGAAAAGACGTTATTGTTTAATAATTTAGAAGTATTGGGTTCTAAATTTCATTCTCCATATATAAAACCGATGGAATATTTTGATCAAGACTATGGGTTTATAGTTTATGAAACAAAAATTAAAGGGCAGGTAGATGGAATGAAACTATCTCTTCAAGATGTTAGAGACAGAGCTATGATCTATTTAAATGATGAATATATAGGTGTTATTGATAGGAATAATTCTCAAGAAATTAAAATTAGCACACTTGAAAAAGAAAGTACTTTAAAGATATTAGTAGAAAATATGGGGAGAATTAATTATGGTCCATTACTAAAAGATTATAAGGGCATAACAGAAGGAGTTAGATTGAACAATCAATTTTTATTCAATTGGAACATATATACACTTCCATTAGATAATTTAGCTTCTTTAAAATTTGAAAATTTAGGTGAGATTTCAGAAAATATACCAACATTTTATAAAGGTAGCTTCATAGTAGATGAGCTGGCAGATACATTTATAGATTTTGATGGTTGGGATAAAGGTGTTATATATATAAATGGATTTAATTTAGGAAGATTTTGGAAAGTTGGACCACAAAAAAGGTTATATTTACCAAAAGATCTATTGACTATCGGTATTAATGAAATAACTGTTTTAGAGTTGCATAATTTTGGAGAAAAAATGGTTTTGATGGATAAAGCTAAATTGAGTTAAAAATTTAAAAATACATATTGACTTTTGAGAAAAATGAGGTATACTCGTATCACAAAGTGGTACGGACAACTTAAAAAAGGGGTGTTAAAATGGCAGAGCCAAACATAGTATTAGTAAGAATTGATAACAGATTAATTCACGGACAAGTAGCAACGGCATGGGCACAATATTCGGGAGCGAATTTATTGTTGGTTCCAAATGATGATGTTGCTCAAAATACTACGAGACAAGGTTTAATGAATTTAGCAGCACCAAAAGGAGCTCAAACAAGATATTTTTCAATTCAGAAAACTATTGATGTTATTCATAAGGCTGCACCTAGACAGCTGATTGCAATAATAGCTGAGACTCCACAAGATGTTTTAAAGTTGGTTGAGGGGGGGGTACCTATAAAAAAAGTAAATATAGGAAATATGCATATGTCAGAGGGTAAAACTCAAATATCAAAAGCAGTTTGTGTAGATCAATGTGATATTGATACTTTCAAAAAGCTCTCTCAATATGGTGTGAAGTTAGAGATTCAAAGAGTACCAACAGAAGGAAAAGAGGATATACTGAGTTTGATTAAATAAAAAGGGAGGGATTCTTATGTTTCATGCATTCTTAATTGCTATATATGCAGGACTTGCAGGGATAGATTTATTTGATGGATTGAGTCATATTCACAGACCTTTGGTGAGTGGATTGATTGTAGGGCTAATATTAGGTGATATAAAAACAGGGCTGATAGCTGGAGCAACTCTAGAATTAGTTTGGATGGGAGCAGTACCAGTGGGCGGAGCACAACCTCCAAATGTGGTGGTTGGTGGAATTATAGGATCAGCTTTTGCAATTTTAACGAAGCAAGATCCAACTGTAGCAGTAGGGATAGCAATTCCGTTTGCTGTGGCAGTACAAGCTTGTATAACTCTTTTATTTACTTTCTTTTCTCCTGTGATGCATACAGCAGACAAATATGCTGAAGAGTGTAATGATAGGGGGATAAATATAATAAACTACAGTGGAATGGGGATTTTATTTGTATTTTATTTCTTAGTAACATTTTTACCAATATCTATTGGAGCAGAGGCTGCGCAAGCGGTTGTTTCAGTTTTACCAGAGTGGTTAATAAGAGGATTTGGAGTTGCCGGTGGAATGATGCCTGCAATAGGATTTGCACTATTACTTAATATAATGTTTAAAAAAGACTATATTATATTCTTTGTGCTAGGTTTTATATTAGCAACATATTTAAACTTACCTGTAATTGGAATTGCCGCAGTAGGATTTATAATAGCTATCTATGATTATCAAAATAATAAAAAAATAGATAAAATGGAGTTTATATCTTCGAGTGCTAAGGAGGATGATTATAGTGATGGAATCTAATGGGTATGTTGATAAAAGTCAAGAGAAAGTAATAACGAAAAAAGAATTGAACCATATGGTGTGGAGATCATTTCTTTTACAAGCCTCATTTAACTACGAGAGAATGCAGGCATGTGGTTGGCTATATGCTATGCTTCCAGCATTGAAGAAGATTCATAAGAATAAAGAGGATTTATCAAGATCAATGAAGCTTCACATGGAATTTTTCAATGTTCATCCGTTTTTAGTTACATTTGTTCAAGGAATTGTGACAGCTATGGAAGAGAGTAAAGAGAGTCAAGAATCAATAAGAGGAATAAAAATAGCTCTTATGGGACCTTTGGGTGGAATAGGAGATGCGTTATTTTGGTTTACATTGTTGCCGATAGCAGCAAGTATTGGAGTATCTTTATCTCTTGAAGGAAGTATTGCAGGACCAATCGTATTTTTATTGATATTTAATTCGGTACATATTTTTCTGAGATTTTTCTTAATGCACTACTCTTATAAGATGGGGGTGGATGCGATTCAAAAACTTCAAGGAGATACAGAATATGTAACAAAGGGATCTTTGATACTTGGATTGACAGTTGTAGGGGGATTAATTGCGTCTTTTGTTAGATTAAATATTCCGTATGTAATTGAAATGGGCTCAACAGCAGTTAATATCCAAACAGATGTAATAGATAAAATTATGCCAAATATGTTGCCGTTAATGTACACATTATTCATGTTTTATCTGTTAAAAAAAGGTAAAACACCGATAACTCTTATTATGATAACATTAGGAATTGGAATTTTAGGAACTTTAGTAGGAATACTTTAAACTATAAGGAGAAAAAATGTTAGGAATAATCATAAGTGGACACGGAGAGTTTGCATCAGGATTTGAAAAAACACTGGAGTATATTGTAGGACAACAGGAAAAAATAAAGTATATAAATTTTAATAATGGAATGGGAACTGAAGAGTTAGAAAAGAGGTTTAATGAAGCCATTCAAGAGCTCGATGAGAAGGAGGGAGTTTTATTTCTAACTGATTTGGCAGGAGGGACACCATTTTCAACAGCAGTATCCCTTTCGCAAGAAAAAGGAAATATAAAAGTTATTGGAGGAACAAATCTTCCAAGTGTATTGTCGGCGTTAGAACTGAGAGAAGAAGGGGAGTGCTCTGAAATAATAAGAGATATTTTAATACACGCGAAAAATTCTTTATTGGTATTTGAGGAACCAGTCTCGAATGTATTAGCCGATGAAATAGATGGAATTTAAACTGAAGATCCTGAGATATTTTATATCTCAGGATCTTTTTATTTATATTAAAGTTAAAGGAAAAACTTAGAAAATAACTAAGTATATATAAAAGATCTTATTGGAGGAAAATATATGGAAAATAAAGATTCTATAAGAGGAAAGTATTTAGAATTAGAGAGATTTATGGATGATGTAGGTGAAAATCGAGAGCAGTTAATTGTTGTTTTGAGAAAAACTCAAAATATATTTGGATATATACCTAAAGATATTCAAAAGTTGATATCAAAAAAACTAAGAGTTCCTATTGCTGAAATATATGGGGTAATAACATTTTATAGTTATTTTATAACGGAACCAGAAGGGGTGTATCCAATTCATATCTGTATGGGAACAGCTTGCTATATAAATAAATCTGAAGATCTGTTGAGGGAGATAAAAAATATTTTAAATATAGATATAGGGCAAATAACTGAAGATGGACTTTTTTCTTTAAGTGTAGTTAGGTGTTTTGGTGCTTGTGCATTAGCCCCAGTGATAAATATAAATGGAAAAATATATAGTAAATTGACTCCAGAATATTTAAAAGATATATTAAAAGATTACAAAGAGAGGAGTGAAAATATATGATAAAAAATAGAGAGGGTTTGGAGTTAATAAAGAAAAAATTTCAAGAACAAGAAAAAGATAGAATTCAGATAAAAGTAGCTATGTCTGTTTGTGCAAAATCTTCAGGTTCAGAAAAGATATTTGATTATTTATTAGAAGAGATAAAAAATAGAGGATTGAATATAGATTTGATTCCAACTGGTTGTATGGGTTTTTGTTATTGTGAACCTACATTAAAAATAGTGAATCCAAAATTTGAAAAAGTTGAAATTATAGGGGATATAACACTTGAAAAAGCTAAACTTATATTGGATAGAATAGTTGAAAAAAAAGATATAGGAGATGGAGAAAGACCTAGAGTAAAGGAAAAAAGAGTGTCTCTTTTGAATTGTGGGGATATAAATCCAGAAAATTTAGAGAGTGCTATAGCTCGTGGAGCTTATTTTTCTCTAGAAAGGGTAGTTCATGAATTTTCTAGGGAAAAAGTTATAGAAGATATAGAAAAATCTGGCTTGAGAGGGCGAGGAGGTGCAGGATATCCAACAGGGAAAAAATGGAGAGCTCTTTATGGAGAGGATGGGGAGGAGAAATATATAGTGTGCAATGCAGATGAGGGGGATCCAGGAGCCTTTATGGATAGATCAATTTTAGCAGGAGACCCACATTTAGTATTGGAAGGAATGATTATTGGGGGGTATGCAGTAGGAGCGAAGAAAGGAATTATATATATAAGAGCAGAATATCCACAAGCAATAGAAATACTATTAAAAGCTATCGAGGATTTGAAAAAAAATGGAATGTTGGGAGATAAAATATTTGAAACAAATTTTAGTTTTAATATTGAACTAAAATATGGAGCTGGCGCCTTTGTTTGTGGGGAGGAAACAGCACTTATTCAATCTATGGAAGGGAAAAGGGGAGAACCTAAAGCAAAACCACCATATCCGGTTAAAGTTGGGTACAGAGAAAAACCGACAGTTGTAAATAATGTTGAAACATTTGCAAATGTAACTAGAATATTCCAAAATGGTGTGAGTTGGTATAGAGGAATCGGAACGGAAAAGTCTCCAGGAACTAAAGTGTTTGCTCTTGTAGGAAAAGTTAAAAAAGTTGGATTGGTAGAGGTTCCACTAGGAACAAAATTAAAAGATATAATATATGAGATTGGGGGTGGAATAAAAGGGGATAAAAAGTTTAAAGCCGTTCAAACTGGTGGTCCATCTGGAGGGTGTTTGAATGATGACGATTTGGAAATATCAGTTGAATATGATGAACTTATAAAAAGAGGTGCTATGATGGGATCTGGTGGATTGATAGTATTGGATGAAAATGACTGTATGGTTGAGATAGCCAAATTTTATATGGGATTTTCTGTGGGAGAATCTTGTGGGAAATGTACCCCTTGTAGAATTGGAACAAAAAGACTTTACGAAATTTTAGAAAAAATATTGAAAGGACAGGGAGAAGTAAAGGATTTGGAACTTTTAGAAGAGTTAAGTATAACTGTAAGAAGAGCTGCTCTTTGTGGTTTAGGAAAATCTGCTCCAAACCCAGTGTTGTCCACATTGAAAAAATTTAGAAGTGAATATTTAGATAAGGTAGGTGAAGCTGTTGTTTTCAATAATAATTGATGGTATCGAAACTAATGTATCTGAAAATACGACTATTTTAGTAGCCGCAAAAAATATAGGAATAAAAATACCCACACTTTGCAATCTGAAATTAGAAGAATACTTTTTAAATAATCATGCCACTTGTAGAATGTGTGTTGTGGAAGTGGATAAAAGAGAGGGATTATATCCTGCTTGCTCAACTATTTGCTGGGAAGGAATGAATATTGTTACAAACTCTTCACAAATTATCCAAATTAGAAAAAATATACTTGAACTTTTAATTTCAAATCATCCTAAAGACTGTTTAACATGCTCTAAGTCTGGAGAGTGTGAACTTCAAAAGTTAACACAGGAATTCAGACTTAAAGATATTAGGTTTGAGGGAGAAAAAAATAAATTCAAAAGTGAATACTCAGAATCAATTATAAGAGATCCAGAAAAATGTGTTATGTGTAGAAGATGTGAAACTATGTGTAATAAAGTTCAAACATGTGGGGTACTATCAGCAGTGAATAGAGGATTTCATTCGGTAGTTTCTACAGCATATGGAGATAATTTAGAGGATACCGTTTGCACATTTTGTGGTCAATGTGTGAGTGTTTGTCCAGTTGGTGCATTGCATGAAAGAGATTATAGTTGGGAAGTGATGGAAGCCTTAGCAAATCCAATTAAAAAAGTTATAGTTCAGGTAGCGCCAGCTGTTAGAGTTGCATTGGGGGAAGAATTTGGGATGAGTGTAGGTTTAAATGTTGAGGGAAAAATAGCTGCAGCCCTTAAAAAAATGGGATTTGATGGAGTGTTTGATACGAGTTGGGCTGCTGATTTAACAATAATGGAGGAGGCAACTGAGTTAAAGGAAAGAATTGAAGGATTTGTTCGTGGAGAAAAAAATATAAAATTACCAATTTTGACATCGTGCTGTCCGGCGTGGATAAATTTTATAGAACACAATTTTCCAGACTTACGGGATATACCATCAACAAGTAAATCTCCACAACAGATGTTCTCAGCAGTAGCTAAAAATATATGGGCCCCTAAAATTGGCCTTGCCAGGGAAAATTTGGTTGTTGTGTCTATAATGCCATGTCTTGCTAAAAAATATGAAGCTTCTAGAATTGAATTTTCAAAAGAGGGGAATAGGGATACGGATATATCTATTTCAACAAGAGAATTTGCGAATATGATCAGATATTTTAATATAGATTTTGAAGATATAAGGGAAGAGAAGTTTGATTCTCCTATGGGAGAGTATACAGGTGCTGGAATAATATTTGGAAGAACAGGAGGAGTACTAGAGGCTGCTCTTAGAACTGCTTATGAGTGGATGACAGGAGAAGAATTGAAAGATTTTAATATTTTTACTATTGAGAAGTCAAAAGGGTTAACAATAAAAAATGTGAAATTTGGGTCCCAAAATTTGAAGATAGGAATAGCTCATGGGCTAGGAAATGCTCGGAAACTTTTAGAAAATGTGAAATCTGGAAAAGAGATATATCATGCAATAGAGATAATGGCCTGTCATGATGGATGTGTTGGTGGTGGAGGGCAGCCATTCATCCACGGGAAATATGATATATTGGATAGGAGAGTAGAGGCTTTAAATAAAATAGACGCGAAGCTCGAACTTAGAAAAGCTCATGAGAACCCATATATAAAAAAACTATACAAAGAATATTTTGAACACCCGTGTTCAGAAAAAGCTAAAATGTTACTACATACAAAATTTTTAAAAAAATAAAAGTAAAGGTCTCAGAATATATGGTGTTCTGAGATTTTTTAGTTGTATGATTTTGTAGTGAAATATGATAAAATTTTGTATAAATAAATTTAAAAACTGGAGGGAAAAGTGCTGAAAAAGATACTACTAATTTTAATGAGTGTGTTATTGTTTTCTTGTGGAAGCAATAAGGGAAAAGATGGAGAGAAAATAGCTGTGGGTAAAAATATCAAGATTGTAAATATTATTCCTGAAGATATTATTAAATTAAATGTTTCGAGTGGAACAGTAGAGCCACTAAATGAGGTTGTGGAAATAACTAAAACGGGTGGAACGGTATCAAAAGTAAAGTTTAAAAATGGGGACAGAGTAAAAAAAGGGGATATTATAGTGGCTTTGACTGATCAAGATGTCCACTCAGCCTATTTAAAAACCGAAGCAACTTACAATTCGAATAAATCGGACTACTCTATAAGAAAAAATAACTATAATAAATTTAAACAGTTGTATGATAAACAACTAATTTCAGAAAATGAATATTTAGTAAAAAAAATTGATTTTGTTCAAGGGGAAAGTAATTTGAAAAATTCCCAAGCAGCATATCTTTCAGCTAAAAAAGATTATGAAGATCTTATAATAAAATCTAAAATAGATGGAGTTATTACAGATTTAGATATAAAGATATATGAAAAAATCACGCCCAATACAGAGATTGTAACAGTGGTAAATGACAGTAAAATGCTTGTAAAAACTGGAGTTTCTGTACATGAAATAGAGAATCTATCCGTAGGAAATAGAGCTGAAGTAGTGATAGAAGGATTAAAAGACAATTATTTTGGAAGAGTCCATGAAATAAATCCGGTAGCAAATAAAGAAAGTAAAAAATACCAGATAAAAGTAGAGGTCGAAAATATGGATGGAAAGATAAAAAAAGGGATGTATTCTAAAGTTTTAGTAGAAACTGGAGTAAAAAATGGATACCTTGTTCCTAAAAATGCAATAGTGATCAAAGAGTTGTATTCATATATTTTTGTTGTAGAAAATGGGGAGGCTAAAAGAATAAAAGTAGAAAGAGGATACTCCAATAACGAAAAACAAGAGGTTATAAGCGAAGAACTCTACTCATCTATGAAGCTTATTGTAGATGGACAATTCATGCTAGAAGATAGAGATCAAGTAAATATTCTAAATTAGGGGGACATAAATGAACATAGCACAATTTTCAATAAAACGTCCTGTTGTTACGATGATGATTATTGTATCGATGGTAATATTAGGGATATTAACTCTTGTAAACTTAAAAACACAGTTGATGCCAAACTATAATATGCCGATGGCAGCTATAAGAGTTAGTTGGAAAGGGGCATCTCCAGATGATATGGAGATGCTTGTAACTAAAGAGATAGAAAAAGGACTTACAAGTGTAGAAGGGATAAAAAGAATAACAACTAAGTCGACAATGGGGAAAACAGCAATTACAGTTGAATTTGAGTATGGTGTAATTATAGATAATAAGGTGAATGATTTGGTAACTGCTGTCAGTAGGATAAGAAATGATTTACCAGATGATATAGATGAACCAGTAATTAGAAAAACATCATCTTATGGAGATCGAGTTATGCTTTTAGGAATAAGAGGTGATGACTTAATAAATTTAAAAAGTTTCGCCGACAATGTTGTGATTCCAAGACTTGAAAGGATTGATGGTGTTGGGACAGTAAGTGTTTTTGGAGGACTTGAAAAAGAGATAAGTGTGAGTATAGATCCAGAAAGGCTGGAAGCTTATGGATTAACAGTAACGGATCTATACGGAACAATGAAAAGTTCAAGCTTAAATTTTCCATCTGGATATATAAGAGAAGGAGATAAGGAGTATCTTGTAAAGGTTTCTGGTGAGGCAAAAACTTTAGAAGATATCCAAGAGATTGTTATAAAAAATGATGAGGGTGAAACCCTTTATTTGACTGATGTAGCGGACGTAAAAATGGGAATCAAGGATAGAAGTAGTTATGGAAGAACAGATGGACTTGAAAATATAATTATTAATATAGAAAAAAGTGATGTTGGAAACACTATTGAGATATCTAAGAGAGCTCAAGAAGAGTTGAAAAAAATGGAGCCTCTCTTACCAAAAGGAGCTTCATTTACAATTAATAGAGACTCTGCAAAAGATATAACAAAATCGATAAATACAGTTAAAAATAACGCTATAACTGGATTGGTTTTAGCGGGTATAATTTTATTTGTATTTCTTCGGGATTGGAGAGCAACATTGGTTGTAACTGTGGCAATACCAGTTTCGATAATTGCTACATTTGGATTTTTTGGTGCAAAAGGGATGACATTAAATATAATATCTCTGATGGGATTATCTCTTGGAGTGGGGATGCTTGTAGATAATTCAATAGTAGTATTAGATAATATATTTAGACACCTTACAGAACTTGGACAGGACAGAATGGAAGCTTCTGAAAATGGGGCAACCGAGGTTATTATCCCGATAATAGCATCAACAGCTACGACAATAGCAGTTTTTATTCCGATAGTGTTAAGGGAAGGTAGAGCCAAAGAGATATATAAGGATATGGCTTTTTCGATAACATTTTCACTTTTAGCGTCTTTAATAATAGCGATAACATTTGTGCCTATGGTTTCGAGTAGAATCTTAAAATCTAGAGATAGGGTGCATGAAGAAGGTAGAGTATTGAAATTTATAAAAAAAAATTATACTGTAGTTCTAGAAAAGTCGTTAAGACATAAATTGAGTGTTATTCTAGGGATAGTTATTTTATTTGTTGGAGTAGTTGGGTATGGGTCTAAAAATATAGGTGGAGAGTTTATGCCTACAACTGATGATGGAGTGTATAGTATTATAGCAGAGCTTCCAAGTGGAATGGAGATTGAAAAAGCAAATAGAGTATCAAAAGAGTTAGAAAATATTGTAAAGCAGGATCCTCTGACTCAAAAATATATAAGTTCAGTGGGAAAAGAAGCTGTATCAATAGTTGTAGAAATCGGAGATAAAAGTGAAAGAAAGCAAAAAGTTCAACAGGTGATGGCCGGTATGAGAAAAAAAATATCTCATATACCAGATATAAAAATAAATATGGTTCCTAGAATGGCTTTTGGAAGAGGCTCAGGCAGAGATATTACATTAATTTTGAAGTCTGACGATTTAAATCAGCTCGCATTTGCTTCTAAAATGATAACGGAAAAAATATCATCTAACTCAGGATTTGCTGATATAAATAACTCTATGGTAAATGGAAATCCTGAAGTAAGAATAAATTTAGATAGAAAGAAAATGGAGTATTATGGCGTTAAGGTGAATGATTTAACATTTTCTGTAAGTTATCAAATTTTAGGTGGAGCTCCAATAAAAATAAAAACAGGAAATGATGAAGTGGACGTAAGTCTTAGATTGGATGAACAGTTTAGAAATTCACCAGAAAAATTACAAGAAATAAGGGTGAAATCTAAAAATGGAAAGTCAGTTAAATTAAAAGATATAGCTACTTTTGAAATAGGAGAGGGAGCTTATGGTATTGATAAAGAGGATAAAATAACTATGGTAACAATAGATGCAAATACAGTTGGCGATATGGATCTTGTTATGGGACAAAAGTATATAACTAGAACAATAGAAGAGTTAGGACTTCCTAAAACAATCACATATACTTTTGGTGGAAGTGGAAGAAGTATGGAAGAAGTTAATTCACAACTTAAATTTGCATTTATGGTAGCAATGTTTTTAATCTATTTCATACTTGCAGCTCAATTTGAATCATATATATTGCCACTAATTGTGATGGGAACAGTTCCACTTTCAGTAATAGGTGTTTATAGTGGACTTTTAATAACCGGTCAAAAAACAAACACGATGGTATTTGTAGGGATAATAATGCTAGCTGGAATAGTTGTAAATAATGCTATTGTGTTAATAGATTACATAAAAATACTTCTCGAGCGAGAAATGGAGTTAAAAGCAGCAATAATTGAGGCAGGGAGAACAAGGTTGAGACCTATATTTATGACAACAATGACAACAGTTTTTGGAATGATTCCTCTTTCTCTGGGATTGGGACAAGGAAGTGAGATGTATAAAGGTATGGCTATTTCAGTTATTTTTGGTCTTATATTCTCAACTTTATTGACATTATTATTAATTCCAATATTATTTTATTTATATGAAGTAGGAAAAGCACATCTTTTAAAGTATATTTAACATATAGAATAAAAAAAGATTGGAGATGTGTATAATGAAAAATAAATTAAAAAGCATATTGAGCTTTAGTGTATTATTAATTTTTTCCACAGTACTAAATGCAGCAGCAATAGAGAAAGATCTCACATACAATAAGTATACACTTCCAGATAAGTATAAATATGGGAAGGTAGAGCGTGAATTTCAATGGGACAAAGTATCAAACTTGTTAGATAAACTAGAAAGTTTTGAAATGAAAAATATAAGGTTTGGAAGTTTAAAAAATTATAAAAATGTCAATGGATTACCTCCGATTGCAAGACAGATAGGGATGGAAAAATACAGTGACGGCTCTAGACCAACTGTAAAAGATAAATTTGGGAATAGAAGAAATCAAGGTATTCCACTGTATATAGAGGGCATGATGGATAGACCAGAAAGATATGCTCCTGATGGATCATTAGTTTCTATTCTTTCAAGTGATAGTGAATATGTAAAGTTAAAAGTTGAGGCTTTTGATGGAGAATGGTTAGTTCCAATTAAATATGTCAGAGAGATTGCGGCTACACATTTTCCAAGAGTGGTGGTTATTGATAGGAAAAATCAAAATATTAGTACACTGGAAAGGGTAGGGGATATATGGAAAATTAGAAGTATGAATCCTGCATCGACAGGTCTAGACAGACCACCATATCAATTACCAACACCATTAGGTATTTTTGTTGTTCAGAATAAACTTTATAAAATGGATTATTTAAAAGATGGAAGTAAAACAGAAATAGAAGGGTATTCACCATACGCAAGTAGATTTTCTGGTGGTGGATATATCCATGGTGTGCCAGTAAATCTTCCAAGAACAGAAATGATAGAATACTCACCAACATTAGGGACTGTTCCTAGGTCACATATGTGTGTCAGAAATGCAACATCTCATGCTAAATATATATATAGTTGGGCTGAAACAGGAAAAGGGTTAGTTGTTGTAATAGAATAAGTGTTTAAAAGAGTCAAGGATTGCGTATTCTTGACTTTTTTTGTGTATTATGTTAGAATATAAGAAGTTTTTATGGGAAAAATTTGTAATGAAATTAGTGGAGGTTATTTATTTTGAGAAAAAAATATTTATTATTAACTCTTATTTTAGGATCGTTGTCAGTATCATCATTTGGATTTGCATATAAAACACCAATAAAAATAGAGAAAGAAAAAATTCAAGGAAAAAAAGAAAACCAAACAAAAATATTGTATAAAGAATTGGGTTTAGAAAAGAAACTGGATTATGATGTTTTTGAAAAAGCATTGAAGGGCTATGAAAAAATTACGGATAAAAAGAAGAATGTATTAACAATAGTTGATTATGCTAAGCCTTCGACACAAGAAAGATTTTTTGTGGTAGATTTGAATCAAAGAAAAGTATTGATTTCATCTCACGTGGCTCATGGGAGAAATAGTGGTGGAAATATAGCAACCTCTTTTTCAAATAAGATGAGTTCATACAAAAGCTCGTTAGGATTTTATCTTACAGAAAATACATACATGGGTGGAAATGGGTACTCTTTAGTTTTAGATGGATTGGAAAAAGGTATTAATGACAAAGCCAAAGAAAGATATATAGTTATTCATGGAGCGGACTACGCCAATCCAAAATTAGCAAAATCACAAGGAAGACTAGGGAGAAGTTTAGGGTGTCCAGCCCTTCCAAAATCTGTCTATAAAGAAGCAATTAACTTAATTAAAGGCGGTTCAGTTGTTTTTGTCAATGGAAATGATTCTAACTACTTAGAAAATAGCCAATATGTATAAAAAAATAAAGAGGCATAAATTAACAGTTGTTAATTTATACCTCTTTTTCTTTTATATGAATATCCATTTGTGGAAATGGAATACTAATATTTGCAGAGTCTAAAGTTTTTTTGACCTCTTTCATAAGTTCAAAATATGTATCCCAATAGACAGTATTTTTGGTCCAAACTTTAATGGCAATATCAATAGAGCTATTATTATATTGATCAATATTTATAAACGGACTGGGATTTTTAAGTATATTTTTATTTTTTTCAATCATCTCATTTAAAACTTTAAATGCCAAATCTATATCGGATTTGTAGGATACAGAAATAACAATTTTCATTCTTCTTGTGGGTGTTTTAGAGTAGTTTATAACCTGAGTGGTAACAACATTTCCGTTGGGAATAGTAACAAGATCACCACTAAAAGTAATTATAGTTGTTGAAAAGACATCAATAGAGGAAACAATGCCATAAAAAGTATTTATCTCAACTTCGTCATCGACAGAATAAGTTTTAAATATGAGGACAATAAGTCCCCCAACAAAATTGGCGAGATTATCTTTTAAAGCTAAACCAACACCGATTCCAATACTCCCTAAAAATGCGATTAATGAGGTTTGATTAAACCCTACTATAAGTAAAGACATTATTAGAAGGAAAATAATAGACCCAGTATCGATAATAGACGATAAAAAAGTTTTAAAAGAAGAATCAATAGATTTAAAGTAGTGAGTTTGATAGTAACCATTTAAAAACTTTTGTAAAATTTTTTTACTGATAAGAAAAAAAATCAAAGCAAAAGCAAATCTAAAAATAAAAATAATGAATCGATTGGTTAAATCAAGTAAAAATTCTTCATTTGTAAACGTTTGTAAAACTTGAGATAAAAAAGTATTGTAATGAGCTTCCATAAAATCACCCCGTATTAAGATAGTTCTAAAAAAAAAAAGGTTTCCTTTTTAATTATTAATAAAAAATTAAAAAATGTATACAATATAAAAAAATGGACTTGACATTTATATAGATAAGATGGTATTAATATTATGTACAGTGTGAATTAACGCATTTATTTCAAACAAAATAAGTAAATAGTGCACACTATTTATTGGGATTCGGAGGAAAGTTTAGATTGTGAAAGTTGAAATGAGAGGGATAAAAAAAGCTTTTGGAAATGTTAAAGTTTTAAAAGATGTAAGGTTAGAAATAAAAGATGGAGAGATACATGCTCTTATGGGAGAAAATGGAGCTGGAAAGTCAACTTTAATAAAAGTTTTAACTGGAGTTTACACAAAAGATTCGGGTGAGATATTAATAGATGATAAAAGTGTAGATATAAAAGATATCAAAGATAGTGAAAAATATAGGATAGCATACGTTCATCAAGAATTAAATGTTGTGAATGAAATGTCTATTTATGACAATATGTTTTTGGGTAAAGAGATTAGAAAATTTGGAATTTTAGATAAGAATAGTATGAGAGCAATTTGTGGTGAAAAATTAAAGGAGTTGGGAATAGAGCATCTATCTCCAGATACTCTTATGAAAGATTTAAGTGTAGGATATAAACAGATGATAGAGATTGCAAAAGCTCTATTAATTGATGCGAAATTAATCATTTTGGATGAACCAACAGCTGCTCTTACAGAAAAAGAGATAGAGAATCTATTTAAGATAGTTTTTAAATTAAAAGAAACAGGAGTAAGTTTCCTTTATGTATCACACAGAATGGAAGAAATCTTTAATATATGTGATAGAATAAGTATTTTAAGAGATGGAAGTTACATAGGGACAGAAATTATAAAAATTGTTGATCAAGAAAAAATTGTTGAAATGATGACAGGAAAAAATATTGATAATCTTTACTCTAAAGAGGAAGTAGAAGTAGGAGAAAAGATTATTGAGGTAGTAGGTTTAAAAAGAGCAGGGGAGTTTGAAAATATAAATTTTGAAGTTAGAGCAGGAGAAGTACTCGGTTTTGCTGGTCTTATGGGATCTGGAAGATCTGAGATTATGCATGGAATATTTGGAAGTACAGGAATAGATTCTGGAGAAATATATATAGAAAATAAAAAAGTTCAAATAAAGACTCCGATAGATGCTAAAAATCTAGGAATAGGATTTGTTACTGAAGATAGAAAAGAAGAAGGGTTAATATTAAACTTTAGTGTAAAAGATAATATACCAATTCCTTCATTAAAGAACATGAAAAAAAATATGCTAATAGATGAAAGGAAAATTGAGTCTGTTACTCAAAAGTATATAGAAAAGTTGAAGATAAAAGTTTTTAATGGAGAACAACTGGTTAAAAGTTTAAGTGGTGGAAATCAGCAAAAGATTGTGTTTGCTAAATGGTTGGAGATTGCCCCAAAAATTTTGATTTTAGATGAACCCACAAGAGGTGTAGATATAGGAGCTAAAAAAGAGATTTATGAGGTAATAAACGAGCTTAAAAAGCAAGGGACAGCAATAATATTGGTTTCAAGTGAATTATCAGAAGTAATAGGAATATCAGATAGAGTAGCAGTTATGCATAATAAGACTATAGCTAAAATATTTGAAGGAAACAATATAGAGCAAGAAAAGGTACTGAAAGTAGCTTTTTTAGGGGAGGAAGAAAATTAATAAATGGAAACAAAAATGAATAAAAATAAAGAGTTTAATGTAGGAAAGATGTATGAAAAATATGGATTAGCTTTAATTCTGATGCTAATATCAGGATTTTTTGGAGCAATTAATGGGAATTTCTTCTCACTATATAATATTCAAAATATATTTAAGCAGTCTTCGATAAATGGACTTATAGCTTTTGGAATGACATTTGTTATCCTGATAGGATGCATAGATTTAAGTGTAGGTTCGATACTAGCCTTTGTAGGATATATTGCAGGAATTTTACTAGTTAATTATCAATTGCCAATAATAATAGTTATACCAGTAGCATTATTGTTAGGAATGACATTAGGAGTTATAAATGGAGTTTTAGTTTCAAAAGTTAAATTACAGCCATTTATAGCAACACTTGTAACAATGACTATATATAGAGGAGTGACATTGATTTTATCAAATGGACTTCCTATAAGAAATATAAATAAAGCTTCAGAAGTTATGAAGTTTATAAATAGAGGAGAGATAGCAAACTTACCTATCTCAATGGTTATATATTTAGTTGTATTTGTAATATTGTGGTTTGTTTTAGACAAAACATTATTTGGAAAATATCTATATGCTACAGGTGGAAATGAAGAGGCAGCTAGACTTTCAGCAGTTCCTGTAACAAAGATAAAGTTATCAGCATATGCAATAAGTGGTTTTTTATCAGCATTAGCAGCGATTTTATATATTTCAAGATATAACTCAATCTATCCAAATGCAGGTCAAGGAGCAGAATTAGACGCCATAGCTGCAGTTGTAATAGGTGGGACATCTATGTCAGGTGGAAAAGGTAAAATAATAGGAACTTTAATAGGAGCATTAATAATAGGAATATTAAATAATGGTCTGAACCTATTAGGGGTATCCTCTTTTTATCAAGAAGTTATAAAAGGAATAGTAATTCTTATAGCTGTTGTAGCTGATAGAAAAAAATCAAACTAAATATAAAATAAGGTGGAGGAAAAATGAAAAAATTAATTTTGTTATCTTTGGTTTTGGGGAATATTGCTTTTGGAGCTGCAAATAAAAAAATAGCTCTGATGATGTCAAACAGATCAAATGAGTTTTTCGGAGTTTTAGAGCAATCATTTGTTGAGGAAGCAAAAAAGTTAGGTTATACGGTCGATGTATATGATGCAGCAAACGATGCAACAAAACAACCAAGTCAAGTTGAAGATGCAATTGTAAAAAAATCAGCAGCTATTGTAATAAATCCATTAAATAAGGATGCGACTGAAGGGGTTTTAAATGATGCAACATCAAGAGATATTCCAGTAGTTACAGTTGATACAACAGTAGAAGGGGTAGATTTACTAGCTAAAATAGCAACAGATAACGAAGATGGTGGAAAATTTGCTGCGGAATGGATTGTAAAAAAATCAAATATTAATCCGGATGAATTAGCAGGTCTTATTCATATGAGAGGAATAGATGGACATACTGCTCATATAGCTAGATATAAAGGGTTTAAAGATTATTTAGAGTCGTCTGAAGCAGGAGAAAAATGGAATGCATTAGTAGAAGATAATAAAAAGTATATAGAATTAACAGGAAACTTTGCTCAAGATGTGGCTCAAAATGTACTTGAATCTAAATTGAGTGCTTTAGATCCTAAAGGAAAATATGTTGTTTATAATGAAAATGATGTTATGGCAATCGGAACAATAGGAGCAATTCAAAATGACTCTAGATTTAACTTAGAAAACTTCACAATCATCGGTTTTGATGGATCTTCTGAAGGTAAAAAGTTAGTTGATGAAAAGAAAATGGCAATAACTGTTGTTCAAGATTTTAGCTTTATAGGAAAGCAAGCAGCGATAGTTGTAGATAAATATTTAAAAGATAATCAATCACCTGAAAATTCTGAGATGCCAATAGAAGTTATAATGTATCCAGAGAATCAAAATCCAAGAAACTAAAATTAATCCCGCTGAAATGCGGGATTTTTGCTAAAAGGGGAGACGTAAAAATGTATTTAGGAATAGACTTAGGAACATCATCGGTAAAATTACTTTTAATGGATAGAAAAGGTGTTGTAAAAAAAACAGTTTCAAATGATTATCCAATAACATATTTAAATGACAATTGGGCTGAGCAAAATCCTGAAGATTGGTGGAATGCAACATTTGATGGAATAAAAAATATTCTAAAAGATGAGGATAGATCAGCTTTAAATGGAATTTCTTTTTCAGGACAAATGCATGGATTAGTAATTTTAGATGAAATTGATCAAGTTATAAGACCTGCGATTCTTTGGTGTGATCAAAGAACAGAAGAGGAATGCAAAGAAATGAATAGTTTAGAGTGGCTATATGATATAACAGGGAATCAAGCATTGACAGGATTTACAGCTCCTAAAATATTATGGTTAAAAAAGAATGAGCCAAATAACTTTAAAAAAATAAAAAAAATAATGTTACCAAAAGATTATATAGCTTATAAGTTATCTGGAGTTCATGGAATCGATGTTTCAGATGCATCGGGAACTCTTATGTTAAATGTTGAAAAAAGAGAGTGGTCTAAAGAGGTTGTAGAATTCTTAGATATTGACGAGAGATGTTTAGGAAAAGTATTTGAAAGCTATGAAGTTATTGGGAAAATAAAAGAAAGCGTATCAAATGAGCTAGAAATCTCAAAAGAAGTAAATATTGTTATGGGCGGTGGAGACCAAGCAGTAGGTGCTGTAGGAGTAGGGGCAATTGAAGAAGGCGTTATATCACTAGCTTTAGGAACATCTGGAGTTATTTTTTCACCAAGTAAGAGATATTTAAGAGATGAAGATTGTAGATTGCACTCTTTTTGTGATTCTACGGGAAAATATCATCAGATGGGTGTGATACTATCTGCATCAGGAGCTTTTAAATGGTGGGTTGAAGAGGTTAATAACTCTAAGGACTATGTGGAGTTTAATAGGATGGCAAATGAGATTAAAGCTGGTTCAGAAGGGTTGTATTTTTTGCCATATCTTATAGGAGAGAGAACACCGCACAACGATGCTAGTGCTAAAGGAAGTTTTATAGGATTGTCTTTAAACCATGGGAAAAAGCATATGACACGTAGTGTGATGGAAGGAGTTGCCTATGCTTTAAGAGATTCATTTGAATTACTAAAAGAGATGGGAATTGGATGTGAAAAAATAAGAGTAAGTGGGGGCGGAGCAAAAAGTCAAGTTTGGAAACAAATTTTTGCGGACGTTTTAAATAAAGATATTATAACTATAAATACAGCTGAGGGACCAGCTTTAGGAGCAGCTATTTTAGCTTCAGTAGGATCAAGAGAGTATAGCTCAGTAGAAGAAGCTTGCCAGAAGATAATAAAAGAGGTTGAAGTGACAAAGCCAAGCTTGAAAAATGTAGAGATTTATGAGAAAAATTATAGTATTTTTAAAGAGATGTACCCCGCTCTAAAGGAAATATATAGAAAAATATAAAAAGAGCCATTATAATCAATACGCTGATTATAATGGCTTTTTATTATTAAACTGATTCACTAGAATTTAAAGTAGAAGTTTGTTGCTTTCTTTCATCTTGTTTAGATTTATACAGTGAAAAAAGAATACTTCCAACAGTCAATAACGATAAACATATTGAAACTGGAGATTTAAAGAACACCTCTAGATTGTTATTAGAAATAACCATAGCTTGTCTAAAGGACTGCTCCATCATATTTCCAACAATAATAGCAAGAATTAAAGGTGATGTCGGAATATTTTCTTTGTTCATAATATACCCCATAAGAGCAAAGATAAGAAGAAGAATAAAATCTAATGTTGAATTCCCAAGAGCGTATGTTCCAACAAAAGCAAGTCCCAAAATTAAAGGATATAAAACTTTTCCAGGAATCGCAAGAACTTTAACTAGAATACCTGCTAAAGGAATGTTTATAATAGCAAGAACAATGTTTCCAATAAACATACTAGCAATTAGCCCCCAGGCAATATCAGGATGCTGAACAAAAAGCATAGGGCCAGGTTGAATACCAAGCATAAGAAGAGCTCCCATCATAACAGCGGTAGTTCCAGAACCAGGAACTCCAAGAGATAACATAGGAATAAAAGCTCCAACAGAAGCGGCATTGTTAGCAGATTCAGGAGCAGCAAGGCCGATAATTTCACCTTTTCCAAACTCTTCTGGATTTTCAGACATTTGTTTTTCATTGTTGTATGCCATAAGTGCAGCCATAGTTCCACCAGCTCCAGGGAGAGCTCCAATAAAGAAACCTAAAGGTGCACTTCTAAGAATTGGCCATTTACATCTTTTCCATTCCTCTTTAGTGATCCAAATTTTACCAAACTTAGTTTGCATCTTAACTTGGTCCTTGTTAATTGTTTTAAAACTTTTAAAAACTTCTCCTAAAGCATAAATTGCAATAATAACAATAAGAAAATCTATACCACCTTGAAGTTCCATTACTCCAAAAGTGAATCTTTGCACACCAGACTGAGCATCAAGTCCAACAGAAGATATCATAAGACCTATAATCATAGAGATAAAGCCTTTTATCATATTTCCTCTAGACATAGCAGCAGTTGCTGAAAGAGCAAAAACCATAAGCATAAAATATTCTGCAGGACCAAATTTTAGGGCAAATTTAGCAACAGTATTTGCAGCAAAAATCATTAAAATAATTGAAACTCCACCGCCAATAAAAGAAGCGATAGCTGAAATAGCAAGAGCCGATTCAGCGCGACCATTTTTTGCCATAGGGTATCCATCAAACGTGGCAGCCACAGCGGCACCATCCCCAGGAGTATTAATTAGAATAGAACTTCTAGATCCACCAAACATAGCTCCATAATAAACACCTGCCATTGTAATCATAGCAGCTTCAGCCCCCATAGTAAATGTCAGTGGAAGAAGAACAGCAACACCAGTTGCAGGGCCAAGTCCAGGAAGCATTCCAACGATAGTACCGAGAATGCCTCCGAGAGTTACCCAGAAAAGATTTATAGGCTGAAGAGCAACAGAAAAACCTTGCATAAGAAAAGAAATTGTATCCATATAATTGTCACCACCTTTAAATATAGATAAATGGCATAACCGGAAGGTATACTCCAAGAATTTTTGAAAATGCCACATAAATTAAGACACTAAAAAGAATAGAGACAATGATAGTTCTTTTCATATTCTTTTTTCCATTGAAAAGATAAAGTAGCATAAACATAAAAATAATAGTAGAAAATATATAGCCAAGAGGATTAAATAAGAGAGTATAAATAATAATAATGATACTTGTTTTAAAAATCATAGGAAGGGTATTATCATTTTTATATTTAGAAAGATCAATTTTTTTATTTTTAAGCACTAAAATTATTCCTAATAAGACCATTAATATTCCAAGTGTAGCAGGAAAATAAAGAGGTGCATACGGATTACCAATTGATGCAAGTGGAATATTTAAAAGTGCAATTAAATATGCAAAACCTAATACTATTGAAATGATTCCAGTCATAAAACTCCCCTACTTTCGAATTTAATTTTTTAACATACCAATTTCTTGTAAGATAGCTCTTGATTCTTCATCTTGCTGTTTTAAAAAAGCTTTGAATTCTTCACCAACTAAGAAATTTGAATCCCATCCATTTCTTTTAAGAGCATTTTTCCAACCATCTGTTTCAACCATTTTTTGTAAAGTTTGAGTCCAAGTAATAGTCACGTACTCAGGAACTTGAGGATTAGCAAACAAACCTCTCCAATTTTTGAATACTCCATTGATACCAAGTTCTTTACAAGTTGGAACTTCTGCAACGACACCTTCACCAACTCTTTTGTCAGCAGTAGAAGCTAGAGCACGAAGTTGACCACTTTGTAAAAGTCCTTCTGTTTCAGAAAGTCCAGTTGAAAATAGATCGATATGTCCACCTAAAACTTGGGTAATTCCAGATTCTTGGAAACTTACATAATCGATATCTTTTAAGTTTTCAACTCCAGCGGCTTTAGCCATAAGTAAAAATTGAATATGGTCCATACTTCCAGCAGCAGAAGCTCCTCCAATTTTAACACTTTTAGGATCTTTTTTTAAAGATTCCATAACATCAGTTATAGATGTATATTTTGAGTCAGCTTTGACAACAAAAGCCCCATAGTCAGAGATTAAAGATGCTAGTGGAGTAGTATCAGTATATCCGTATTCTGAAGTTCCGGTAAGTTTTAGTAGTGTAAGAGGTGGAGAGTAAACAGATATCATTTGACCATTCCCTTTTTTGTTTTGCATATAGGCAAGATTTACCCCACCCCCACCCCCAGGTCTATTAACAACAGGCGTTGGAACTTTTATTAATTTTTCATCTTTTAAAACTTTAGCGACAGTTCGAGCAGTTAAATCCCAACCACCCCCAGCTCCACCAGGTGCAACAATTTCAACAGGTCTTTTAGGATAGCCTTTTCCAGAATCATTTGCAATAGTTGTAAATGAAACTCCAAGTAAAAGAGAAACAGAGAACAAATTTTTAAATATTTTTAAATTCATATGGATCCTCCCTTTTATATAAGTTTTGTATACAGTATTCTGTATAACTTATTAATCTTATATACCCCTTAATTTTTAAATAGTCAATAGAGAAATGTTATCAAAATAAGAAAAAAAATATTGTGTAAAAATTAATAGTATGTTATACTAATAAAAGTGTAAAAAATTGGGAGGCGACAGAATGAGACTTAATGAAGCGAAAAAAAGAGTAAAGAAAAAGTTTAAAAATCTATTTTTATCTTTATTTTCAATTTTATTTTCATTAAACTTGCTATCTACTTCTATTAAAAAATTATATATATTGATAAATAGGAATGGTGACTATATTTTATAGTTGCTATTCCTATTTTTTTATCAAAAAGGAGAATGAGAAAAATAATGAAAAAAAACAACTTAACAAAAAGAATATTTATGGCTTTATTACTTGGAGTAACTATGGGAGTATTATTTTTATTCTTGAGAGAAAACTTGATATCAAACGGAAAACATGAGCTTTGGAATAAAATAAACTCAATTTTATTTCAAGATATAACAAGAATTGAAGGAAGCAAAGCTATTGGATTACTTTATATAATCGGGCAACTTTTTATAAATTCTCTACAATTAGTTATTATCCCAATGGTTTTTACATCAATTATAATAGCTGTGACAAATATTCAAGATGCTAAAAGTCTAAAAAGAATATCATACAAAACATTCTTAGGATTTGGAATGAGCTCGATATTTGCACTTGTTTATGCTTCTGTAATTGCAATGTTAGCTTATAAAGCAAAATTATTTACTGTTACAATAAATCAAATTTCAGCGGCAACAACATCTACATCATCAAATCCTTTAAATATACTTTTGAAAGCAATTCCACAAAATGTATTGGCAGGATTATCGAATAATGGGAATGTATTGGTAGCAGTTTTTTTAGGAATAAGTGTGGGTATTATTTTAAATAAAATAAATGACAAAGATTCTATTTTAAAAAAAGGAGTTGTAGAAATTAACAAAATTTCACAAATATTTTTGACGTTTATTATTGATAAATTTGCACCTGTTGCAATATTTGCATTGCTTATGAGAACATTTGCAATATATGGGATAAGCTATCTAAAAATAGCGAGTATTTATTTTATTTTAACTACAGTATCACTTATAGTATTTCTAATTCTAGGATATTCTTTTATAGTTTGGATCTCAACTGGATTAAATCCGATTCCATTCATGAAAAAAATATCAAATGTTGCAATGTTTGCTTTTTCAACATCATCATCAGCGGCTTCATTACCAATTAATACAAAAACAACAACAGAAAAACTTGGAGTAGACGAAGTGACAGCCTCTTTCGTTCTTCCAATGGGAATGACTGTAAATATGAATGGAACAGCAATCATGCAAGTGATAGCAACTATGTTTATTGCAGGCGTAGCAGGGTATGAAATAACTGTATTTAATTTGGTAACTATTTCATTATTGGCATTGTTAGCTTCTGTTGGTACACCGGCGGCACCTGGAAGTGGGGCAATAATATTATTTACAATATTGAATGGGATGGGATATAGCAATGAAATAGCAGTTTCAGCATATGCAATAATATTGGGAATAAATAGACCACTAGAAATGCTACTAACGGCATTAAATGTTGTGGGGGACAGCGCGGTATCAATCTATGTAGCAAAAAGTGAAGGGAAATTAGATTTAGAAAAATATAATTCAATAAAAAATAAAGATTTGGCATCACAGTTATAAAAAATAAAAATGAAAACATAGATTTATATGGTATTAACTTCTAAGTTGAGTTATTTTAGGAGGTGTTTATGAAAAGTTTAAAGATTTTAGGATTATGTTTGTTTTTATCTAGTATAGTTTTGGGAAAAGAAGTTAAAATTATTGCTTATAATTGGGGATATGAACCCAAAGAGGTTATTTTGAAGAAGGATGAACCAGTAAAATTAACATTAATTAGCAGAGAAGGTGAACATGGGTTGGGATCGAAGGATTTAAAATTTAACTTACAAGCAACTCCGGAAAAATCTGAATCAGTGGATATAATTCCAACTAAAGTTGGAGAATTTACGGGGAAATGTACAGTTCCATGTGGAGCCGGCCATAAAAAAATGGATTTTAAAATAATAGTGGAATAAAAGATAAAAAAGGATGGTGTATAATGAAAAAGTGGTTGATTATTTTAGGAATATTATTATCAACGGCTATAGTGAATGCTGAAATTAAAGAAGCGTATTTAGCAGGCGGTTGTTTTTGGTGTGTTGAAAGTGATTTAGAAAAACTTTCAGGAGTGAAGAGTGTTATTTCAGGATACTCAGGAGGAACTATTAAAAGTCCAACATATGAAGAGGTTTCAGCTGGTGGAACTGGTCATAGAGAATCAGTTTTAGTAAAATATGAGGATAGTGAGATAAGTTATGCTAATATAATCAATTATTTTTTAAAGCACATAGATCCAACAGATGGAGACGGAGAATTTATTGATAGAGGATTTCAATACTCACCAGCAATATTTTATTTGAATGAAAACCAAAAAAAAGATGCTTTAAAAGAGTTGAGTCTCATAAAAGAGGCTGGGAATTTTAAAGAGATGAAAGTTGCTCTAATACCATTCAAAAATTTTTATTCTGCTGAAGAATATCATCAAAACTATTATAAGAAAAATCCAATAAGATATAAATATTATAGATATCGTTCAGGGAGAGATCAATTTTTAGAAAAAATTTGGGCAAAATAATATTTTTTAAAATAAAGGAAAGTTAAAAAAAAGTAGAATAATATAGTACAAACGTTTGAGTAGATTCATTCTATAAAACGAAGCTCCAATTAATTTGGTAGCTAAAAAGACCTCCTATGTGGAGGTTTTTTTATATTTCTTATTTTGGAAATTTATTGAATCCACCGATACAGAAAAATGATTGTTAAGAAGAAGTATTTGAGCTTTACTTCCAGTTCCGCCACTATTACAGTAAACCACAATTTTTTTATTTTTTGGAATTTCAGAAAGTCTTTCTTCTAATTGTATGAAAGGTATATTAATAGATTCAGTGATACTAAAATGATAGTATATCTAAAATAAGTTGTAAAGTAAGTCTGTAAAATAAATACTAAATTGAAAAAAGTCTTGATTGAATGGGCAAATTTGAGGTATAATTGATTCAGATGTATTAATAGGAGGAATGTAAATGAAAAAGTTTTTATTGTTATTGTCTGTTTTAGGTTCTATGACAGTTTTGGCAAATTCAAAAGAAGATATGGTAGAAGATGGGCTAATGAACAAATATTCAATAATCACAGATGGTGTAAATTCAGTAAGAATACATGAATATGATATCGATATTGAAGGAAAAAAAATTGAATTAAAAGTTGAGCTTAAAGGTGATGATCAAAAGCAAGAGTTTGAAAAATTAAATAAAATGAAAGTTAGAGAGTTCTTTATGGAAGCTAGTAAATATACTCAAACAGAGACAGGGAGAAATATTCCTGTTGAGGTTAGAGTAGAATTAGATAAAGACCTATTGCCGGATGAGGTTTTATACAAAGAAATATTCTAAAACTATTTTTAAAGTGGATGGATTGGTTAATGAATCAATTCTTCCACTTTTTTACTGTTTATATCCAATTTAAGAGATAAAAAAACCTCACAAGTAAGTGAGGTTGAAATCTAAAAATTGGCGGAAGCGTATAGGAATCGAACCTACCAGCGATTTGACTCGCCAAGACAGTTTTGAAGACTGCTGAGTACACCAGTAACTCATCCGCTTCCAATTTATAAAATTATTATATCATAAAAAATTAAAAATTAAAAGTAAAAAAATTCTTTTTAAAACCAATTTTTTCACAAAGATAAAAAGAGTATAAGCTATCTTCTATTTGATTGCTTTTTAAAATATTTAAAATATTATTGGCATCTTCAACGTGGCCTCTAATAGAGAGACCGCAACTAGCTTTAAGCTCTCCAGGAAGTGGGATAACTCTAACATCCAAATGGGAAGTAAGCAAAAGTTTTTCAACTTTCATAACTAGGTGGGTTGAGTCAATAGTGATAACTAAAAATTTTTCTATATTCATTATGGTCGAATCACCTTTCTGGCTTTCATCTGTTTTTCAATTATACTATACATATTAGTTATTGTTCCTACAGCTATATTGTTTTCAAGATGATAAAAATTAGCACAAGCTCCACAAGAAAGAATCTCAACACCTCTTTTTTCAAGAGTTTTTAAATCTTTAATAGAAGACTCTATATTAGATGTAAAAAAGATACCTTTATTATAGAACAAAATAGTTTTAGGTAATACCTCCATCTCGGTAAGAGTATAAATAAATCCTTTCATGAGAGTTTCTCCCAATAATTCATCCCCTTCACCCATTTTGTCACTGGCAATAACAATGACGGTATTATCCTCTAAAGTCATATCATTAGGAGAAATTTTGTGCTCAGGGGATAGTCCTTTTGTTATTTCAACAGAGTAGATTCCTTTATCCTCTTTTGTAGAAAAATAAAACCCCATCTCTTTAGCAAATTTTTCTATATTTTCTTTTGAAATATTATTATCAACTGAAACAATAACAACACCTTGTAAAATTTCTTTTAAAGCATTTTTGGTCATAATAACAGGCATAGGACATGTTTGTCCAATAGCATTAATTTTAATCATAGATATCACCCCTAAATATTTTGTTTCTTTATATTATACAGCATTTAATTAAAAAATTACACTGTTAAAATTTGTTAATTAAATAACAAAAAAAATTGCATTATTGTATGAAAAGTGGTATTATAAAAATTGTTTTTAAATACAACAATTGGAAAGGGAGTTGAGAATGAAAAGAAAGTATCTATCGGTATCATCTTTAGTAATGATGATATTTTTAGGAGTATTTGGATTTGGTAATATTGCCAATAACTTTAAAGAAGTAGGGTTATCTTCCGTCACGATGTTGATTATAGGAATATTTTTTTACTTTTTACCACTATGTTTAATAATGGCTGAATTTGGAGCTTATGCAAAGGATAGAACAAGTGGAATATACTCTTGGATAGAGATTGGTCTAGGAAAAAAGATGGCATATTTTGCGATATGGTCATATTTTATAGCAAATATATTTTATTTGCCAACCCTTGCAACAAGAGTACCAACATACTTAAGTTTTGGTCTGTTTGGTGATGCAAATATATCAAATACTCAAACAGCAGGACTGTCTTTAGTGGCACTAGTAATCTCACTTATAATAGGAGTTAAATATCAAAAAGCTATTGGATCACTATCTAAACCAGTAGGATATATATCATTATTTACAGTTATGATATTTTTAATTGCAGGAATATACTTGCATTTAACTGGACAGGGATCGACAACTTTGGCAGTTGAATCATTTAAAATAAATATGAGCTCAAAAGCTGATTTGGCAGGAGCATTAGGAAGTTTTTCTTGGATATTATTTGCATTTGGTGGTGGAGAAGTTGTAGGACCTTATGTAAATCAAGTTGAAAATCCAGAAAAAAACTTTGTAAAAGGACTATTTTTAGCGTCATTATTGATTGGAGTTTTATATGTTTTAGGAATTATTGCAGTATCGGCGTTCGGAACACAGGAAGATTTTTCAAAGATATCTTTGATAAGTGCAGTTTTAGCAGGATTTAAGTTTATGGGAGATAAAATAGGATTAGGAATTTGGTTTGTTAAACTTATGGGGATTGCATATACACTTATAACTCTTGTAGCATTAATTCTTTGGGGAACATCTTTAGCAGCAGGTGTTTTTAGTGAAGCTCCAAAAGGGACATTCCCAAAATGGTTAACAAAAAAAAATGATAAGAATGGAATCTTAAGAAATGCACTTATATTTCAGACAGCACTAGCTTTTTTATTTATAGCTTTAAATACATTTGGTGGAGCAGCCGCGGAGGAGTTATATTATAGAGTTTATGATATGACAACAATGGCTCTAATTATCCCATATTTTTGTTTGGGAATTAGTTATATAGTTTTTAGGTATAAGGGATATGTGGCACCTTTTCAGATATCTAGAGGAAAAGTTGTGCCAATATTGGCAGGAGTTTCTGTTGCATTTATGACTTTGGTAGCGTTTATCTTTGCAGGCTATGATTTTACAATCCCAGTTATAAAACAGTTAGGTAGAATAAAACTATATTATGGTGGATTATTAATGTTTATGTTAATAGGGGTAATAATTAAGTTTTTAAGTGAAAAAAGTTATAGAGAAAATGAAGAAAAAAATAAAAAATAAATGTAAAAAATGAGGAGAGCTTAAAAAGCTATCCTCATTTTTATTTTTTAGAAAAAATTCCAAGAAGTCCACCAGATATTAAAAAAGCGATGTCCTTTAGAAGAGATGCTAAGTTAAAGTGTCCAGAATAAGCTAAATATTTAGATTTCCACTCTGGAGCAAATTTATCTTTAAATTGTCTTAGACCTTCAAAATTATAGAAATTTCCACCGTGATTAAAAAGGAATACACTTAGTCTATTCCAAAGCGGTGCTAATTCACCACCGTAGATACCAGAAAGAGGAGCCATTCCTAGACTAAAGGTTTTATAGTCATTTTCTTTTGCCCAGTTTATTATTTTAATAAAAAGATATTCCATTGTTCCAGATGCTGCAGAGTCAAGGTATCTCATAAGATCAATAGCCATTTCATTTTTTTCATCTGTAGACATGATATTTGAAAATGCAATAATCTTATTATTCTCATCATAAAGCAGAGCCATTTTAAAATTTTTTAAGTAGTTCACATCAAAATGTCCAAGTGAAAATGTTTTTTCTTTGGCTTTTTTATTATCTAACCAGTTATCAGAAACTGATTGAAGTTCCTCTTCTAACCCGACAATTGAATCGACAACTTTGAAAGTATAATTAAATTTTTCAAACTTATTGAAAGTATATCTAATTTTTTTATACTTAGGAGTAGAAATATCATAAGCTTTTAAATTTATAATTGCTTCCTCTCCTATTTTAATAATTTTAAGTCCAAGTTCAAGATATTCAGCTAAATGGTCTTTAGAAATTTCATAAAAAGCTATATTTTTACCACTTTCTCTCCCAATTCGATAGAACTCTCGTATAATCTCTTGAAATCCTTTTCTATCACCAATAGGGTCTCCCATTGAGATTAAATTACTATTAGTGTTACCAAACATGATAAAGGATGTTTTGGTTTTATTAAATATTACAGATTTATCAGAAAGGTAAGCCAAACCTGAATAACTGTTGTCACTTAATTTAATAATTTTTTTAATATCTTCTAAAACTCTTAAACTTGGTATTTTTTCAACACTTAGAACTGTATTGAAGAAATTGAATACTAAAAATAAACAAAAAATTGATATAGAAACAAAACTATTTCTTAAAAAAATAGAGTATTGTCTATTTAAAGCTAAATGCCACCAAACTTCTTTTCGATACTCAACGGTTCTAAATGAATAAAATCCAAAGAAAATACTGAGTAAAATAACTGATAGTGTAAGTAAAATCCAAGTTGGTGATAGTTTATCTTTTAAAATAGAGGATTTTCTATAAAATCTGTCTTTTGATGGGATCAATAAAAGAAGAATAACACTAAAAAAGAAAGCCTCTATATAATTAAATCCTTTAAAGAAACTAAAAAATATAGCTAAAACAAAGGAGACAACAGAAAGATAATAGGCACTGTCAAGTCTTCGATAAATACCATAAGCAAGAATAAGGAGAAAAGTTCCTATAATATTTGAGGATAGATGAGATAAGACTATAATATCACCAGGGAGTATCATATATATATATTTAATATGATTCATGGCAAATTTTGTTGTATTAGAAAAAATAATTAATGTACCAGATAGAAATATTAAAATACTTAAAATATCAGGGAAAACTCTTTTTAAAATAAATTTGAATCTGTTCATGTAAAAAATACCTCCCATATACTAAAAGGTGGGAAAAATCCCACCTTTTTGATATATTTATTAGTCGTTAAGTTTAAGTACAGATACAAAGGCCTCTTGAGGAATTTCAACATTTCCAATCTGTTTCATTCTCTTTTTACCCTCTTTTTGCTTCTCTAAAAGTTTCTTCTTTCTCGAAACATCTCCACCATAACATTTAGCAAGTACATTCTTTCTATATGCTTTGATAGTTTCTCTAGCGATTATTTTAGCTCCTAAAGCAGCTTGAATAGGGACTTCAAATTGTTGTCTAGGGATAATTTCTTTCAATTTTTCACAAATTGCTCTTCCTCTAGAAGCAGCATTGTCAGCATGGGCTATGAATGAGAAAGCATCAACAACATTTGCAGATACCAAGATGTCAACTTTAACAAGCTTAGATTCTCTATATCCAATCATTTCATATTCAAAAGAAGCGTAACCTTTTGTTCTAGATTTTAATTTATCATAGAAGTCGATAACAATTTCAGCAAGAGGTAACTCATAAATTACCATTGTTCTGTTATCATCTATATACTTCATATCTACATATGTTCCTCTTTTTTCTTGACAAAGTTCCATAACATTTCCAACATAGTCCTTAGGAGTCAAGATACTTCCTTTTATATATGGTTCTTCTACGGCAAATTTTGCTCTTCCGCCTTCTGGGAATTCACAAGGATTGTCTATAATATACGTTTCTTGATTTTCGATAGTAATTCTATATTCAACAGATGGAGAAGTAGATATTAAATCAATATCGTATTCTCTTCTAAGTCTTTCAACAATAATCTCCATATGAAGTAATCCTAAGAATCCACATCTAAATCCAAATCCTAGAGCTAGTGATGTTTCTGGAACAAATGATAGAGATGCATCATTAAGTTGAAGTTTTTCAAGAGCATCTCTTAAATCTTCGTAGTCATCAGTAGATAGAGGGTAAAGTCCAGCAAATACCATCGATTGAGCTGCTCTAAATCCTTCTAATGGATTTAAACAAGGTCTCTTAACGTGAGTAATTGTATCTCCTACTTGAGTATCTTGAATAGTTTTAATACCAGTTATTATATAGCCAACTGATCCAGAGCTAAGTTCAGGTTGCTCTTTTTTAGTTGGAGCAAAAATACCACACTCAAGAACATCAAACTCTTTTCCAGTAGACCAAACTTTAATTTTATCTCCTTTTTTGATAGATCCATCCATAACTTTAAGATAAGTTATAACACCACGGTAATCATCAAATAATGAGTCAAAAATCATAGCTTTCAGAGGGGCTTCTTCATCAAAGGTAGGAGCCGGAACTCTCTCCACGATAGCTTCTAAAAGTTCTGTAATTCCTATTCCAGATTTAGCTGAAGCAAGAACAGCATTATGTGCAGGTAATCCAATAATATCTTCAATTTCATTTCTAACTTTTTCTACATCAGCTGCAGGAAGATCAATTTTGTTAATAACAGGAACAATTTCAAGATTGTTCTCAAGAGCTAGATAAACGTTTGCAAGCGTTTGAGCTTCAACACCTTGTGCGGCATCCACAACAAGAAGAGCCCCTTCACAAGCTGACAAAGAACGAGAAACCTCGTATATAAAGTCAACGTGTCCTGGAGTATCAATTAAGTTTAACTCATAATCATTCCCATCGTTTGCCTTATACTTTAGTGTAACGGCTTGCGCTTTGATTGTAATTCCCTTTTCTCTTTCAAGCTCCATCGAATCAAGAAGTTGTTCTTTCATGTCTCTTTCATTAACAGTTCCAGTTGCTTGTAATAATCTATCAGCAATTGTTGATTTACCATGATCTATATGAGCTATAATTGAAAAGTTTCTTTTAAATTTTTGTAACACAGTATCCTCCTCTAAATATATTTATTCACACTATATTATAGAAGAATTATCAAAAAAAATCAATCTAAATTAAATTATAACTTGACTTTATAAACCTATTTGGAATATGATAAAATATGAATAAAAAATGAGGGGGATTACAAGATGATTTTTGGGAAAATTGATGAATTAAAGTTTTATAAAGGAATTTCAAAAGGACTAGATAAAGCTATTGAAGCTATTGAAAGTGGAAATTATAAAACAGGAACAATAGGTAAAAATGAGATTGATGGAGACAATGTATTTTTTAATCTTCAGGAGTGTAAAACAAAAATATTAAATGAGTGTTTTTTTGAAGGGCATAAAAATTATATTGATATTCATTTAGTTATTAGTGGAGAAGAAGGAATTGGATATTCACTGAAAGATATTTTAAAAGAAAAAACAGAATATAATAGTGAAAGTGATTTCCAAGTTCTTGAAGGAATAGAGGAGCACCGATTTCAAATGGATGAAGAGAATTTCATAATATTTTTTCCAGATGAGCCACATATGCCTTTGATAGCTTTAAATGAAGAGCCAAAAGATTTAAGAAAGGTAGTATTTAAAATAAAATACTAATAAAGTGGATAGAGATGGAAAAGATAAATGATAAGTTATTTTTATGGATAAGTTCACTGGCTCTTTTAGGTGGTGGAATGAATGCTTTTGCAATATTGCAATTTGCTTTAACTGCAAGTCATATAACAGGAAGTATAACAAGAATTTCGACAGACTTAATATATAACAATATGCTTCATCTAGAGATAATGTTAAGTTTAGTGTGCTCATTTTTTTTAGGAGCGATAGTTTCCGGAATAATAATAGGTTCTGGAAGAGATTTTGAACTTAGAAAACGATATGGAGATACGTTTATTTTTATAGGTATCCTACTAAAGTTTATAGATTATTACATTTATGGTAAATTAATATTTGTTTTTGTGCTAGCGTTTGCACTTGGGATACAAAATGGACTTTTTATACGTTACAAAGGAATGGTTATAAGAACTACTCATATGACAGGGACAGTAACAGATCTTGGAGTTGTTATAGGCCATTATTTAAGAGGGAATAAAGATATAACTTGGAAGATAAAATATTATGCTATAAATATTTTATCTTTTATAATAGGTGGTTTAATTGTAGCTTTAGGATTTAAATATTTAGGTAGAGGAATAATAAACTACATCTCGATATCTTATATATTCAGTGGAATATATTACTTTTTATTGAGATATAAATATTATAAAATGAAAAAGTAAAAATATATAGGGGTGAAAATATGGATATAAAAACTCTTTATTTTGCGGGAATGAATTTTGATGCTTTTATGGGGACTGGAATAAAAAGTGAAAGAGATAGAATTCCTAAAAATTATTCTAGAATTGAGATGTCACAAGAGCAAATAGAAAAAATTAAATCTATAGAAAAAAAAGTTTATTTCTTAGTTTCTGGAGAACCGTGGTGCATGGATTTTCAACTGAATGTAACAGTGTTAAAAAAAATATGTGAGCTCAATGAAAAGTTTGATATGACAGTGATAACAAAAGCTAGAGGAGAAAAGTTTTTAAAACCAATATTAGGAATTGATGATTTTAAAGTTCCATTTATAGTTCCATTATCAGAAAATTTTGAAATATGTGGTGAAACATTTATGGAAAGGCCAAAAGAGGTTAAAGATCATATTTATGAAAATATAAAAATGGATTATCTAAAAGGTCAATATTTAAACTCAACAGTTCAAGATTTGATAGAGATGCTTACAAAATAATTTCAAATAAAAAAGGGGGTTTCTGCACCATTAGGTGCAGAAACCCCCTATTATTTAGTTGCTTTTTATTTTTGTAATATATACTAGCTGAATAGTTACCTCGTTTTTACTTCAGATGTAATTATTTAACTTTTTTATATTCAGCTTCTGCGGAAGCTTTTAACTTTTCCATTTGTTTATGAAGAATTTGACGATTAAAAAAATTAAATAATTTATGTAATCCCGTACCTTTTATGGTCCAAGCAGTTTGAATAAGATGAGTTTTTTCTGGAGCAATCTCGTCAAAATCATATTCAATCTTAAAATCTACCCATTTATCACCTATTTCAATTTGATACATCTTACCAACCTCATAAGACAAAACTTTTCCACAGTATTCCTCTTCCAATCCATATAATTTCAGCGTTTCTGTAAATGTAGATCCCACAACACCATCAACATCAGTATGAGTTTCATTTTTTAAACCTTGAATCCAAAGTCCATGCTTTTCATACTCTGAAATGAATTTAAAAACAAAATCTTTTGGAGCATCAATATCAATTCCTTCTACAAAAAAAGGTTTTTTTTCGTTGATAACTTTTAATTCCATAATCATCACTCCCGATTAATAATAGTAGATATATGATTATTATTAATACAAAAGCAAAATTTTCCTTTATTTTGTATCGATATTTTTAAAAATTCTATAGGTGCCAACTTTTTTAGTGATACCTATAAAATCAAAGTATTCCAAATACATGAGGGCAGCTTCGCGATTACTACCTAAAATGTTTCGAAATTCGCTCAAAGTTAGTTCAGTGTTAGACATAAAAAAAAGATTTAATCGATTTAAAGCCTCTTTAAAAAATCCTTTTAAAATATAGGTATTATTTGAAATTTCAATTAGTAAACCTTCAGAAAGTAGATAGAAAAGAATATCTTTCAATCTTTTTTTGTCGATGAAAGATGCTTCTATTTTTTTTAATTCAAGCCCCTTAAAGGCTTGATTTTTAAGAATAATTAAAAGAGTGTCTTTGATGAGACGATCATCTTTTGAAAGTTTTATTTTAAAATTTGAAAGAGAGAGAGAACCGTCTTTGATTTTAAAAGTATCTTTTGAAAGAAAAATTAGAAAATCATTAAACTCTTTCGTATTTTTGTTTAAGAAAAATTTATTTTTCAAGGTAGCTATAGAAAGTCCATGCTTTAAAGGGTTTTTTTCATGAAATAAAGATATATATTCAAAAATATGATTTTTTATTGAAGAAAGAACATCCTTATGAATAATAATATTTGAATCTTGTAAAATTAAAATATCAGTATTAAAATCCCCAAGACAATAGTTAGCATTGAGCTCTTGATTGAGCTGTGCTAGGGATATAAAACTATTTTTATGGTAAAGATATTCATTTATATCAATTTCATCTTTATTACAAAGAAGTTCTAGTTTTTTTAAATATAAGGGATTGTTTTTTTTAGTTGGCATAGCCAGTGTATTTAAAATACGAACTCCACCTAAAAGAGATGAATTTTCTAAACTTCTAATAATACCTATGTCTCCAAAATTAACAGGGATCTCTTTATCCATTATAAGTTGGAAAAAAAATGTTTTGTCAATATTATCGTGAAGATATTTTATTTTTCCAAAATACTCACCAGTAGCAATATTTAAACGAATTTTAGTGTTGTTTTTAGGAAGTATTTTTTTTGTAAGAGGAGTAAATAAAACATCTATAAGTCGAGTATTTAAAAGAGCAGGATGATTTGTTAAAAGATTTCCTCTTTCAATATCTTTAGCGTTAATATTTGTGATGTTGAATGCACATCTTTGGTGGGATGTAACTGTATCAATAGATTTACCATGAGTTTGAATTCCTTTTATACGAATCTGTACTTTACTTGGATAGAGAGTTAAAAAATCTCCTTTGGAGATACTCCCCTCGGATGTTCCACTAACAATAGTTCCAACTCCTTTAGGAGAGTATATTTTATCTATATCCAATCTAAAAAAGTTATGATTATGAGGATTAGTACGTTGGATTTTTGAGGTCTCTTCAATAATTTTTTCATAAAGAAGTGTATAAGAGGTTTCATCTTTATTTGAAACTTCAACAACTGGAAAAGATTTGAAAAATCCATCATCAAAAAAATTAGTTATATCCACTTTTAGTTGCTCAGCTTCTTCAAAAGAAACTAGATCTCTTTTGGATAGAACAATAATTCCATGATGTATTCCAAGGAGTTTAAGTATTTCTTTATGCTCCACAGTTTGAGGCATAATCCCATCATCACAGGCAATAAGGAATAGAACAAAGTCTATTCCTTTAACCCCAGCAACCATATTTTTAATAAATTTTTCATGCCCTGGGACGTCAATAATACTAAATGTTTTACCGTCCGGAGCAATGAGAGGGGCAAAACCTAAATCAATGGTCATACCTCTTTCTTTTTCCTCTTTCATGGTATCTGTATTGATATTAGTAAGGTGTTTAACCAGTGTTGTTTTTCCATGATCGATGTGTCCAGCAGTACCTATAATAATATTGTTCATATTACTCACACTCGAGGATTCGCTTAAAACTATCTACAATAATAGAGTACTCATCACTGTGGATTGTTTTCAAGTCTATAAAAAATTGATTATTTTGAATTCTACCTACAATTGGAATAGGTTGTTTTAAAAATGATTTTTCTATAAAAGAAGGATCCATATTTTTTATTAGGACACCATAGCTCTCAAGAGAGGCGTTTGGCATAGACCCACCACCAATAATAGCTTTAGTTGAGATGATTTGCCCTTCGATTCCTATTGTTTTTAAAAGAGAATTTAAAATATGGGCTCTTTCTAGAACAACATCAGTAGATTCTAAAATTCTATTGAGTGTGGGATTATTTTTTATAGCTGTACTTTCATCAACATATTGTTTAAAAATAAATTCTAAAGCACAAATTGTCATCTTACAAACTCTGAAAGCTCTTAGAAATTGATTTTTTTTCAATCTTTGTATGAGTGATTTTTTTCCAATAATAATACCGCATTGTGGACCACCAAGAAGTTTATCTCCACTAAAAGTCACAAGATCCATTCCAGAATTTAGCGATTCTAAAATAGTAGGTTCTTTTTGTAAACTGTATTTTGAAAAATCGATAAGTACTCCGCTACCTAAATCTTCCATAGATATGATGTTTTTATTTTTAGCTAAATCTGCTATCTCTTTATTGTTCACTGATTTTGTAAATCCGTCGATGTGATAGTTAGATGTGTGTACTTTTAAGAGCATAGAAGTTGTCTCATTGATAGCTTTTTCATAATCTTCAAGATGCGTTCTATTGGTTGTGCCCACCTCTATAAGATTAGCTCCAGAAAGTTCCATTATATCTGGTATTCTAAAAGAACCCCCAACTTCAACAAGTTCACCTCTAGAAATAATTACAGATGTATTTTTACTAAATTCATTTAAACATAACATAACAGCCGCTGCATTGTTGTTGACAACAAGAGCCGCTTCAGCACCAGTAACTTTAGCGATAAGAGTTTCAATATGGGAGTATCTGCTTCCTCTTTCTCCAGTGTTCAAATCAAACTCTAAGTTACTATAACCAATAAGGGAATTCTTTAAATGTTCAGCGAGTTCCTCTGAAAAAAGAGCTCTTCCTAAATTTGTATGAAGAATAGTCCCAGTACCATTAATAACTCTTTTGAATTGAAATTCTAAACTTTTATTTAATGAGGTTCTAATTTCACGTTCAATATCATCCAAAGAAAAACTTGTGATTGTGTTGTTGAGAATGTTTTTTCTAAAAAGATCGATGCTGTTATTGACAGCATCGTAGACCTCTTGATATGGTTTACCTTTAAAAAACTCTTTTTGCTCCAATGAATCTATGAGTTTATCTACTTTTGGTAGAGTTCTTAAAAGGGCTTGTTTATCTTTCATATTTTCCCCTTATCTAACAACAATATATTTACCGTTAAATTTATCAACAGTACCAATTATTGCGGATTTAATTTTTAATTGATTTAAATTTTCTATAATTTCAGATCCATATCTTCCTGGAATAGAAAATAATAAACCACCAGATGTTTGAGGGTCGAGCATAATCTCTTGTAACCATAGAGGAACAGAGGTTATGTCAACTTTATCATTTAAATAATTTCTATTTTTTTGTCCCATCGAGTTAATGTAAAATTCTTTGGCGAACTCTCTTGCAATATCGATATATGGGATAAGCTCTTGCTCTAAAGTAAAAGTTTTGTCAGACGCAACAGCCATTTCATAAGCATGTCCTAAAAATCCAAATCCTGTGATATCAGTACAAGCTGAAACTGGATAATTTTTAATTATTTCTGCAGAGTATTTATTTAGAGTTGTCATAACTTCAATCCACTCTTTTTTTACATCTTCAGAAAGAGGTTCCACTTTTGAACCAGTTGAAATAATACCTGTTCCTAGAGGCTTAGTAATAATCAAAATGTCACCTTCTTCAGAGCCGTAATTTTTTAAGACTTTATCTGGATGGATTAATCCAGTTACAGAAAGACCATACTTAATCTCTGGATCATGAATTGAGTGTCCTCCACTTAGGACAGCTCCAGACTCAACTATTTTTTCTGCTCCACCCCTTAAAATTTCACCTAAAATTTCAATATTTTCTTTTTCAGGAAAACAAACAATATTCATGGCTGTTTTAGGCTCGCCTCCCATAGCATAAACGTCACTCAAAGAGTTAGCCGCCGCAATTTGACCAAAGATATATGGGTCGTCAATCATAGGTGTGAAAAAATCTAAAGTTTGAATAAGAGCTATATCATCAGTTAATTTGTATATAGCAGCATCATCAGATTTTTCAAAACCAACGATTAAATTTTTATCTTCCACACTTGGAAGATTTTTTAATAAATTTGAAAGGACCTCCGGTCCTATTTTACTTGCTCAACCACCGATTGAACATCTATCTAATAAAAGTTTCATTTTATCCTCCTTATACAATATGAATTTGTGAAAAATGAATACAAAAATTATATCATATTTAAATATTTAATACCATAGCACCTTCTAAATTATCATTTGTGGAAACCGTGATATTATTTTTTTCTAAAACTTCCAAAAGAGTTAAAAGAATTAAATTTCCAGCAATAATAACATCAGCTCTATTGGGCTCAAGTCCGACAATCTTCTTTCGTTCCTCTAAATTTTTTGAAAGAAAAAGAGTTAGGTTTTCTTCTAGTATGGCTTTAGAAAGCGTGTAGTGGTGAATCTCTTTTTCAATAAATTTAGGAAGCTTTTTAATAATTGAAACATTGGATGTCACGGTTCCAGCAACTCCAATAATTCTAAAATGACTATTTTTAAATCGATCGAGCTCTTTAAAAAAGCCTCTCAAATAATTACGAGATGATTTTAAACTTTCCTCGCTATAATTTTCTTCTGAAAAAAACATTTCAGTTAATTTAACAACACCAATAGGAAAGCTTTTTATAAATTCAATATTTTTAAAGTCCCCAATTGTAACTTCAGTACTCCCTCCTCCAACATCAATTGTAGCTATTTTTTCACGATAGATATCTCTATTTCCATTAAAACTAAGTCTTGCTTCAGTTTCTCCAGGAATAATTAAGGTGTTTATATTAAATTTCGTTTGAATATCCCTAACAAAAATATCTCCATTGGTAGCTTCTCTCGTAGCTGAGGTAGCAAATGCGATAAGTTCACTAACCCCCATAGAATCTGCCTTTTCTTTAAAGGTTTTTATGATAGAAAAAGTTTTTTCGATAGATTCTTTAGAAAGAATACCAGTTTGATTTAAGTTTTTTCCCAATCGTGAGACATCTAAGTCCTTAAAAAGTGGGGTTATAATTTCAAGTTTGCTATCTTTTTTTTCAATTTCAGCTATAAATAGACGGCATGAATTAGTTCCAATATCAATTATACCTTTTAAAAAGCGATCTTTAAAAAAAGAGTTGACTTTTAAAATGTCTTTTTGTGAAATACTGGTATTTTCTAAAGAATCTCTTTTATCAAGAATAAAATTTATGGAGTTATTTACATTTTTTTTATCTTTTTTCATAACCTCGATAAGAGTATTTTCTTCTAAATATATTGGGTGACAATCAATATTATATAGGTTAAAAAGCTGTTTTACTTTTTGGATATATTCCTCATCTATAAAATTTAAATGTTTTGAAAGGGATAATTCAAAAATAATACCTTTTGCAACAGCTTTTCCATGAGAGATATTTTCATAATTAAAAATAGTTTCTAAAGCGTGTGCATAGGTATGACCTAGATTAAGAAAAGCTCTATTCCCTTTTTCAAATTCATCCTCTTCAACAAATATTTTTTTTATCTTACAAGATTCAAAAATCATATCTATTAAAATATGAGCTTCTAAATTTAAAATACCTGAATACTGTTTTTCTAAAAATTCAAAAAAATTAGAATTTTTAAGAATGAGTGCATGCTTTATAACTTCCCCCATTCCGGATTTAAACTCATTATCAGGAAGTGTTTTTAAAAAATTAATGTCAATAATAACTGCAATTGGTTGTTTGAAAGCACCTATTAAATTTTTTCCTAAGGGATGATTAACTGCAACTTTTCCACCAATACTAGCATCAACTTGAGCAAGCAAAGAGGTAGGAATCTGTAAAAAATTGATACCTCTCATAAATATAGAAGCGACAAATCCACCTAAGTCACAGATAACACCACCACCAAGACATACAATAAGCGAGTTTCTAGAAAAATTGTGCTCAATCAAAAATGAACATATATCCATGGCAGTATCAATATTTTTAAAAATTTCACCATCACTGATTTGATAAAGAAAAGTACTATCTTTTGGAAGAAGATCAAAAATCTTATCTTTATATGTATCACCAACAGTATTGTTAGTTAAAAGAAGTATTTTATCGTAGTTTTTGGTAAGACTATTTAGTTTTAAAATAGATTCTTGTCCAATAATTATATCGTATGAATTTATAGAAGTTTTAATATTTAATTTTTTCATTTCAAATCTCCTTAAATTTATTTGTAACTAAAGTATAATGTTTTTGACTGTAAAAATCAAATATACTAAAAAAACGTTTACATAATATGTCTAATCGTTTATAATTTGTACATAATAGCGAAAATTTGGAGGGAGAAATGAAGGGGAAAGTATTTTTATTTGTAGTTTTGAGTGCTCTGTCATTTGGAGAAGATCAAAAACATTTTATAGGAAAAGGAAATGGTTATGGTGGGGAATTAAAAGTAAAGGTGACAACAAAAGGTAGAAAAATAGAAAATATGGAGTTGGTTTCTCATAAAGAGACTTCACCTGTTATAAAAAGAGCCTTTCCACTCTTAAAAAATAGAATATTATCTGCTCAAAGTCCAATAGTAGATAGTATTTCAGGGGCGACATACTCATCTCTAGGAATAAAAAGAGCAGTGGCCGAAGCATTAAAATCAAATGGTCAAGATTTTGGACGAATAACGATAAAAACATCTTTGCCAGAGCAACCATATGCTAATTTGGCACCTATAGATACAGATATAGTAATTGTAGGCGCAGGTCCAGCAGGGTTAGCGGCTGCTATATCAGCAAAAGAAGCCGGTGTAAAAAATATAATTTTAATTGAAAAATTAGATATACTGAGTGGAAATGGAAAATTTGATATGAATTTTTTTGATATTATAAACACAGAAGCTCAAAAGAAGAATGGAATATTTGATAGTGTCGACGCTTTTGTAAAAGATAAAAAAAATAAAATGGATACTTTAGAAAGAACACAAGCACAAGCAGAAGGAGCTTTTAAACTAGACACTTGGCTTAGAAAAATGGGAATAGAATTAAATTATAATTATGGTTTAAGAAATCATATGGCTGAAAAGGACGCTTATGCCGGAGAAGAGATTCAAGACGGGTTGGAAAAAAAGGTTGAAGAGTTGGGGATAGACGTAAGAACAGGTACTAAGGGACTTGATTTAATAATGAGTGATGGTATAGTAACAGGAGTAAAAGTTCAAAATAAAAATAATTTTTATGATATCAATGCAAAAGCAGTTATATTGACAACTGGTGGATTTTCTCACAATAAAGAGTTGCTAGCAAAATATATACCGGGATCAGAGACAATAGCAACTTCAAATCAAATGTCTGCAACTGGAGATTTTTTACCAATATTTGAGAAACATAACTTAAAAGTTGAAAATTTGGATATTTTAAGCATATTCTCATTTATTATGGTTCCTAGCAGAGATTTGACTGGCGGAGGAAGTGATTATGTTCTTGTAAATCAAGAGGGCGAAGTTTTTTTAAAGGAAAATCCTACAAGTATGGAGAGGGCAAAATCTATAGAATCTCAAACAGGTGGTTATGCTTATTATATTTATGATCAAACTCTTTATGAATCATATTATCGTTTACAAAAACATAATAAATTAGGGTTACACTTAAAGGCGGATACTTTAGAAGAACTTTCTAAAAAGATAAATGTGCCGTATGACAAGCTAAAGTTGGTAACAAAAACTTTAAGAGCTGAAGGGCCATATTATGGAGCAAAGGTACAATCAGCTATACATATGACAAAGGGTGGAGTCGTAGCTGATGAAAATACTCAAGTTTTGAATAATAAAGGTGAAAAAGTAAAAGGTTTATATGCGGCCGGAGAGGTAACAAATACAAGTGCAGCATACAGTGCAGCCGTAGTATTTGGACGTATAGCGGGAGAAAAGGCAGCACAAGAGATAAAGTGATAGCTTGAAGGGAGTAGACTCTCCCTTTTTTCATTTACATATCATAAGAAATGTGTTATTTTATAGAAAATGGGAAATTTAATAGGAGGGTATTTATGGAAGGGATAAAAACATTTATATTGATGCTAGGAATGACATTATTGTTGATGTTTATAGGCGGAGCTGTGGGTGGAAAAACAGGGATGACAATAGCTTTAGTATTTGCGGGTGTTATGAATTTTATTTCATATTGGTTTAGTGATAAAATAGTTTTGTCAATGTATAAAGCTCAAGAATTACCTACAAATCATAAAGTTTATGGGATTACAAAAAAATTGACTGAAAATGCAGGGCTTCCAATGCCGAAAGTATATATAATAAATGAGAGCCAACCGAATGCATTTGCTACGGGTAGAAATCCGCACCATGCAGCTGTGGCAGTTACCAGAGGTCTTGTAGAACTTATGGATGACAATGAGTTAGCAGGCGTTATAGGACATGAATTAGGACATGTTTCACACAGAGATATACTCATTCAAACAGTTGCCGCAACTTTGGCTGGGGCAATAGCATATCTTGCAAATATGGCTAAATGGGCAGCAATATTTGGTGGTGGAAGAAGAGATGAGGACGATAATAGGGGTGGTATTTTAGGATTGTTAGCAATAACTATATTTGCTCCTTTAGCTGCAATGATTATCCAGATGGCTATTTCAAGAAGCAGAGAATATAAAGCAGATAATTTTGGTGCAAAAGTGAGCGGGAATCCAAGATATTTGGCGAATGCATTAAGAAAATTGGAGACATATTCGACAAGAATCCCTATGGACGCAGTTCCATCAACTGAAAATATGTTTATAGTATCACCGCTGGCAGGAAGTAAAATGGCAAATCTATTCAGTACACATCCGAGTACGGCAGAAAGAATAAAAAAATTGGAAGAGATGAATTAAAATATAAATTTTATAAAAAAGTCTGTAAAAGTAGCCAATTACAGACTTTTTTCATTATTTATAAAATCGGAGAAAAGTTTGACAGGATTTTAGAATTGTTATATACTTGCCTTAGTATATTAAGGCGGTGTAGAATAGATGGACTGGAAAAAATTAGAACTAGAGGATAGAAATATTATTCAAGAGTATCTGGATGGAAAATTTGAAACTTCTGATTTAAATTTTAGTAATATATTTTTGTGGAGTATCAGTGAAGATATGCAGTATAGAATAATGGATGATATTTTATATATAAAAGGGAGCTATGAAGGAAATGATTATTATTTTTGTCCAGTATCTAAAGAGGATAGAAAAGATAGCATAATAGAAGCTATTAAAAAGATAAAAAAGGAAAATAAAGAGATAGTTTTTATACCTGAAAAATACGCTGAATTTTTACAAAGAGATGTTCAGTTGATTGAAAAAAGAAGTTCTTTTGATTACGTATATTTACAAGAGGATTTAGCAGAGCTTAAAGGAAGAAAATTTTCTTCTAAAAAAAATAAAATAAATAAATTTATAAGAACATATAGCTATACGTATGAAAAAATTTCTAAACTAAATATTGAGGAGATTCGAATTTTTCAAAGAGAATGGACAAAAAATAGGAAGCAGGATAAAATAATTATATCTGAAACTATGGGAATAGAAGCTCTTTTAGATAACTATGAAGCGCTTGGTTTGAGAGGTGGAATAATAAGGGTTGAGGGGGAAATAGTAGCATATGCTTTTGGAGAAAAGCTTACTGAAAATATGGCAGTTATACATATAGAAAAAGGGAATAATGAATATCAAGGAAGTTATCAAATGATAAATAAATATGTAGCAAAAGAGGAATTTTTTGATGTTAAATATATAAACAGAGAAGATGATTTTGGAAGTGAAGGACTAAGAGAAGCTAAGTTGTCGTACCAACCAATTATATTATTAAAAAAATACAACATATAGGAGGAGTTAGATGTTTAAAGTTATCAGTAAAATAGAAAAATCATATGATCTTAATGTAGTAATGTATTTTGAAAATCAGATGAAAATATGTGAGCATATTTCAGCTGGAAATAAAAAATTAATTGAAAAGTTAATAGTAAAAAAAGAGTTTGTTGGAAAAAAAGGAGATTCTTTAAAAATTGAATTTTTAGAGGAGGAGCACTTAGTTTCAATGTTATTTATTGGAATGGGAAAAGAAGAAGAGTTTAATGAGGATATATATAGAGAAATAATTTTTGAAAATCTATCAAAAGAAAAAGGATCGATATTGATCTCTTCAGATAATGAAAAACTTTCAAATTATGAACTTTTAGCTGAGATAGTTGGAAATATAAACTATAGTTTTGATGAGTTTAAAACAAAAAAAGAAAAAACTATTGAAGTAGAGTTGTTTTTAATTAAAAATGTGAATAATTTAGATGAAATAATAAGTTTAGTTGATTCAACAGATATAGCAAAAAAATTGGTGGACTTACCTGCTAATATTATAAATCCAAAAAGTTTATCTGAAAAAGTTTCGGAGTTAGGAAAAAAATATGGATTTGAAGTTGAAATTATAGATGAAAAAGGTATTGAAAAATTGGAGATGAATTTGTTACTAGCAGTTGGAAGATCCTCAATAATAAAATCAAAATTGATAGTTATGAGATATTTAGTTGATGACTCATCTGAAGAAAAGATAGGTTTGATAGGAAAGGGCTTAACTTATGACACCGGAGGGCTTTGTACAAAATCTCCAGATTCAATGTTTGATATGAAGACGGATATGGCTGGGGCAGCAGCGGTGATAGGTGCAATGTGTGCTGTTGCCAAGAATAAATTAGACAAAAATGTTATCGCGATTGTTCCAGCATGTGAGAATGCAATAGACGGAAATGCCTATAGACCAGGGGATATTATAAAATCTATGAATGGGAAAAGTGTTGAAATTATAAATACAGATGCAGAAGGAAGATTGGTTTTAGCAGATGCAATTACTTATGCTATTAGAAATGAAAAAGTTACTGAAATAGTTGATGTAGCAACGTTGACAGGAGCTGTATTAGTAGCTTTAGGAACAATTACAACGGGAGTATTTTCAACTTGTGATGAAAGATATATTTGTTTGGAGAATGCAAGTGTAAAATATGGTGAAAAAATTTGGAGAATGCCTTTGTTTGAAGAGTATAATGAGTTCTTAAAATCAACAGTAGCGGATGTAAAGCATACTGGTGGAAGAATGGGTGGCGCTATCACAGCAGCTAAATTTTTACAAGGATTTACAGAAGGATTACCGTGGATTCATATGGATATAGCAGGAACATCATATAATTCAGGAGTTAAATGGAATAAAAAAGGTGCTACTGGAGTTGGAGTAAAAGCATTATACACTTATATAAAAAATAGATAAAATAAAAGGTGAGAGTTTCTCGCCTTTTATTTTTAAATGTGGGAGGGAATAAAGTTATGGAGAAGAACGATAAATTCAAAAGCTTGTGGAAAGAACTATTCAATGATGAAACAGAATATATAACATGGTATTTTGAAAATATATATCAAGAGAAAACTACAAGATATTTGGTGGAAGAAGAAGAGGTTTTAGGGATGATGTTTGAGAATAAATACGATGTATCAATAGGTAAGGAATGGTTTTCGAGCAGATACCTTGTTGGTGTCGGAGTTGCTCCTCATAGAAGAGGAGAGGGGATTATGAAGAAATTACTTTTAGAGTGTTTGGAAGAATCTAGGCGAAAAGGGGAGGAGTTTATATATTTAACACCTGTAGACAATCAAATATATCGAAATTTTGGATTTGTTTATATTTCCAGCATTTGTCAGTATAGTATTGAATTTGAAAAGATGGAGGAGTTTAAAAAAACTTGTAAAATTCAAAAAATATCGAAAAAAAATTGTAGTGATATAATTTTAGATGAAATTGTAAAATTTTATAAAGAGATATCAAAAGATTATTTTGTTAAGGTCAGAAGAGGTAGAGATGTATATAAAAAAATATTTTCTGAATTGTTTTGTGAGGACGGGGAAGCTTATGTATCTAGAGATATTAATGGATTGATAAATGGATATATATTTGTTTTGAAAAATAGAGATATAGTTATAAAAGAGTTGTTTTTTAAAGATAGTAAGTGCTTGAGTTCATTATTTTCTATAATATATGGATATAAAAATTACTATTCCAAAATAAAAATAATTTGTGCAGAAGATTTATGCTTAGAGGATTATTTTAAAAGTGATAAAAATATTGTGAAAATTGTAAAGAATAAAGTTCAAGCAAGAATTACAAGTATAGAAAAATCTTTGTTGAGGCTTTCTAAAAACATTTCAAATGATGAGAGTTTTAAAATGTTTGTAACAGATGAGGTTATAAAAGAGAATGAGGGTGTTTATCAAATAAAAAAAGGAGTGGTAGAAAAGATAGAGTCAGAATATGATATAGAGATAAACATAGCCGATCTTACAGATTTAATTTATGGATTTAGAGATATGAGTTCTGTGGTAAAAAAGGATAAAATTAGATTTAATAATGAAAATATTAGAGAAAAGTTAGAGAAAATATTTATAAAAAAAGTAAATTATTTTAATCAAGATTTTTAAAACTTGCATGAACCTATAAAGTTATTAGAGCAGGAGGATAAAATGAACTTTAATAAAAATAATGGATATAAAAAAAACACTATAGATTTTTTTAATAGAGTAGCCGAAAAAAAGCATGGGGATTCATATAAACACTATAAAACTGTTCTATCTTGGATTGATTATAAAACAGAAAAAAGAATATTAGATTTAGGGTGTGGGAAAGGTGAACTTTTAAAAGAGGTCGACAAAATGCTAGGCTCTCATGAAGGAGATATACAATACAAAATTGTAGGATTGGATATTTCTATGAATATGATAGAGAAAGCTAAAAAAAATAATAAAAATATAGAGTTCATAGTCGGAGATTCTCAAAATCTTCCTTTTAAAGATAATGATTTTAAAGTTATAATTTGTTTGAATTCTTTTCATCACTATGAAAATCCAGAGAAGGTAGTGAAAGAGATGTACAGAGTTTTAGAAAAAGGTGGGAATATAATTCTAGGTGAAATTAATCTATTTAAACTTTTGAAAAAATTAGTTAACAAGATACTTCCTTATACTACAAACGGGGATGTAAAAATATATTCTTCTGATGAAATAAAACAAATGTTTATCCATGAGGGGTTTATATTTGTAAAAGATAAGTTTATTTTTCCAAGCCTAAAAGTATATCTTTTAAAAAAACCATTATAAATCATAAATATTTATGATTTATAATGGTTTTGTTTTTAAAAAGAACTTTGAGATTTAATAAGTTTTTTCATTTGTTCTTCGTTCATAGCTCCAGGAATAGAGGCTTTAATTTGGCCATCTGCTCCAATTATAACAGTTGTTGGATAAGCTCTTATTTTAAAGTTTTCAAAATACTTTCCAGTTTTATCAAAAACAGTAGGGAATGTATAATTACCGTTTTTTATAAATTTTTTGATTTGATTGATATCTTTATCTTGACCATAGGGATTTTCTTCCGTTACAGGATTTGTTATTCCAAGAATAATAATGTCTTTTTCATTACTACCGAAATCTTTATAAATTTTCTCTATATATGGCATTTCCTCCTTACAAGGTGGGCACCAAGTAGCCCAGAAATTTAAAAAAATAGTTTTCCCTTTATAATCTGATAAAACATGCTCTTTTCCAAATTGGTCAAAAAGTTTATAGCTGTCTGAATTAAATGTTGCTTCTTGTTGAGTTCCAACTTTGACATTGTTTGTTGAAGAAACAAGATAAGTTGAAAGTTTATTAGTGTACCCTAAAAAAGTTAACAAACCTATAGTGATTAAAAGAATACCGCCAATTTTAGAGGTATACTTAAGAAACTTTTGCTTAGCTTTAAAAAAGTTTAATAATCTTGTTGTAAAAATCCCAATTAATAAAAATGGAATTATAAAACCTAAAGAATATATTAAAATTAAAAAGTTACCAATAAGTTTATTTGAAACACTACTTGATAAAATAAGGACCGAGGAAAGAATTGGTCCAACACATGGTGTCCATGCAAAACTGAATGTGAATCCTGTTATAAAAGCAATCAGAGGATTGATTGGTTTTTCACTATAATTTAACCTCATATCTCTTTGTAAAAAATTTAATTTTAAGAGGTTTAGTTGAAATAAACCAAGGAGAATAATAATCACGCCTCCAATTTTAGAAAAAATATCTTTCTGTGTAAAAATAATATCTCCTAATGTTGTGAATGATATTCCTAAAATAAAAAAAGATACACATATCCCTAAAGTGAAGAAAAGGGTATGAAGAAAAACTTTTTTTTGATCATAAAAAATATTGCCATAACAATCTGTTTTTTTTCCACTTCCAGCTAAATATCCAAAATAAATTGGAATTATTGGGATTATACATGGAGAGAAGAAGGATAAGATTCCACCTAAAAAAGTTAATATATAAAATAAAATCCCTATTTCCATTTTTGAGCTCCTTTAAATTTAATTTTCTTTTTAAGTAAGAATACAACATATTTTTTATAAAATCAATTTAAATTATCTATAATATCATAAATAGATTTATTTAATAATATTAGGTGGGAAGATTAGCCTATTTTTCTTGACGCTTGTAATATCTGAGTGATATAATCAGTTGGAAATATTTTAGGAGGTGAGGACTTTGAAATGAAATAACTGACTGTTTATAGCTTTTAGGTTAAAGGCTAATTGGTTATACTGTATTTTAGGTAAAGTGCTGCCTAGGAAAAATATATTAGGAGATTTAGATGAAAAAAATACTGTTTTTAATGTTTACAATGTCTGTATTAATATTTGGTAAAGATATTGATACAAAAGAGGTTTTAAAAAGATTAAATAATTCTGATTGGATTATTGTCGATACAAGGGATACAAATGAGTATAATGGGTGGGATCTTTCAAATTTAGGAGTTAATGGACATATCAAAGGAGCAACAGACTTTTCGTATAAATGGTTAGATAAAGAAAACTTGAATGAAGCGAATAGCAAAATATTAAAAGAAAGAGTTTCATTGAAGGGGATAACACCTGAAAAAAATATAATTTTATATAATGTTGATAAAAATAAATCTAAAATTGTTGCAAACTATTTAAGTAAATTAGGAATAAAAAATATCTATTTTTATAATTTAAATTCAAATGAAGAGTATAAATCCCTTCCTTTTGAGAGTTATAAAAATTATGAAATATTAGTACCTGCAAGTTGGGTTAAATCAGCTTTAGATAAAAAATCAGCAAAAATCTTTGAGGTATCTTGGGGAAGTTTAGCAAATGCAGTAATATATTTAGCAGGACATATTCCAGAAGCTCCTCATATAAATACCGATAGTATTGAGCCGCCACCGAAATGGATGATAAACAGTGATGAAAATTTAATAAAATTTGCTGAAAGCATGGGGATAGCTAAAGAGGATACAATAATTCTCTACGGAGATAATGTAATGGCTTCATATAGATTAGCGGTTATATTAAAATATATCGGTGTCAAAGATGTAAGAGTGTTAAATGGTGGGTTATCTGCTTGGCAAAAGGAAGGGTATAAAGTGGATATAGGGAATGTAAATCCTAAGCCTATTGAAAGCTTTGGATCTAAAATACCATTGAATAAAAAGTTGATAATAGATATTGCTGAAACTAAAAATGTGCTATCTGATAATCAGAAGAGTAAAGTATTGGTGGACATAAGATCTTATAATGAGAGGATAGGAAAAGAATCAGGGTATTCTTACATGGATAGAAAAGGTAGAATTTCGGGAAGTGTTTGGGGAAACTCAGGAACAACTTCGGTAACATTAGAAAATTATAGGAACATAGACAATACAATGAGAAATGGATATGAAATTTTTGATATGTGGGAAAAGTTAGGAATAGATTCAAACAAGGAGTTAACTTTTTTCTGTGGTTCTGGTTGGAGAGCGGCAGAGGTGCTATTTTATTCAGAAGTTATGGGGAAAGAGAGGAATTCCTTGTACTCTAATGGATGGATGGAATGGAGTGAGGATAAAAATAATTTGATAGAAAAAGGAATAGAATAAAATTAACCTCTGGTTTATTGAGAGTTTCAGTTCAATAAATCAGAGGTTTTATTATGGAAAAAATTATTTTTCCATATAGAAGATAACATTCATACTTGCAGTTACATCAATATTATTAGGGATAGTCACAGGAATTGTGGCGTCACCCATTTTAGCATTAGAAGCGAAGACATATCCCAGTGGTCTAGGTGTTGAAAAGTTTAAGTTAATATCTTTTGGTGTGATACTAAATTTATCAATCCCGGCAATTAGTTGGGCTTTAGATTTTGCATCCTCATAGGCTAAAACATAGGCCTTATCCTCTAGTTCTTTTCGATCGGCAATATAGAAATTGACTTCACCGATATTATTAACTCCACCATTGTTAAGAGCTGTTAAAATTTTACCAGTATTTTCCAAATCATCACTTGTAATAATAATCTGATTTTTAACAAAATATTTCATTTCATTTTCTTTGGTATTGTAGTCATTTCTAAAATTAAGAGAGTAGTTTTCTGTCTTTATATTTTTATCTTTCAGTCCCTCTTTTTTCAGTAGCTTAATGGCATTATTTATAATATTTGTATTTTCAGAGATCGCTTTTTCAGAGTTTGGATTTGTTGTTTCTACAGAGGCGATGATACTAAGCATATCAGGCTTTCCGGTAACAGTTCCACTTCCAGTGACAGCGATTGTAGGTGTGTCATTCCCTAAACAGATTGTAGATAGCAATACAGAGATAACTCCAATTGTTTTTTTCATAATAAACCTCCTAAAATTTTTTTAATATCAATGTACTAAGTGGCAGTTTAGGTACATAGTGAGTGGATGTATGCACATCTCTATGATACTTTAAATTAGTTACATTTCCTTCTGTAATAATGACTTTATCAGTAGATTTCCCTAAAGCTATTAAAAGTTGTGGAACATATATTTCTAAATCTAAATCAAGGGTATTGGAAACATCTGCTTTATTAAAAGAAGCGATTAAGCAGCCTCCAAAACCAAGGTCGGTAGCTTTTAAAAGAATATTTTGAGAAGCTATCCCAATATCAATTCCAAGGGAAATAGGTGAAAGAGGGGAGTCTTTCAGACTACTAACTAAAATGTATGCTCTTGGACTTTCTTCAGAAGTAGGACTCCAAGGAATAGCACCTGCCCAAGCAGTGTGAGGAAATATTTTTTGACATAGACTTTCAGAGTTAACAAGAGTAAAACGAAGAGTTTGACTATTCCTAGCAGAACCTCCAAAACGAGCAGCATTAACCATACTCTCTAGGTTTTCGAAACCTATTTTAGTGGAATCAAAACTTCTATGGGATCGAGTTTTTGTGAATAGATTATCTAACATATTTTTTAACCTCCTTTAATTGTTTTAAATCAATACTACTTCATAAAAACTAAAAAGTCAATCAAAGTAAGAGGAAAAAGTAGACAATTGTTGTAACTTATTATAAAATAAGTTGTTAAACTGAAATAACAGAACAAAAAGGGAGGACTGTATGGAATTTGTATACGATCGTAAAAAGACAGCAGTAATATATAAAGATAGAGAATATTCATATGCTGAAATAATAAAAATAGCAAAAGTATATTCAGGTTTGTTAAAAATAGAAAGTGGTGATAGAGTTTCTATTTTTATGGAAAACAGAGTTGAATACATAGGCTCAATATTAGGGGTGTGGGATAAAAAAGGTACATGTACGAATTTAGATGCAAGTTATAGTGTAGAGCAGCTGGTTTATGTATTTAAAGATTCATTCCCGAAATACATAATAACGTCCAATGAAACTGTTGAAGTTGTTAAAGAAGCTAAAAGAGTTGCACAATCAGCAATAGAGATATTGAATGTGGATGAAATAGATATACCGACTGATATTTTAATAGAGAAATATTCAATAGAGATTCCGGATGAAAATAGTGTAGCAGTAATGCTTTATACATCAGGAACAACTGGAAATCCTAAAGGAGTAATGTTGACATTTGATAATCTTATGTCAAATGTTCAGGGGGTAGAGGAGATAAAACTTGTAACTGAGGCGGACAGTGTGCTTGCAATGTTACCATTCCATCATGTTTTACCTTTAGTATTAACATTGTTAATGCCGTTACATTTTGGATGTTTAATTGTTATTTTAGAAGAGTTATCTTCAGAAGCGATAAAAAGAAATTTACAAAAGTATAAAATAAGTGTAGTTATAGGGGTTCCAAGAGTTTGGGAGATGTTTCATAAAGGAATTATGGGGAAAATAAAAGCAAGTCCTGTAAGTTTAAAAATGTTTAAACTATGTAAAAAAATAAACAGTAAGAGTTTAAGTAAAGTTATTTTCAAAAAAATTCATGAAGGATTTGGAGGAAATATAAGAATTCTAGTTTCAGGTGGAGCAAAGTTAGAACAAGAAATTTGTGAAGATTTTAGTACTTTTGGAATGAATATGTTAGAGGGTTATGGACTTACAGAAACGTCACCAATAATATCGTTCAATAGACCGGGAGACATAATCCCAGGAACGGTAGGAGTTCCACTGCCAGGTGTGACAGTGAAGTTAAAAGAGGATGGAGAAATAGTTGTAAAAGGTAGAAATGTTATGAAGGGTTATTATAATAAACCAGAAGCGACAGCTGAAGCAATAGATAAAGAAGGTTGGTTCCATACAGGAGATTTGGGGCAATTTGATGGAGATCACATAAGAATAATTGGAAGAAAAAAAGAGATGATAGTTCTTTCGAATGGAAAAAATATAAATCCTGCCGATGTTGAAGCTGAAATAATGAAAGGGACAGACTTGATACAAGAGGTTGCAGTGGCAGAACACGAAAATCATTTAGTAGCTCTAGTTTTTCCAGATTTTAAAGTATTGGAGCAAAAGAAAATTGTAAATGCTAAAGAAGCTATAAAATGGGAAGTTATTGATAAATATAATGTAACTGCTCCAAAATATAGAAAAATTTTAGATATAATTATATTGAAAGAGGAGCTACCAAAAACAAAATTGGGAAAACTTAGAAGATTTATGTTAAAAGATCTGATAAAAGGGATTTCAACAGTGAGTGATGAGGGGAGTATAGAGAGAAAAATAGTAGAGAAAAAAGTTTCAACTTCACCAGAAGTGAACTCAGAAGAGTTTAAAGAGATAACTAAGTTCATACTAACACTTCATGATGGAATAGATATAATTCCTGAATCTCATTTAGAAATTGATTTAGGGCTAGATTCACTTGATATAGTTGAAATTATAACTTTTGTAGAAAATACATTTGGTGTTGAAATTCATGAGGAAGATTTTTCAAAAATCAAAACTGTGGAAACACTTTGTCAATATATAAGAGAAAAAGGTGGGAATTTTGAAGAACAAGAGATAAATTGGCAAAAAATATTTTCTGAGCCAGTTGAAGTAAAAATGCCATCATCTAGATATGTTGGATTTATAACAGGATTATTAAAACCAGTTTTCTCAACATATATAAAATTAGAAAAAAATACAGCAAAATTAGAGGAAAAATCACCAGTTATTTTCGTAGGGAATCATCAAAGTATGTTAGATGCATTTGCATTTGGGCAAGCTCTCCCTAAAGAGTTTTTAAAAAATACATATTTTTTAGCTATAAATATCCATTTTGAAGGAGCTTTAAAGAAACATATAGCAGAAAATGGGAATTTAATATTGGTGGATATCAATAAAAATTTAAAGGAAACTTTAAAAATATCAGCGCAAGTGTTGAAAGAGGGCAAAAATTTAGTGATATTCCCAGAAGGGGCAAGAACAAGAGATGGAGAAATACAAGAATTTAAGAAAACATTTGGAATTTTATCAAAAGAATTAAACATTCCAGTTGTTCCATTCGCAGTAAAAGGTGCTTACGATTTGATGCCGTACGGAAGTTCATATCCAAAATCAGGGAAAATGAGTATAACATTCTTAGATAAAATAGAACCAAAAGATATGACAGTAGAACAGATTGTTGAAAAATCTAAAGATGAAATTTTTAGTATTTTAAACAGATAAAAATCTAAAAAGCTATGATATGATTATATCATAGCTTTTTTCATCAACTCACATTGTTGAAATAATAACGCAATTATGATATAATCAAACTAAAGATTAAGAAAACACCTGTAATACTTGGGAGGGAAAATTGGAATTTGTAAAAAATTATAATAAGACGGCGATAATATATGAAGGCAAAGAGTATTCATATAAAGATCTAATATCTGGATCAAAGGAGTATGCGACTTATTTAGATATTAAAAAAGAGGATCATGTTGTTATTTTTATGGAAAATAGACCGGAATTTTTATTTGCTTTTTTAGGAATTTGGGATAAAAAAGGGACATGTATTTGTTTGGATTCGGCTTCGAAAGTTTCTGAATTTCAATATTTTATTGAGGATTCAACACCAAAATATATATTTACATCAAATAATAATTTAAAAATAGCGGAAGAAGCTGTAGAAAAATCAGGAATAAAAACAAAAATATTGAATGTAGATGAGATAGATTTATCAAAAGCAAATCATGAAGGAATCATATATGCTCCTGAAAATGACGCAGTTTCATTAATTTTATATACATCGGGAACAACTGGAAAACCCAAAGGAGTGATGTTAACTTTCGATAATATATTGGTAAATATTGAAGGGTTAAATAAGTACAATATGTATAAACCAACAGATAGAGTTTTAGCGTTACTGCCGATGCACCATATATTTCCATTGTTAGGATCTGGGATAGTTCCATTGCAGCAAGGAGCTACAATAGCTTTTTTAAAGGAGTTGTCATCTCAATCGATGGTGGAGGCTTTAAAAAATTATAAAATAACAATGATGATAGGTGTGCCAAGACTTTGGGAGATGCTTCATAAAAAAATAATGGAAAAGATAGATTCAAATAAGGTTGCAAAAATATTATTTAAACTTTGTGAGAAGATGAACAGCAAGGATTTAAGTAAAAAAATATTTAAAAAAGTTCATGAAGGTTTTGGAGGGAACATAAGATTTTTTGTATCAGGCGGTTCTAAATTGAACCCAGAAATATCTAGAGATTTTAAAATCTTAGGAATAGATATTTGTGAGGGATATGGGCTTACAGAGACGGCTCCAATGATAACGTTTACACCAATAAACCAGGTTGTACCAGGATCAGCAGGAAAGCTTATGGATGGGGTTCAGATTAAATTTGCTGAGGATGGAGAGATTCTTTCAAAAGGAAGAAATCTTATGAAAGGTTATTACAATAAACCGGAAGAGACATCAGAAGTTATAGATAAAGAAGGTTGGTTCCATACAGGCGATCTCGGTGAGATGAAGGGTGAGTATCTGTATGTAACCGGTAGAAAAAAAGAGATGATAGTTCTTTCTAACGGGAAGAATATAAACCCAATAGAAATAGAGCAATGGATTATGTCTAAAACTGATTTGATAGAAGAGATGGTTGTAATTGAGTACAATTCTTTATTGACAGTGGTAGTATATCCTAATTTTCAAAAAGTTAAAGAAAAAAAGATTACAAATATTCTAGAAACTTTAAAAACTGGAGTGATAGATAAATATAACGGTGGAGCAGCGAATTATAAAAAAATCCTGGATATAAAGATAGTTCAAGAAGAGCTTCCAAAAACAAAAATAGGAAAGATCAGAAGATTTATGATTCCAGATTTATTAGAAGGGAATATAGAGGTTGAAAAAGAGATAAATACACCAACTTTTGAAGAATATAAAGTAGTTTCAAGTTATTTAAAGGAACTGAAAGGAAGGGAAATTTCTTCAACAGCTCATTTAGAACTAGATTTAGGATTAGATTCACTTGATATGGTTGAATTTATAGCTTTTATTGAAAATAGTTTTGGAGTGACATTGACAGAGGATATTTTTATAGAAAATCCAACGGTTGTTAAAATTTCAGAGTATCTAAAGATTCATTCAAAGGGTGTAGATGTAAAAGATATCGATTGGAAAAAAATATTAGAAAAAGAAAACTTAGAAGGACTACCAAAATATAATTTTATTGGTAAAGTGATAAAATTAATTTCTAAAATACCCTTCTCAACATATTTAAAAATAGAAAAAGAGGGGCTAGAAAATATAAAAATAGAAAGGCCAACTATTTTTATAGGTAATCATCAAAGTTTTTTAGATGGCTTTATTTTTTCACAAAGTTTAGACAATAATATTTTAGATGAAACTTATTATTTAGCTAAAGTAGCACATTTTAAGGGTAGATTTATGAAATATCTTGGAGAAAATTCAAACATAATACTAATAGATATAAATAAAAATCTTTCGGAGACATTACAATCTGCGGCAACAGCATTAAGACAAGGTAAAAATATAGTAATATTTCCAGAAGGGACAAGAAGCAGAGATGGGAAAGTAAAAGAATTTAAAAAGTTTTATGCCATACTGTCTAAAGAGCTCAATGCAGATATTCAACCGTTTGCAATAAAAGGTGCTTATGAATTATTTCCGGCTCATAGGAAAATGCCTGAAAAAGGAAAAGTAAAAATAAAGTTTTTTGAGAAGGTCTCACCAGAGAAATTAGATGTAGAAAAAATTGTGTCTACTAATTTCTTAGAGATAAAAGAATGGGTTGAGAAGTAAGTAAAAAGGTTGGATTTTAGCAATTGCTAGAATCCAACCTTTTATTTTAAAATGCTAACATATGCCCTAGAGGTTTTCCACCTAAAAGATGAAAATGCAGATGAAATACTTCCTGCCCTCCGTGAGTATTACAGTTTGTGATTACTCTATAACCATTTTCAGAGATTCCAAAATCATGAGCAATCTCTTTTATAGCTAAATACATAGCTAAGATATACTCAGAATCCTCTTTTTCAATATCATTTAAAGTTGGGATTTCCTTTTTAGGAACAACTAATATATGAATAGGAGCCTGAGGATTAATATCTTTGAAAGCAATAACTTTATCATTTTCAAAAACAATAGATGCTGGAATTTCTTTATTTATAATTTTAGTAAAAATAGTAGCCATAGTTCACTCCTTCTTAAAGTTCAATAGCTTCAATTCTAGTTGAATGTCTTCCACCTTCGAATTGAGTTCTTAAGAACTCATCAACAATTTCAAGAGCTAGGATATCACCAGTCATTCTAGCCCCAAGTGCAAGAATATTGGCATCGTTATGCTCTCTTGTAAGCTTAGCCATTGTTGTATTTGAGCAAAGAGCTGCTCTAATACCTTTAAATCTATTTGCAGCAATTGATATACCAATACCCGTACCACAGATTAAAATACCAAAATCCGCTTCTTTTTCAAGAATAGATTTAGCAACAGACTTTGCATAAGTTGGATAATCAACAGACTCAGTAGAGAAAGCTCCTTTATCTAAAATTTCAAAGCCTTTTTTTTCTAGATGACTTTTAATAATTTCTTTTAAAGCAAATCCACCGTGATCTGCACCTAAAGCTATTTTCATTTAATTACTCCTTAAATTATATAGTTTGATTAATCTTCGAAACCGTGGAAATGAGGGTGACCATGCTCTACTTCTTCTTCTGTAGCATCTCTAACATCAGAAACAGTAACATCAAATTTTAAATTTTTACCAGAGAATGGGTGGTTTCCATCCGCTACAACGAACTCCTCTTCAACACTTGTAATAACAAATGATTGCTCAGAACCATCATCCATGTCTGCAATAAAATCTAAACCTTCATAGATATCTTCGAATTCAACGAATTCATCTTTATCCATCTCTACAACTAACTCTTCATCATACTCTCCGTAACCTTCTTCAGGAGTTAATTCAATTGTTGTTGTGTATCCTTTTTCTTTACCTTCTAAAGCTTCTTCGATAGCTGGAACAAAATTTCCAAATCCATGGATGTAGAAAAATGGTCCTACTTCTTTTGTATCCTCTAAAAGCTCTCCATTGTCTTTGTCATAAACTTTAAACTCAAGTGTTACAACTTTTCCTTCTTCTATTTTCATATAAAACACCTCTCTAAAATCCCTATTAAAATAGGGTTATTTGACACTTAAAGAATAACATAAATCTAAAGAAATTTCATTAAAAATATTAATTATTTTAAAAATCCCATATTTTTTTTTACTAAAAGAACATTTTCATCGTCTGTTAGCAACTTTAATAGGTAAAAAGCTAAATCTATAGAGGTACTCGGTCCAGAAGAAGTGATAATGTTGTTTGAAATTACAATATCTTCTCTAATAGGAACAGCACCATAATTCTTAAGTTGGCTAAAATATCTATCATTATCCAAAAGATAAGTAGTAGCGGGAATATTTTCTAAAAAACCATTAATTGCTATGGCTAGAGAACCTGTACAAATTCCAATAATGATTTTATTTGAAGAAATAAAATGAGTTAACAAGGATTTTAACTCGGAAGATTGAATATCATTAAAAAAACCAGCTTTTCCAAATCCGCCTGGAATAACTAAAGCATCATACTCCTCAAGAGTTATAGATTCTTTTTTTAAGTTTACTTCAGGAATGATTGTTAAATTCCACGTTGCATTTAGCTGGTCGTGAATAGCACATATTTTTGAAAATATTTTTTTATTTCCAACAATATTATTCCAACCGAAGATGTCGATAAATGGTGATAACTCAAGGGTTTCGAAGCCATTTGAAACAAAAATTAAAATTTTTTTCATGTTTTGTGGTTTTCCTTTCAAAAAATAGTTGACTTAATTTCTAAAAAGCTCTACAATATCTCGTATTTTAAAAGAAATTAATAATGTAGATTATATATTATTTTATAACTTTTTCATATCATTTTTAAGAACAAAATTTACCAAATAAGGAGGTAAGATGACTAAATTAAATCAATATCAAACACCTATATTCTCAACACTGAAGGACGTATATGCTAAAAGAGATATAACGCCTTTTCATGTTCCAGGACATAAGAGAGGAAAGGGGATGGATAAAGAGTTTTACGAGTTTATGGGACCAAATCCCTTCTCAATTGATGTAACTATTTTTAAAATGGTTGATGGATTACACAATCCTAAAAGCTGTATAAAGGAAGCACAAGAGTTAGCAGCTGACGCATATGGAGTAAAAAAGACATTCTTTGCTGTCAACGGAACATCAGGAGCAATTCAAGCTATGATTATGTCTGTTGTAAAACCAGGAGAGAAAATATTAGTCCCGAGAAATGTACACAAATCAGTTTCTGGTGGGATTATTTTAAGTGGATCATTACCAGTATATATGAATCCTGAAGTTGACGATGAATTAGGAATAGCTCATGGAATTAGACCAGAGGTTGTTGAAAGCATGTTAAAACAGCATCCAGATACGAAGGCAGTTTTAATTATAAATCCAACATACTACGGAGCAGCAACAGATATTAAAAAAATTGCGGATATAGTTCATAGCTATGATATTCCTTTAATAGTTGATGAAGCTCATGGAGCTCACTTACACTTCCATGAAGAATTACCAATTTCTGCTATAGATGCAGGTGCAGATATCTGTTGTCAAAGTACACATAAGATAATTGGGGCAATGACTCAAATGTCAATGTTACATGTGAATTCTACAAGAGTTGATATAAATAGAATTCAACAAATTTTAAGTTTGTTACATACAACATCACCATCTTATCCTTTGATGGCATCATTGGATTGTGCAAGAAGACAAATAGCTACTGAAGGAAGAGAGTTATTAACAAAAACATTAAAATTGTCGAGAGATTTAAGGGCAGAGGTAAATAAGATACCTGGAATTTTTTCTTTTGGAAAAGAGATAGTTGGAAGATATGGCATTCATGATTTTGATGAAACAAAACTTTCTATTTCAGCAAGAGATTTAGGATTGACAGGATTTGAATTGGAAACACTTCTGGTAGATGATTATAATATTCAAATGGAACTTTCTGATTTTTATAATGTTTTAGGACTAGTGACGTTAGGAGATGACGAGGTAAGCACTGGAAAGCTATTAGAGGCATTGAAGGATATCAGTAAAAGATTCTTTGGAAAAGGGAAAAAAATAGGGGAATCAGTTGGAAAAATGCCAACTATACCTGAAGCAGTTCTAATACCAAGAGAAGCTTTCTATAGTGAAAATAATAGAGTTGAATTCTTAGAAAGTGAAAACAAAATTTGTGCAGAGATGATAATGGCATATCCACCTGGAATTCCAGTTATAACTCCAGGAGAGAGAATAACCAAAGAGATAATAAGCTATGTTCAAAATTTAAAGACTGCTAAATTACATGTTCAAGGGATGGAAGATCCAGAATTAAAATATATCAGAGTAATAGATGAAGAGGATGCAGTATATCTATATACAGAAAAAATGAAAAATAAGATGTTTGCTGTTCCAATGAATTTAGGAGCAAATAAAGCAGGTATTGAATTTGGTCCAGAAGTTTTAGAAGAATACTTCCCAGATACATTCGGTGAAATGACATATATAGATGTAGAAAAGCAAAGAGAAAATTTCAATGAATGGACATTAAAATATAAGAATACAATCCTTCATACGTGTGAAAAATTAGCATCTGCAGTTAATGAAGCTGTAAGAGATGGATATAGACCAATAACAATCGGAGGAGACCATTCAATAGCTTTAGGTTCAATTTCTGGTGTTGCATTAGAGAAAGAAGTAGGAGTTGTATGGATTGATGCTCATGGTGATATGAATACTGATGAGTCTACAATGTCAGGAAATATCCACGGGATGCCGTTGGCTCTTTTACAGGGTGCTGGAGATAGAGATTTAGTAAATTGTTTCTATGAAGGGGCTAAGATAGACAGCAAAAATGTTGTGATTTTAGGTGCTAGAGATCTAGATGTAAAGGAAAGAGAAGTTATTGAGGAGTTAGGTGTAAAAGTAATTCCTTATGATGAGGTTGTTCATAAAGGTCTAGAAAATGTTTTAGATGAAATAAAAGATTACTTGAAAATAGATAATATACATATAAGTTTTGACGTAGATTCTGTAGATCCAGAGTTTGCTCCAGGAGTAAGTACACCAGTAAGAAATGGATTTACACCTGAAGAGATGTTTAAAACATTTAGATTCTTATTTAAGAACTACTCTATCACATCAGTTGATATTGTGGAGTATAATCCAGTAAATGATAAAAATGAAAAAACAATGAATTTTGTAAATGATTTAGCGGAATTTGTACTAAATCCAAATATATAGAGGTGTGAAATGAAAAAGGCGGTATTAGCTGATTTAGAGAAAAATTATTCAACGTATAGTAAAAGTTTTAAAAAAATTGTAGACTTTATAAAACATAACCAAAGTATAGTTTCATTTATCTCTATAAATGAACTTGCAAAAGAAACGGGAACAAGCCCTGCTACGATAACAAGATTTTCAAAAAGCTTGGGATTTAAGGGTTATCCAGATTTTCAAAGAGTTTTTCAAAAAGATGTTGAAATATCAACTTCACAGATGAAAGAATTTAGACAAGAGATTGACTCTTCTGTTGAAAAAGGAATACTTTTGGAAATTATAAATACAAATGTTGAACTTTTGGAAGAGATGGATATAACATCGATCGAAGCTCAATTGGAAAAAGCTATGGAAATGATAAAAGAGAGCAGAAAATTATATATACTAGGTGCAAGAGGATCGTATGCATTGGCATATTATCTATATTTCATGCTAAAAGAGTTAAGAGAAGATGTAGAGTTGATGATTTCAGGAGCTTCGGATTTTACGGATAGACTTCTGTATTCTAAACCAGATGATTTGTTGTTTACAATATCATTTCATCCATATACAAACTTTACATGTCAGGTTACAGAGTTTTTTAAAGAACAAGGGAATAAAATTATAACTATGACTGATAAGAAGGACTCTATATTGGGGAATATGTCTGATTTAGTAATCACTACTAAAAATGGTGGAAAAGCCTATACATTTGTTCCAGGAATTGTAATCTTGAACGCTTTACTTCTAAAATTTGGAAGAGAGAATAAAGATGAAAGTATAGAAAAACTGGATAAATTAAAAAAGATAACAGATAGATTTAATATATACCAAAAATAAAAAAAGAGAGCGGTAGCTCTCTTTTTATCTTTGATATTTTAATCTTAAAAATAATTGATCAATTGTTCTTAAAAAAAGACCTACAAAAAGTAATGGGAATAAGTAAAACTTAGCTGAATAATCCACTATCATATTGTTGCTATTTTTTCTTTCTAACATTTTCTTTTGTCACCCCTTTATTTACAAAATCAATTATATACCACTTTAATTATTTAATCAAGAAATAAATAAAAAACTTGAGTTGTCAATTAAAGTATGTTAAAATAACAAATCAAAAGTTCTTTAAAATGGGAATAAGATACTAAAAAATAGAACAGCTTAAAAGGAGTGAATTTATGAACCAAAATTTAGAAAAGAGATATGGATTCTCAGTAGCATTCTCCATGGTTGTTGGAATTGTTATAGGGATTGGAATATTTTTTAAAGCTAATCAAATTTTAATTGCAGCAAATATGAATCCTAAAATTGCGATTGCCGCATGGGTTTTAGGAGGAGTAATATCAATTCTTTCAGGTCTTACAGCAGCAGAAGTAGGAGCAGCAATTCCTGAAACTGGAGGAATGATTGCATGGATAAAAAGAATATATGGAGAAAGAATAGCATTTTTAGTTGGATGGGCTCAACTTATTATATATTTTCCAGCTTTAATAGGGTTAATAGCATACTACTTTGCAGTATTTACAGGGAATTTTTTAAATGTAGACCCAACTAATACTAAATTTTTAGGAATAACAGCATTTTTAGCTATTAGTTTTCTGTATGGAATCAATATTTTTACAAAAAGTGTTGGCGGAAAAATTCAAACATTTGCGACAGCCGCTAAAATTATACCGTTGCTACTAATAACAGTATTTGGATTTTTATCAACAAATAATACAGAGGGTGTTTTTTACATGGCAGAGGCAACTAAAACAGTGACTTCACAGTCACCTCTAATTTTACTAGGACTATCTTTAGTACCAGTGATGTTTGCTTTTGATGGGTGGATATATGTTGGAACAATCGCAGGAGATTTGAAAAATGTAAAAAAAGATCTACCGAAAGCTATAATCTTAGGTTTAGGATTCATTGCTATATTCTACGTTTTCTTAAATGTTGCACTTTTAAATGTATTCACAGCAGATGAGCTTGTAAAAGTTGGAATGCTTGGAGTAGCTACAAAATTATTTGGACCACTGGGAGCAAAGTTCATATTTTTAGGAATAATGATTTCAGCATTTGGAGGTCTAAATGGAATGATTTTAGCATCTACAAGAATACCATATACTTTAGCAATAGAAGGAAATATACCTAAAAAAGAATTTTTGGGAAAAATAGATGAAAAGCATAAACAGCCAATTAACTCTTCAATAGTTATGTATGCTTTATCTACAATATATTTAATAGCGATGATATTAACGGGAAATCCAGATGTTTTTGGAGATATACCTGTGGCATTATTTTGGTTATTCTATTGTTTAGTTTTTTTAGGATTGTTTATTTTAAGAAAAAGAGAACCGAATTTAGAGAGACCATACATTGTTCCATTTTATCCAATAGTACCGATATTAGCATTGTTAGGAGGAGTATCAATATTTGTATATGCTGCAATATCGAATCCACCATATATGGCTATATCAGTAATTCTAACATTGACAGGGTTAGTTGTTTATAGAAAGAAAAATTAAAAGAAGCATTCAATTTGGATTAACTCTCCAAAATTGAATGCTTCTTTTATATATTAAAGAAAAGTTAATCCTAGAGTTATAATTATACCAGAATAAATAGTTATAATAACTCCATACCCCATAATATCTTTAGCCCCAAGTTTTGCTATTCCAAGAGCAGGTAAAGCCCAGAAGGGTTGAATCATGTTTGTCCAAGCATCTCCCCAAGCAATAGCCATACCTGTTTTAGCAGCAGAAACTCCCAACTCTAAACTAGCGGGCATCATTATGGGAGCTTGAACTGCCCATTGTCCTCCACCTGAAGGAACAAAAAAATTCACAATTCCAGCACTTAAGAAAGTTAAACTTGGAAAAGAAAGTGTGGTTGAGGAACTGATAAAACTTTGAGAAATAATCCCAGCAAGAGAAGAACCATCAATATTTTTACCGATCATCATTCCCATGATACCAGCATAAAATGGGAATTGAAGTATAATACCAGAAGCTCCTTTACAGGCACTACTAAAAGCTAGCAAAAGATTTTTTGGAGTTTTGTGAGCAAGAATTGCAGTAATTAAAAATATCATATTAACGATGTTAAGGTTTAGGTCGAAACCATTCTTGAAAAAATATCCTATAATATATGTATATCCTAAAATTCCAATAGCAATATTAACAATAGGACTATTTTCAATTTTATCTGCGGGTGTCATTTTAGCTCTATCTAAAACAATTGGTTTTACTTCGTCTTCAAGAAGAGCGGGATCAACTTGAAATATATCCTCTTTATTTTTAGGGTGCATTGCAGCATTTAATAGAGGAAGTGTGAATAAAAGTGTAAATAAAATAATTAAGTTGTACGATGAAAAAATAGTTTGTGTTGTAGATATTCCATCGTTTAAAGCTCCAGCAGTGGCTTTAGAAAGATTTCCAGAAGCCAGTGTCAAAGGAATTGAGCCCGAAATTCCACCGTGCCATAATAAAAATCCAGAATATGCAGAAGCGATGAGAAGTCGATAATCAACACCTTGCACTTTTTTAGCAATCTCTTTTGCGTAGATAGCTCCAATAACTAAACCAAATCCCCAGTTTAAAATACAGGCAACTCCTGATACAAAAGTAACATACATAATGGCTTGGATAGGTGATTTAGGCAAATCAGAAAGTCGATTTAAAATTTTTTTGAAAAATGGTGCAGTTGCTAGTGTGTGACCTGTAACTAAAACCATAACCATTTGCATAGAGAAAGAAAGAAGAGACCAAACACCATTTCCCCAGTGCATAGCTACGGCAAATGGTGTCTGTTTAGTCATGAATGTAGTTGCAATAAAAACTATAAATGTAAGAACCGCAGCGAATAAAAACGCATCTGGAAGATATTTTTGCATAAGAGTAACGCAAAGTTGTGTAAATTTTTCAAATAGATTTAAAGATTTATGTTTATTTAGATTTGAATTTTTCAATTGAATAACCCCCAAAATTTATTTAAAAAAACAAAGGAGGTGTATCCTTTGTTTTTTTTGAAAATATTATTTTTCAGCTTTAGCTTTTCTAATCTCTTCAATTAAGTAAGGAATAGTTTTTCCTAAATCGGTTACCAGACCTAAATCAGAAGAGCCAAAAATAGGAGCTGATTTATCTTTGTTAATGGCGATGATGTATTCGGATTCTTCCATACCAGCTAAATGTTGGATAGCCCCAGAGATTCCAAACGCAAAGTAAACATCTGGTCTAACAGTTTTTCCTGTTTGTCCAACTTGTCTGTCATGATTAACCACTCCGGCATCAACAAGAGCTCTTGATGCAGAAGCAACACCACCTAATTCATTAGCTAAAAGCTCTAAATTATCAAAGCCTGATTGAGCTCCAACACCTCTTCCTCCAGAAACAAGAATTTTAGCTTCTGTTATATCCACTTTAGCTTTAGCTTCTTTTATGATATTTAAAACCTTAACTTTCATTTTTGAGTGATCAAAATTTATTTTAAAGTCAATAATATTCCCTTGTTTTTTTTCATCTTTTGTTAATCTTGTCATAACTCCAGGTCTAACTGTTGACATCTGAGGTCTATGATCAGGGCATATAATAGTAGCCATTAAATTTCCACCAAAAGCGGGTCTTGTCATCAATAACTCTTTGTTTTCTCCTATTTCTAGCATTGTACAGTCAGCTGTAAGTCCAGTTTCACATCTCGAAGATATTCTAGGACCTAAATCTCTTCCTAGAGTTGTTGCTCCAATAAGAACAATTTCAGGTTTTTTATTGTTTATAATTGAACTGAAAGCTTGAGTATAAGCTTCAGTGTCATAGATGGATAACTCTTTAGAATCTACAACCACTACTTCATCAGCACCATATGCGATTAAATCTTTTGCGAGATGGGCTATATTATATCCTAGAAGAACAGCTGTTACCTTTTCGTTTAAAGATTGAGCTAGTTCTTTTCCTTTTCCAATCAATTCCAATCCAACGTTTTGTAGTACTCCCTCTCTTTGCTCAGCAAAAACAAGGATCCCTTTATATTCATTTAAGTTCATGATATTCTCCTCTTGTTTTAAAATATTAGATTATAAATTTTTCTTTTAATTTTTCAACTATAATTTTTGCTGCCTCTTGAGGGTCAACTTCATAAAGTTGTCCAACAGATTTAACACCTTTTGTAAATGATTTCTTAACCTTTGTAGGAGAACCGTTTAAACCAAGCTTTGTTTCATCCAGATCAGATAATCTATCTACTCCCCAAACTTCTACTTCTTTGTTAAATGCATCTACGATATCTTTAACATTCATATACCTAGGTTTGTTAGCTTCTGCTAAAATAGTCATAAGACAAGGGGTTGCAACCTGAAGTAACATATATCCTTCCTCTGTAACTCTTTTAACTTCAAATGTATCTGTTCCATCAAATTTGATATCTTTTACATATGTGATTTGAGGAAGGTTTAAAAATTCTGCTATCTGTGGTCCCACCTGAGCAGTATCTCCATCAATGGCTTGTCTTCCTGCAATTATTAAATCATAATCTAACTCAGAAAGAGCAGCTGAAAGAGCGTGCGATGTAGCTAGAGTATCCGCTCCAGCAAACTTTCTATCTGTTAAAAGAATTGCTCTGTCTACCCCCATAGCAATAGCTTCTCTAAGAGCAGCTTCAGCTTGTGGTGGTCCCATAGTGATTACTGTTATATGAGCTCCAAATTGATCTTTTAATTTTAAAGCTTCTTCTAATCCACCTTTGTCATCAGGATTTATTATGCTAGGAACACCATCTCTTATAAGTGTTCCTTTAACAGGGTCTAGTCTAATCTCTGTAGTATCAGGTACTTGTTTTATACACACAACTATATTCATTTTGTTAATCCTCCCAATTTACTTTAGTAATGATCCCGCAATAACCATTCTTTGCACTTCTGAAGTTCCTTCGTAGATTTCAGTAATTTTAGCATCTCTCATCATTCTCTCAACAGGATACTCTCGAGTATATCCATATCCACCATGCAGTTGTACGGCTTTGGTTGTGACGTCCATAGCAGCTTCGGCGGCAAATAACTTTGCAGTTGCTGCATCTAAAGAGTAATTTTCCTTTCTAGATTTTTTCCAAGCAGCTTTATAGACAAGATGTTTAGATGCCTCCACTTTAGCAAACATATCAGCTATTTGGAACTGAGTGTTTTGAAATTTTGAAAGAGGTTTTCCAAACTGTTTTCTTTCACAAACATATTTGATAGTCTCATCCAAAGCTCCACCAGCAATACCTAAAGCTTGAGCAGCAATACCAATTCTTCCTCCATCAAGAGTCATCATCGCTATTTTAAACCCTCTTCCGACAGCTCCAAGAAGATTATCTTTTGGGATTCTGCAATCTTCAAATATCAATTCACAAGTAGCCGATCCCTTAATTCCAAGTTTTTTCTCTTTTTTACCAACAGAGAAACCGAGTGTATCGGATTCAACAATAAATGCTGTGATACCTTTTAAACCTAAAGATTTATCCGTCATAGCGAATATAATATAAACATGTGCATAACCAGCATTAGTTATAAATATTTTAGATCCATTTAATACCCACTGATCAGTTTTTTCATCAAACCAAGCTGTTGTCTGCTGTCCGGCAGCATCAGTTCCAGCATTTGGTTCAGTTAATCCAAAAGCTCCAATCCATTCACCAGAAGCCATTTTAGGAAGAAATTTTTGTTTTTGATTGTCAGTTCCAAATTCTAAAATAGGAGCAACCCCCAAAGAAGTATGTGCGGAAAGAATAACCCCTGTAGTCCCGCAGACTTTTGAAAGTTCTTCAACAGCCATGGTGTACATGATTTGATCGCCACCAGCCCCGCCATATTGTTTAGGAATAGTGATTCCCATCATACCAATTTTACTCATTTTTTCAACTGTTTCTACAGGAAATCTCTCCTCTTCATCGATTTCAGCAGCAAGAGGTTTCACTTCATTTTCAGCAAAAGTAGTGATCATTTGCTTAAAAAGTTCTTGCGATTTAGTTAATGTAAAATCCATTTGTTTCCTCCTAATTTTAAGTTATTAAATATTTTTAATAATTATAGCTGTACCCATTCCACCACCGATACAAAGACTAGCCAATCCATATTTGGATCCTCTTTTTTTCATTTCATGGATTAAAGTTGTAGTAATTCTAGCACCACTAGCTCCAACAGGGTGTCCTAGAGCAATTGCCCCACCGTTGACATTAGTTCTATCGCCAAACCATTTTGGGTCAATTGCATACATCTCAGAGATTTCTTTTATAACTCCAAGAGATTGAACAGCAAAAGCTTCGTTAAGTTCCAATAAGTCCATTTGTTCAAGTGTTAATCCGGTTTTATCCAAAACATTTTTAATTGCCGGAACAGGTCCTAAGCCCATAACTAAAGGATCAACCCCACCTTGTCCAACCCCAATTATTTCTGCAAGTGGTTTAAGATTATGTTTTTTAATCGCTTCCTCAGAAGCTAAAAGAAGAACAGCAGCACCATCATTTATTCCAGAAGAGTTTCCAGCTGTAACAGATCCATCTTTTTTAAATGCAGGTCTTAAAGTTCCTAATTTTTCTAAATTTGTTTTTCTATTGGGATATTCATCTGTATCTACAATTGTAGAGGTTTTTCTGTCTAAAATTTTAATAGGAACAATTTCATCTTTAAATCTTCCAGAATCAATAGCAGAAATAGCTTTGATTTGAGAAGTAATAGAAAACTTATCTTGTTCTTCTCGATTAATCCCATGTTTTTCTGCAATATTTTCAGCTGTTATTCCCATATGAATACCGTGGAAAGCATCGGTTAAGGCATCCAAAATCATATGATCTCTAGCGGTAGAATCCCCCATTTTTATACCAGTTCTAATATTACTATTTAAAAGAAGTGGAGCTTGTGACATTGATTCAGTACCGCCAGCTAAAATTAAAGAACTTTCGCCAGACTTAATTCCCTGATAAGCGGTCATAATAGCTTTCATACCACTTCCACAAATAATGTTGATAGAATATGCGGGAACTGTGAAAGGGACACCACCTTTAATAGCTGATTGTCTACCAATCCCCTGAGCATGTCCAGCAGATAATACATTTCCAATAATAACTTCATCTAAATTGGAAGGGTTGATTTTAGTTTCTTCAATAATATTTTTGATAACAGAACCAGCCATTTCACTGGGAGAAACTTTGCTTAAAGATCCTAAAAACGAACCAATAGATGTCCTTTTAGCAGCAACAATATAGACTTTTTTCATTTAATATCCTCCCTTAAAATTAAACTTCCATAGTTTTTAAATTATCGTCAACAATAATAGTGGCCTCAGTGGTAGCTATTATATCTTCAACTGATGAAAAAGGACTGATCTCTTTAAGAAGTAATCCTTTTTCAGTAACCTCAAGAACTCCTTTTTCAGTTACAATTAGATTGACCTCGTTAGCTGCAGTTAAAGGGAGAGTGCAGTTTTTTAGAATTTTAGGACTTCCTTTGGCAGTATGTTCCATAGCAATTATAACTTTTTTAGCTCCAACAACCAGATCCATAGCCCCACCCATTCCAGGAACCATTTTTCCAGGAACCATCCAATTTGCAAGATTTCCTTTTTCATCCACCTGTAGAGCTCCAAGAACAGTGGCATCAACGTGTCCACCACGAATAATTCCAAATGATGTAAAACTATCAAAGAAACATCCACCTGGAGTGATAGTCACAAGGGAGCCACCAGCATTTGCGATTCTGCAATCGGACTCAGCTTCACAAGGGGTTGGTCCCATACCAATTAAACCATTTTCAGATTGTAGAGCCACCTGTATTGATTCTGGAATATAGTTGGCCACTTCAGTAGGTAAACCAATTCCAAGGTTGATAACATCTCCATCTTTAAACTCTCTAGCAACTCTTCTAGCGATAATCTCTCTAACTCTTTCTTTAGTAAGTTCCATTTTATTTTCCTCCCTTAACTATGTAATCAACAAAGATTCCAGGGATAACAACTTCATTAGGGTCTAAACATCCCTCAACAATTTCATCTGCTTCTACAATTACAATATCAGCAGCAGTAGCCATAACAGTATTGAAATTTCGAGTAGATCCAAAGAAAGAGATATTACCAAAAGAATCAACCTTACTTCCGTATATAAGAGCAATATCTGCTTTTAATGGTTTTTCAAGAAGATATTTATGCCCATCAACTTCAATAATTTGTTTTCCTTCTTGGACAACTGTTCCAATACCTGTAGGAGTCAAAATTCCACCAAGCCCAGCTCCGGCTGCACGAATTCTTTCAGCAAGAGTTCCTTGAGGGACAAGTTCAACCTCCATTTCTCCAGAATGCATTTGTTTTCCAGTTTCAGGGTTAGTACCAATGTGAGAAACAATAGCTTTCTTAATTCTTTTGTTAACAACTAATTTACCTCTTTCAAATTCTGGGAAACTAGTATCATTAGCAATAAGTGTTAGATCTTTAGTTCCATTTTCAAGTAATTTTTCAATAACCTCTTTAGGAGAACCACACTTTAAAAATCCCCCAGTCATAAGAGAAGAACCATCTTTGATAAGTGATGCTGCAAAATCAACAGAGACCAATTTTTTCATATTTTTTACTCCTCCATTCTAATTTGCAAGTGAATACTTGCCTTTACCAGTATGAATATATACCTCATAGATAATTAATTTGTCAATAGCAAGATATAAAACATTTTTTTAAAATCCAAAAAAAACTTTAAAAACACCTAATTGATGGGAGAGATAAAAAATTATAAAAAAAATAAAAATATATAAAAAAAATTGACAAATGGGTCAAAAGTAAAGTATATTTTGTGATAACATATGTTTTTAAACTAAGGGGGAAGTACAAATGAAAACTAGAGATAGAATTTTAGAATCTGCTCAGCAACTCTTTTCTCAGGAGGGATTTGAAAAAATATCAACAAAACGTTTAGCTGTCGAAGCTAGATGTAATGAAGTCACTATTTTTAGATTATTTGGAACAAAGAATAATATTTTAGAGGAGATTATTAACAGATTTGTGGAAGAGAGTAAAATAATAAAAATATTACATGAGTGTCTTACGGGGGAGTTGGAACAGGATATATCTAAAAGCATTTTGCTATATCAAAGTTTTTTACAACAACATGAAGTTATATTTAGATTACAGTTAAAACTTTCAGATAGTGATAATCAAAAATTTTTAAGAACTATAGATTTTAAAAATTATTTAGTGGATCATTTTATTCAAGTTTTTTATGTCAATAAGATAAATCATTCGCCTGAAGTATTTGTAAATGATATGTTAGCTAGTGTTATGGGGGGATTTCTTTTAAAGATATTAACAAAAAACAGGTTTTCAAATGAAAGAGAAGAATATTTTTTAAATGAAAAGATTAAATTTTATCAAAAAGCAATAAAACAATATCAAAATCATTAAAAAAGAGAAATCCTAGTTTTATATTAAACTAGAATTTCTCTTTTTTTACTTAGTTATTAATATTTATAGAATCCTTCACCATTTTTTCTACCTAGTTTTCCAGCTCGAACCATTTTTTTAAGAAGAGGATGTGCTCTATACTTAGAATCTCCAAACTCAGAAGCTAAAACATCCATAATAGCTAAAACCACATCGAGTCCGATTAAATCTCCTAGTGCTAAAGGACCAATAGGGTGATTAGCCCCGTATTTCATAGCGTTATCAATATCTTCTGTGGTGGCAACTCCATCCGCTAAAATACCGATGGCCTCATTTACCATTGGAATTAAAATTCTATTTACAACAAATCCAGGTGCTTCTTCACAAGAAACAGGCTCTTTCCCTAAAGTTTTAGTCAGTTCTAATATAGTCTCATGAACCTCTTGGCTTGTGGTGTATCCCTTTATAATTTCAATTAATTTCATAACAGGAGCAGGGTTGAAAAAGTGCATTCCAATAACTTTTTCGGGTCTTTTTGTAGATAGTGCAATCTCTGTTATAGAAAGAGAGGATGTATTTGTTGCAAAAATAGTTTTTTCTTCACAAATAGTATCCAGCTTGCCAAATAATTCTTTTTTAATAGCCATTTTTTCCGAAACTGCTTCAATAACTAAATCTGCATCTTTGGCATCATTTAAATCTGGAGTAGCATTCAATTTTGATAAGATTTCATTTTTTCTATCCTCTGTAATTTTAACTTTTTCAACTAATTTTGATAGATTTTTAACAAAACCATTTTTTGCTTTTTCAAGAATATCGTTATTGACATCTGTGATTAAAACTTCATGACCACCTGCTGCAAAAACCTGGGCAATTCCACTAGCCATAACTCCAGCACCAACAATAAATACTTTCATAATAACCTCCTAATTTTATATGTTTTTTTTAATAAAGTTAATTATTTGTGAAATGAGCTTTTCTTTTTTCTAAGAATGCATTCATCCCTTCTTTTTGATCGTGTGTTGAAAAGCAAAGTCCAAATAGACTACTTTCAATAAACATAGAGGTTGCTTCATCGACTTGAAGGCCTTTATCTATAGCTTCTTTAGAATACTGTACAGCTAATTTAGCATTGGAACTTATTTTTTTTGCCATATCTAAAGAATATTCCATAAGATTTTCATGGGGCACCACTTGATTAACCAATCCAATACTCAGAGCTTCTTCAGCCCCAATAATATTTCCCGTATAGATGAGTTCCTTGGCTTTTGCGACCCCAACTATTCGAGGAAGCCTCTGTGTTCCACCTGAACCAGGTGTTATACCTAAAGTCACTTCTGGTTGACCAAGCTTTGCCTTGTCAGATGCAATTCTGATATCACAAGCCATAGCAAGTTCGCATCCTCCACCAAGGGCAAATCCGTTTATAACAGCGATTACAACTTTGTTAATATTCTCGACAGCATTAAAAGAGTTTGTTCCAAGTATTCCAAACTCCTTAGCGTGTTTAGTATCCAAATTTTTCATAAAAGAGATATCAGCACCTGCAACAAAGGCTCTTCCTTCACCAGTTAAAATAATGACATCAATTGTATCATTTTTTTCTAGATTAGAAAAACATTTGTGAATTTCTTTGTAAGTTTCCTCATTTAAAGCGTTTAAAGCTTCAGGTCTGTTGATTTTAACAGTACAGATTCGGTCTTCTATACTAATTAAAAGGTTTTTAAATACCATTTTTACTCCTCCTGTATATGTGTTTATCTATGACGCCACACTTATTACCTCATATGTTATAAATTTGTCAAATTTATTTTATTTGATAAATAAAAAATTAGTTACTAATTATGTCTGTAATAGAGCGTTTTAGTACTAAAAACAAACTTTAAATTTTTAAAAAATAAAAAAAGCTATTGACTTTAAAAAAGGTGTGAGGTATATATAGCTAGTGACAAAACTAAAGTAAGCGCTCACTTACATCCTACTTGAAAAGGTTATGAGAAAATAAACATTCTAGGAGGAAAATATGGGATCGGTAACAGCGATAATAAAGCTTAGTCCAGTTTTAGTTTTGGCAGGACTGATGATGAGTGGGTATGACGCATTATTAGCAGCACCTTTAGCAACAGTTTATGCAGCAATGGTGGCATCACTTGTAGCAAAAAAGAAGATAAGTGATATTATTGACTCTTGTATTAAAAATGCAAGAGAGATGCAAATAGCATTCTTTATCTTAATGATGGCTTATGCAATGGCTGAAGCATTTATGTCTACGGGAGTAGGAGCTTCAATAATTAATATAGCTTTAGGATTTGGATTGACAGCTAGAACAGTTGCAGTTGTAGGAGTTATTGTAACATCGATACTATCTATAGCGACTGGAACAAGTTGGGGAACATTTGCAGCTTGTGCACCAATATTTTTGTGGTTAAACCATATTGTACAAGGAGATATGTATCTAACACTTGCAGCAATAGCGGGGGGAGCATGTTTTGGGGATAATATAGGTTTAATATCAGATACAACAATTGTTAGTTCTGGTATTCAAAGAGTAGAGGTTGTAAAAAGAATAAGACACCAAGGTTTTTGGTCAGCATCAGTACTTGTATGTGCTGTGATTACATTTTACATTGCTAGCGTGATGATGGGATTACCAACGGAAGTTGGAAGTCCGGTAGAGGCTATTAATCAAATACCTGAGTCGGCTTGGGCCGCTTTAGCTGAGAAGAGAGAAAGTGCAGTGGCATTACTAAATCAAGTTAAAAGTGGAGTTCCATACTATATGGTTATTCCTCTAATATTAGTTCTTATTTCAGCGTTTAAAGGAATAAATACATTGTTGTGCTTATTTTTAGGAATTTTTGCATCGTATGTATTTGGGATGATTGCAGGAACAGTAGAGAGTACTTCAGCATTCTTAGATTTAATCTATTCAGGATTCGAAGGTGCAGGATCATGGGTTATTGTTATGATGATGTGGGTTGCAGCATTTGGTGGAGTAATGAAAACAATGGATGCATTTAGACCAATATCCATTTTAATTAAAAGAATATCTGGAAATGTTAGACAACTTATGTTTTACAATGGAGTTTTATCTGTCTTGGGGAATGCAGCATTAGCTGATGAAATGGCTCAGATAGTAACCATAGGTCCAATTATAAAAGAACTTGTTGAGAAAAATGTTAAGGGAAGTCCAAAAGATATTGAGACATTGAGACTTAGAAATGCTACATTTAGTGATGCTCTTGGAGTTTTTGGTTCACAACTTATTCCTTGGCATGTTTATATTGGATTTTATTTGGGAATAGCAAATGCTGTATACCCGTTAGCAAGTTTTACAGCAATGAGTATTATAAAATTTAATTTTATGGCCTACATAGCTGTAGGTAGTATTTTAATTTTAACGCTGACAGGACTGGATAGGTTAATACCTAGATTTGCTTTACCAAGTGAACCAGATGTAAGATTGGTTGGAGAAAATGAAGAGATTGAAATAACTATGGAAGCAGAAGAAACAGTATAATAAAATAAAGATAAAAGGGAGAGGAGTTATGACAAAGTCAATGATAAGATTAAGAATGAGCTCAGCAGATGCTCATTATGGTGGAAATTTAGTAGATGGTGCAAGAATATTACAGTTATTTGGAGATGTAGCAACAGAGCTACTAATTAAACATGATGGAGATGAGGGTTTATTTAAAGCTTACAGTGATGTTGAATTCATGGCACCTGTCTATGCAGGGGATTATTTAGAGGTTGTTGGAGAGATTACAAAAGTAGGGAATACATCCAGAGCGATGTATTTTGAAGCTAGAAAAGTGATTGTTCCAAGAGCAGATATATGTGATTCTGCAGCTGATTTTTTAGAAGAACCTATCATTGTATGTAAGGCAGTTGGGACTTGTGTTGTTCCAAAAGCAGTTCAGAGAAAGGGGTAAAAGATGGAAAAACTTATAATAACAGCCGCAATCTGTGGTGCAGAGGTAACAAAAGAACACAACCCAGCTGTTCCCTATACAGTTCAAGAGATAGCAAAAGAAGCTTACAGTGCGTATAAAGCGGGGGCAAGTATTATACATCTTCATGTCAGGGAGGATGATGGGACTCCAACTCAAAAAAAACAGAGATATGAAGAGTGCATAAAGGCTATAAAAGAAAAATGTCCGGACGTAATTGTTCAGCCATCTACAGGGGGATCTGTAGGGATGAGTTCAGCTGAGCGGTTAGAACCAATAGAGTTAAAACCAGAGATGGCGACACTAGATTGTGGTACTTTAAATTTTGGTGGAGACGAGGTCTTTGTAAACACTGAAAATATGATAAAAGAGTTTGGGAAAAAGATGATAGATATGGATGTTAAGCCAGAGGTTGAAGTATTTGATAAATCAATGATAGATATGGCAATAAGGCTATCTAAAAAAGGGTTTATTAAAGAACCAATTCACTTTAGTTTTGTAATGGGAGTAAATGGTGGAATATCAGGAGATTTAAGAGACTTCTTATTTTTAAAAGAAAGCTTACCTTATGGATCTACTTATTCGGTCGCAGGGATAGGAAAATTTGAATTCACTCTTGCAGTGGCTTCTATAATATCTGGAGGTCATGTAAGAGTTGGATTTGAAGATAACATCTATTTAGCTAAAGGTGTTATAGCTAAGAGCAATGGAGAATTAGTTGAAAAAGTTGTAAGACTTGCAAAAGAGTTTGGAAGAGATATAGCTACTCCAACTGAGGCAAGAAAAATACTAGGGTTAAATTGAGGAGGGTATTATGAAAAAAGGTTGCAAATTTGGAACACATAGAGTAATTGAACCAATAGGATCACTTCCACAGGGAGCATTAAAAATATCTAATGACATGAAAATAATGTCTAATGAGGTTTTAATAGATGTCCAAACTTTAAATATTGATTCAGCTAGTTTTACACAGATAAAAGAAGCTTGTAATAGAGACGAGAAAAAAATGGCAGAAATGATAGAAGGAATAGTTGCAGAAAGAGGTAAAATGCAAAATCCTGTAACAGGTTCAGGAGGGATGTTGATAGGAACGATTGAAAAAATTGGTTCAGATTTTCCAGACAAAACTTTAAAAGTTGGAGATAAAATAGCAACATTAGTATCGCTGTCATTGACACCTTTAAAAATAAATGAAATTAAAAAAATAAATATTTCAAATGATCAAGTGGATGTGGATGCAAAAGCGGTACTATTTGAGAGCGGTATATATGCGGTTCTACCAAAAGATATTCCAGAAAAATTAGCACTGGCAGCTCTTGATGTAGCAGGAGCTCCAGCACAAGTTGAAAAACTTGTAAAAGAAGGGGATACCGTTTGTATTATCGGTGGTGGAGGAAAATCTGGGATACTTTGTTGCTATCAAGCTATGAAAAATGTTGGGACTACAGGAAAAGTAATAGTATTTGAATATTCGGAGGCCAATGCTCAGAGAATAAGAGATTTAGGATTAGCTCATATTGTTTTAGTTGGAGATGCAACAAAACCAGTAGAAATATATAATAAAATAAATGAGATCACAAATGGAGAACTATGTGATGTTGTAATAAATAACGTCAATGTTCCTGGGACAGAGATGTCTTCAATACTAATCACAAAAGATGACGGAGTAGTTTATTTCTTCTCTATGGCAACATCATTCACAAAAGCTGCATTAGGTGCAGAAGGTGTAGGAAAAGATGTGAGTATGATAGTTGGAAACGGATATACAAAAGGGCATGCGAATTTAACTTTAGAAATTATTAGAGAATCAAAAGACATTAGAGAGTTATTTGAAAAGTTATACGTGTAATTAAAATAATAGAAAAATTTGGAGGAGTTTACTGATGATAAATTTGAGAGAAAAATTTAATGTAACGGATGAGAAATGGAATGACTGGAAATGGCAGGTTGCTAATAGAATAGAAACACTAGAGCAATTGGAAAGCTTAATAGCTTTAACGGACGAGGAGAGAGAGGGAATAAAAAAATCCCTTGCAACAATTAGAATGGGGATTACACCATATTATTTAAGTATTATGAATCCTGATGATCCAAAATGTCCAGTTAGAATGCAAGCAGTACCATCTATAAATGAGCTACATAGATCTGCTGCGGACCAGCTAGATCCATTACATGAAGATGGAGATTCTCCAGTACCTGGATTAACTCATAGATATCCAGATAGAGTGCTTCTATTAGTTACAGATATGTGTTCGATGTACTGCAGACACTGCACTAGAAGAAGATTTGCAGGTCAAACAGATCAAGCAGTTCCTATGGATAGAATAGAAAAAGCTATCGAATATATCAGAAATACACCACAGGTGAGAGATGTACTTTTATCTGGAGGAGATCCACTGCTTCTATCAGACGATAAGTTAGAGTATATCATCAGTAAACTTAGAGAGATTCCTCATGTTGAGATTGTAAGAATAGGATCGAGAACTCCAGTTGTTATGCCTCAAAGAATAACTCCAGAACTTTGTAATATGTTAAAAAAATATCACCCAATTTGGTTAAATACTCATTTTAACCACTCTAAAGAGATAACACCAGAAGCAATAAAGGCTTGTAATATGTTAGCTGATGCAGGAATTCCATTAGGAAATCAATCGGTTTTATTGAAAGGAGTAAATGATTGTGTGCATATAATGAAAACATTGGTACATGATTTAGTTAAAATGAGAGTTAGACCATACTATATTTATCAATGTGACTTATCTATGGGAATTGAACACTTCCGAACACCTGTGTCTAAAGGGATTGAAATCATAGAAGGGTTAAGAGGGCATACGTCAGGATATGCAGTTCCTACATTTGTTGTGGATGCTCCAGGAGGAGGAGGAAAAACTCCTGTAATGCCAAATTATATAATCTCCCAATCACCAGATAAAGTAATTTTGAGAAACTTTGAGGGAGTTATAACAACATACACACAGCCTACAAACTATGTAAATTCTTGTGAATGTGATGTTTGCAAGGGAGAAGTTAAGAAAAAGCAAGTGGGAGTAGCAGGATTGATTAGTGGTTGTGAAGAAACTTTAGAGCCAAGACAGTTGGATAGAAAACAAAGGAATGCACACTAAGAGTTGACTTGAAAGGAGAAAACCATGCCTTTTATAAATGAAATAAAAAAATATAGAAGTATTGCCACAATCGGTTTGGAAAAAAATGTTGGAAAAACTGAAACGATGAACTATATCTTAAAAAGATTAAAAAATATTGGTGTTGTTGTAGGAACTACCTCTATTGGGATAGATGGGGAGATAACAGATATTGTCACAGCAACATCAAAACCAGAAGTAACAATATTTGAAGGGATGCTATTTGCGACTAGTGAGAAACACTATAAAAAGAAAAAGTTTCAAGCTGAAATATTGGGAGTGAGTGAGCAATCAACAGCTCTTGGTAGATTGGTTATTGCTAGAGCAATAGGAGAGGGAACAGTTCTTTTGTCAGGACCTTCAAATAGTAGTTGGGTAAAGAAAGTAATAGATGAAATTTTAGAAAAAGGCGTGGATACAGTAATAGTTGATGGGGCCCTATCTCGTTTGAGTGTAGGGTCTCCTATTATTACAGAAGGAATAGTTTTATCAACGGGTGCGGCAATATCGTTAAATTTGAATGAGATAGTAAAGAAAACTAGGCATATTATAGAGCTTTTGAAGTTGGATTCTTTAGAGAATGAAAAGAGAAATAAACTTTTAAACTTAGAGGATGGAATCTATAAAGTGATTTGGGAGAAAGAAATAATCGAGAAACTGCCAATAAAATCTATTTTAAATTTTTCACAACTAGAGAAAAACATTTTTGAAGAGAGATGCTCGTTGTATATAACTGGAGTTTTAACTGAGAGATTTATTGATAATTTGTCAAAACAAAGTTTTGTAAAATATTTAGAGATTATAGTTAAAGATTTTACAAAAATATTTGTTTCTCAAGAAGTTTTAAATAAATTTTTTAAAAGAGGTGGTTTTCTAAAAGTACTGTTCAGTACTAAATTAATAGCAATTACTATCAATCCGATAGCACCGACAGGACATATTTTAAATTCTAAGGAGTTAATAAAAGCTATTGAAAAGTTTACAGACATACCAGTTGTAAATCTAAGGGAGGAGACGGATGTTTAAAAAAATAGGATTTGATTACATAGTTGAGACCTTAGATATTGTAAGTAAATTAGGTAAGAAAACAGTAAGAGAAGTTAAGTTTTCAAGAGATGAAATTTTTTTAGAAAAAGAGTATTTGAACTTAGAAAGAACACTTACACTCTTAGAAAGCAAACCAAATCTATATAGAGAGTTGAAGAGGAAAATATGCTCCCTAAAAGATGTAAGCTTTACAATAGAAAGATTATGTAATGGCTATATATTAGATGATATTGAACTTTTTGAAATTAAAATTTTTTCCATGATCTCCCAAGAGATATATGAAATTTTAGGGATAGAATATGATTTTTTAGCCCCACAGAATTTGGAAAAAGTAATAGATATATTGGATCCAGATAAAATAAGAATAGCTAGTTTTCATATATATAGCTCCTACTCAATAGAGTTGTCCGAGATTAGAAAAGAGATAAAAAAAACTAAGGATGAAAGGTTATATGAAGCTGAAGTAGAGTTGGAAGATGATGTAAGAAAGGTTATCAGTAGGAAATTATTAAACTATAATCAAATTTTAAAGAGTTCGGTAAAAAGGTTGGGTTATTTAGATTTTATACTTGCTAAAGCTGACCAAGTTTTAAAATTAGGATTGGTTAGACCTAGTTTTACTGAAAGAACTGAAATTAAAGGGATGTTTAATCCTAAAGTTTTGAAAGGACTTGCGGAAAAAAATAAAGATTATCAAAAGATAGATATATCTCTTTACAATGGAGTTACTATTATAACAGGAGCAAATATGTCAGGGAAGACATTGACTTTAAAGACATTGGGATTAGTTCAAAAGATGGCTCAAATGGGGTTTTATGTTCCAGCACAAGAGGCGAAACTCTTGATAGTTGATGAGGTCTGTATTCTGATTGGGGATCTTCAATCTCTAGAGAATGGGCTCTCATCATTTGCAGCTGAGATGCTAGAGGTCGATAGTATTATAAAGAAAGTAAAAAAAGGTGTAAAACCTCTTATTCTGATAGATGAACTCGCAAGAACAACAAACCCTCAAGAAGGAAGGGCGCTTTTGAGAGGAGTGATAAATATTCTCAAAAAAAATTTTATAGAATCTGTTATTACAACTCACTATAATAAAGTTGGAAACGATGTTGTAAAATTAAGAGTCACTGGAATAAAAAAAACAGAGATAGATGAAGGTGTAACATTTGAAAATATAGAAAACTACATAGATTATTCTTTGATTGAAGTTGAAGATGATAATGTTCCGGCAGAAGCATTGACAATAGCAAAACTATTGAAAATAGATGAAGATATCATAAGTGAATCATATAAATATTTATAGGAGGATATTGGATGTTTAAAAGTAAGTTGGGGTTAGATTTTAACAAGGTTGATAAGGCTAGGAATTTAGCGAAAGATATCGCATTAGATGTTCAGAAGTTTGTGGATTCATATACCACAGTGGCTGTTGAGAGAACTATTTGTAGATTGTTAGAGATAGATGGTATAAATGAGGATGAAGTACCTTTACCAAATGTTGTGGTAGATCATCTTAAAGATAGAGGGGTATTGTCTGAAGGGGTTATGTATTTTTTAGGAAATACAATGATAGAAACGGGATTAACACCTCAAGAAATAGCAGAAAAAGTGTCTTCTGGGGAACTGGATTTAACAAAAATTAAACAGCATCCGAAAGAGGACGCACAAAAGAAAATTGAAGTTATAGCAGATAGAGTTGTGGATAGAATAAAAAATAATAGAAACCAAAGAGATAGATATTTAGAAACAATAGGGGAGGGACCAAAACCTTATCTATATGTTATAGTTGCTACAGGAAATATATATGAGGATGTAATACAGGCTCAAGCTGCAGCTAGGCAAGGAGCTGATATAATAGCTGTGATCAGAACAACAGGACAAAGTTTATTGGATTATGTACCTTATGGTGCTACAACAGAAGGTTTTGGTGGAACTTTTGCAACACAAGAAAATTTTAGAATTATGAGAAAAGCCCTTGATGAAGTTGGAGAGGAAGTTGGAAGATACATAAGATTATGCAACTATTGTTCGGGTCTTTGTATGCCGGAAATCGCAGCTATGGGAGCTCTAGAGAGGCTGGATGTAATGTTAAATGATGCATTGTATGGAATACTTTTTAGAGATATAAATATGCAAAGAACACTTGTAGATCAATTTTTCTCGAGAGTGATAAATGGATTTGCTGGAGTTATAATAAATACAGGTGAAGATAACTATTTAACAACAGCAGATGCTGTTGAGAATGCACATACAGTTTTGGCATCAGATTTAATTAACGAGCAGTTGGCATTTATGGCGGGATTACCAGAAGAACAAATGGGGCTAGGTCACGCTTTTGAAATTGATCCAGATTTGGAAAATGGATTTTTATTAGAACTATCTCAAGCTCAGATGACAAGAGAGATCTTCCCAAATGCACCGTTGAAATATATGCCACCGACAAAATTTATGACAGGAAATGTTTTTAAAGGTCACATACAAGATGCATTGTTTAATCAGGTTGCTATTATGACAGGACAAGGATTACAGCTTTTAGGAATGATGACAGAGGCGATTCACACCCCATTTATGTCTGATAGATATTTAGCAATCGAGAATGCAAGATATATATTTAACAACATGAGAGATTTAGGTTCAGAAATAGAGTTTAAAGAGAATGGAATGATTCAAAATAGAGCTAAAGAGGTTTTAGATAAATCTGTAAATTTACTTGATAAAATGGTTGCGGATGGATTGTTTAACTCTTTAGAAAAAGGAACTTTTGCTGATATAAAAAGAAGCAGAACTGGTGGAAAAGGATTGGCAGGAGTTGTTGAAAAAGGTTCAAGTTACATGAATCTATTTATTCCGAAAATGTTAGGAGGGTGTAAATAATGAGTGGTGGATTATATTCAATGGAAGAAAGAGGTTTTGATACAACGCTAGATTTAAAAGCGGTTAAGCCATACGGAGATACAATGAATGATGGAAAAACACATCTATCATTTACACTACCAGTACCATCTGGAGCTGAGGGAGTGGAAGCAGCAAAACAACTTATGAAAAAAATGGGATTTGAAAATCCGCAGGTATCATATTATAAGGAGCTAACAAAAGGATTTACATTTTTTAATTGCTATGGGAGTTGTACTCATACAGTGGACTACGAAACAATATATGTACCTAAAGTGGAATCAACAGTTTGGTCTATGGAGGAAACTGATAAGTTTGTAAAGGAGCATATCGGAAGAAAAATAGTTGTTCTTGGAGCAAGTACAGGAACAGATGCACATACTGTGGGAATAGATGCTGTTATGAACATGAAAGGGTACGCTGGACATTATGGATTAGAAAGATATGAGATGATTGAAGCCTTAAATATGGGAAGCCAAGTTTTGAATGAAGATTTTATAGCTAAGGCTTTGGAGATAAATGCTGATGTACTTTTGGTTTCACAAACAGTTACTCAAAAAGATGTGCATATAAAAAATTTAGTAGAGTTGATTGAAATGTTAGAGGCGGAAGGGTTAAGGGATAAAATGTTAGTAGTTTGTGGTGGGGCTAGAATAACGCATGAACTAGCTAAAGAGCTTGGATATGATGCTGGATTTGGGACAGGAACATATGCTGATGATGTAGCGTCGTACACTGTTCAAGAGCTAGAAAGAAGAATAAAAAAATAATTTGATTTAAGGGAGTGTACGAAAGTATACTCCTTTTTTGAAAGGAGAGAGAATGGAATATATAGTGGACGTATTTACATATAAGGGAAAAGGTGGAAATAAAGCAGGGGTTGTTTTTTTAAATGATGAATATATTTCAAAGAAAGATTGTCAAAAGATAGCGACAAAATTAAATCTATCGGAAACAGTTTTTGTAAAAAAAATAGATACAAATATATTTGAGCTTAGATTTTTTACTTCAAAATGTGAGATAGACTTTTGTGGACATGCATCTTTAGGGGCTTTTTATGTTTTAAAAAAGATGGGGATAATAGAAACAGGAGAGTTTATAGAAAGATTAAAAATTAGAGATTTAAATGTGATTGTTGAAGAAAATAAAATTTTTTTAGAACAGGATGACATTGCAATATATGGAGTTTTAAATGAAGAGGAGATAATAGAATCAATAGGAGTGAGTAGGGAAGATTTGGATAAAAACTTTAATATAGTGGTGGGTTATAGTGGGTTAAGAGATATACTTATACCTGTAAAAAATAGAAAGATATTGAATAGTTTGAAAATAGACTTAAAACGGATAGAGGAGTTATCAAAAGTAAATAGTGTTGTGGGATATCATATCTATTGTATAGAGGAGAAAGTGGTGTATTGTAGAAATTTTGCACCACTTTATGGGATAGAGGAGGAATCAGCGACAGGAAGTTCAAATGGAGCACTTTTTGGCTATATATATATTAATTCTATTGAGAAAAATTTTGAACCCATAGCTTTCCAAGGAGAAAACTATGGACAAATATCTCAAATACTGGGAAAGATATTGATAAAACATAATAAAAAAATAAAGGTTTATATAGGAAGTGAGTTCGAAAAACATCAATAGATGAACTAGATTAATCTAAATATCTATATAGTTATTCCCAAATGAAGATTATAATAAATACCTTTTTTTCTTAATAATTCCTCGTGAGTTCCTCTTTCAATGATACCCTCATCAGTTAAAACAGCTATAGTGTTAGCCTTTTTAATTGTTGAAAGCCTGTGAGCTACAACAATTGTTGTTCGTCCTTTTGAAAGTGTATCTAAAGATTCTTGAATCAGTTGTTCAGTTATGTTATCAAGAGCTGAAGTAGCTTCGTCAAGAATAAGTATTGGAGGATTTTTTAAGAAAATTCGTCCAATAGCAATTCTTTGTTTTTGACCACCCGAGAGTTTAACACCTCTTTCTCCAACGTCAGTATCGTATCCTTCTGGAAGAGTTGTGATAAAATCATGGATATTAGCTTTTTGGGCAGCATCAATAATTTCAGCATCTGTAGCATCTATTTTTCCAATAATTAAATTTTCTTTTATTGTTCCTGTAAATAAAAAAGGATCTTGTTGTACAATACCTATATTTTTTCTTAAAGAGTCAATTGTAAGGCCATAAATACTATTATTATCGATCGTAATATCTCCAGTATCGATATCATAAAAACGAGGTATAAGATTGCAGATAGTTGTTTTACCACCACCTGATGGACCAACAAGGGCAAGTGTTTGACCAGCAGTTATTTTTAAAGATAAATTGTTAAGAATATTTTTTTTATCATGACTGAAAAATACGTCTGAAAACTCAATATCTCCCTTTACATTTGTTAGTTCCTTAGCACTGGGTGAATTTTTTTCAATATCTTCCTCTAAAATTTGATTGAAACGCTTAAACCCACTCATTCCATTTTGGTACTGTTCAACAAAACCAACAAGTCTTTTTATAGGTTGACTGAATATTCGTATATATAAGAGATAAGCTAAAAAATCGCCAAAATTGATTTTCTCTTGATAAGTGAAGATAGCTCCAAAAATAAGTACAAGATAGTCTAGCATATCGGTTAAAAATGTCATACCAGAAACATATTCAGCCATAACCTTATAAGCATCTTCTCTAGCTTCTTTAAATTTGATATTGTTTTTTTTAAATTTTTCTAGCTCGACATCTCTATTGACAAAAGCTTTTGATACTCTTATCCCACTAATACTGTTTTGAAGTGTAGAGTTAATAGCCCCAATAGTTTCTCTAGTCTTTAAAAAGGCTTCCGCCATTCGTTGTCGTCTATTTATTGTGAACCAAATTGTAAATGGAATTACAGAAAAAATAATTAAAGTAAGTGGAACATTGATATTAAGAAGAAGAAGAAAAGAACCCAAAATCATAATAATAGAGATAAAAAGATCTTCAGGTCCATGGTGAGCAAGTTCTGAAACCTCTTGTAAATCATTTACAATTCTCGACATAATACTCCCTGTTTGAGTATTATCAAAATATTTAATAGGAAAATTTTGAAGTTTAGCATAGACATCTCTTCTCATATCAGCTTGCATTCTAACGCCGACAACATGGCCCCAATAGTTCATAAAAAAATTACAAAGTAATTTAGTGAGATATATTCCTAAAAGAAAGAGGGCTAAAAGTGTTATTGCCTTATAATTTTTATTTGGAATATAATTATTTACTGCGACTCTACTTAACATGGGATAAATTAAGTCACACAAGGAAACAATAATAGCAGCAAATAAATCTAAAAAAAATAATTTTCGATAAGGTTTGTAGTAACTAACAAATTTTTTTAACATATTTCCTCCATTAAATTATATAGTATTTAAGTATTTTAAAATAAATAGAAGTGAAAGTCAAACGATACTATTTTTTTACAGCTAAAAACTCAGAGAAATAAAGAATTATTATAAATTAAAAAAGATGTTGACAAACATTGAAAATTAAGGTACAATACTTTTGAAAGTGCCTGGGTGGCGGAATGGTAGACGCGACGGACTCAAAATCCGTTTCCCACTAGGGAGTAAGGGTTCAAGTCCCTTCCTAGGCACCATAATTTTAAACTTTAAAAGATCTTATAAATATAGATCTTTTTTTTTTATTATATTATAGCTAGAAAAAATGAGTTTTTCATGACTACAAACAAGAGTAAAAAAGACGAAAATAAATGAACAAGGGAAGTTTAAAAGAAAAAATATAGTGCACTTCAACTTTCGAGAGGAGTGAGAATAATTGATGCTTTAGAACCCCCCCATGCCTTTAGGCATGGGGGGGTTCAGATTTCCACAATGATTAGATTGGTATAAAACTTATTTAAACAAAATTTTTTAAATTTACATTCCAGAATGGGTATATTGATATTTTATAATAGAAATTCAGATAAATTTATCTGCACTATATTATAGAAGAATTATCAAAAAAAATCAATCTAAATTAAATTATAACTTGATTTTATAAACCTATGTAATCGAAGATATATATTTTTAATTTGATTTTACAATTAATCTTGAAATGATATTTTTGTCAATATTGAGACCAAAAGTTTTAATATATTCAATAACAATATTTTCAACACTAGAATAGTGATTAATCTCCTCTCCTTCTATAAAAGAGGCATATTCTTCTCCTCCCAAAGCCATAAAATCAGTCATAGCTACATTATAATAGCTATCTAAAGAAAGTGGAATATTTTGTATAAAAACATCATTAACTCTTTCAAATGGAGGGTTATTAGGATTAAAGAAAACTTTCACTCCAGCAGTTTGAGACATAGCCCCTAGAGATTCAGGATAAGCTTTCAATCCATTTTCAAGAGCACTTTTTATATGAGTCCCTTGAACTTTCTTAGTAATAATAACATTTCCAAAAGGAATTGATTTCATGATATCACCAATTGTAATATTTCCAGCAGCGATAGAATCACGGATACTTCCACCGTTTATAAAGACTGCATCACAAGACGTTTTCCATAGGATAGCATCAGTAATAAGTTGGGTGAAATTGGTCTCCTGACATCTTACAAGATCTCTATCCCCAATTAAAGGATATTTACTTTGTCCAATAACAGTATTCATGATTAAATCTTGAGTTTTTAAGATGTTTTCAATTCTCTCTTCAATTATAGGATCGTTTTTATAATAATCGATCTCCTCTTTACTGATTAGTTTATAGTTAAAAATAGGGATATTTTTATCTTTGTTTAGTTTAACTTGGACTAAAGCTATTTTATTATTATAATTTCCGGTTTGACTAATTAAAGTATTATTAACGAAGCATTGTTCCTTAATTTCAGTATGACTATGGCCATCAAAAATTATATTAATTTTAGGAAATTTTTTTGCCAGATAAGTACTTTGATATATTTCTTTAGTACTTTTATCGCACCCGAGATGTGTGATTCCAATATAAAGATCAATATCTTTTTTTTCAAGATCTTTCAAAAGGCTTTTTACAGCTTCTTCAGGATCAATAATATCTAGGTTTTTTATGTTGTTTGAGTTTGTTTTGTAGTAAGTCTCAGGAGTAATTATACCAAAAAAACAAATATTAATTCCGTTGACCTTAATAATATCAAAAGGTTTAATATCTTCGTTCTTAAATTGTTTATCAATTAAATTTAAAGCTAAAGTTTTATAGTTTTGTAGAGATAAAAGTGTTTTTAAATGATTGTAACCATAGTTAAAGTCATGGTTTCCAATTGTAGTATAATCAAATTTAAGATAGTTAAAGAGCTCAACAATAGACTCACCTTTAGATAAATTTGCAAAAGGAGTGCCGTGCAATGTATCACCAGAATCTATTAAAAAAACTTTACCATTTTTTTTGTCTTTTCGTAAAGTTTCTAAAAATGTGAAGAGTTTTGAAAAATTAATGCTATTGTTTTCGCCATTAACTCTTCCATGAATATCATTAAGATGTATGAATGTAAAATCATAGTAAGTATTATTATTAGGTTTCATAGCTCCTCCTAGAAAATAGTGTTTTTTTAGTTTAACATAGTTTAAAAAAAAATGATATAATGTTTTATAAAAATAAGAAAAGTTCATTTTTTTTTTGTAACATAGAGATAAATATAATGAAATAAAAAGTGAAGGCTTTCTAGCTTGTAACACATCTAAGGGGGAGTAATAATGGAGTTGTTAGAAAATGTAAAAAGTGTTTTAGAAAAATATAGTAAAGAATTTATTCGAATAAATGATTTTATATTTGATAATCCAGAATTAGGAGAAGAGGAGTTTGTATCTTCAGAATATCTCGTGAATGTACTGAAAAATCATGGATTTGAAGTGGAGTATCCATTTTGTTCAATGCAAACGGCATTTAAAGCAAGTATAATTAAAGATGCTTCTTTGCCTACAATATGTTTTTTAGCGGAATATGATGCTTTGCCTGGTTATGGGGAAAAGGGAGAGGCAGCTCATGCTTGTGGACATAACTGGATAGCTGCTACATCTTTAGGAAGTGGAATACTCTTATCAAAGCTTCAAAGTATTTATAATGGAAATATAGTTGTTATTGGAACTCCAGCTGAAGAAACTGTTGGTGGAAAATGTAAGATGGTAGAAGATGGTGTTTTTAATGATATTGATTTTGTTTTCCAATGCCATATCGGAGAAAAAACTAACCTAAATCAAAAGACTCTAGCAATGGATAGTTTGGAGTTTGAATTTTATGGGAGAGCGGCTCATGCAGCATGTTTTCCTGAAGATGGAATAAACGCTTTAGATGCTGTTAATTTGCTATTTGCAGGAATAAACTGTCTAAGACAGCATGTAACATCGGATGTAAGGATACATGGTATAATAACGAATGGAGGAAGTGCTCCGAATATAACTCCGGATTATGCTTCATGTAGATTTTATATCAGAGCAAGTTCAAGAGAATATTTAAATAAAATTTATAAAAAAGTTATAGATTGTGCTAAAGGTGCTGAGCTTATGACCGGAACAAGATTAAGTTTTAAAAATTTTGAAAACTCATTTGATAATGTTCTATACATAAAATCTCTTCAAGAAATAATGGAGAAAAATTTAAAATTATCAGGAATAGAAAAGATAAGCTATGATTTAGGAAGTTCAGCAGGGTCTTCAGATATTGGAAATGTAAGTCAGGTCTGTCCAACAATGTATACTGAAATTGCTTTAGATGCACCAGAGAATGTAAAGGTTCACGAAAAGGAAATTTTAAAATATCTATCTTCAGAATATGCTCACGAAAAAATGAATAAATCAATTTTAGCAATGGTTTTATCTGCAATTGAATTGAGTCAAAAATCAAATAAATTTTAGAAGAGGTGCATGATTTAATGGGGATTTTTGTGAAAAAATAATTTAAGATAAAAAGGATTTTTATGTTATTATATAGGTGTTGAATAAATAAAAAGTATGGGGATAGGTTAAAAATATGATGAAAAATAATAGTTTTTTTAAACACAAAAGGAAAAGGACACTTTTTTTTGCGAACATAGTGATGATTTTGTTTATAGTTTTTCAGTTATTACAAATGGGATTTGATGATGAGGAAACTATGACATTCCTTCTTTTCTTATTGGGAGATATTTTGTTATTAGGATTTCAAATAGTAGAGATATTAAAAGGAAATAAAGAATAGAACAACTAAGGGAGAAACAATGAAAAAAGTAACGGGGTTATTAGCTATACTACCACAATTAGTTTTAGCACAGGAGTATTGGAACGGAATTCCATATCCATTGAACAGGTGGGGAGTATCAGTTATGGGTGTAAATCAAAGGGAAAAAGGAGATCTAAAAAGCGCAAGTGTAGAAGGAATAAAAATTCACGAAAAAATTCCAGACCTAAATGCATATTTCTTAAATCCTCACGATATGGAGGTAGATGCAAAGGTTCAAATAGTAAAAGTGGATTATTTTATACTTCCATTTTTAAATATATATGCAATTGGTGGAAAACTTGAAGCAGAAGCTAAATTTAATTTAGGTAGAGGAAATATAAATTTTGATAGCACAGGTAAAGATTGGAATGATAAACTTTTAGGGGCAATTGGAAGTGAAATTTCTAAAACTATGCCTGAAAACCTTCACATAAAACAAAAATCAGAGGGGAAACTTTTAGGTGGGGGAGCTCTGATTGCTGGAGAATACAAGAGAGTTTTTAGCTCTTTACAATATACATACACGAGAATAGATATGGATGGAGATGTGGCTGCAAAGAGTGCAGAGGTAGCATCAGGAAGAGTTGGCTATGTCGTATATAGAGATAGCAATTTTTCTATGACACCATATTTGGGAGCTTCATATCAAAAAACAGACAGTGAAATTTCGGGAGTTATTCCAAGCACGACATTAAACTATAAGTTTGCAATGGAATTAGAAGATTTAACACCTGCTGCAGGGGTTTTTACAGTTATAAAAAATGACTTTACGGTTTTATTAGAGTATTCATTTGGAGACAGGAAAACTTTAGCAATAGATTTAGG
>NZ_CAMTIK010000008.1 GCF_947072685.1 uncultured Cetobacterium sp. | reverse complement strand
GTAGAGAACAAAAAATATAATTCGTTTAAAATCTGGTGGTAAGCATGTATATAATTTTAGTGTATGATATATCATTAGAAAATCCAAATGGTGCTAAAGTTTTAAGAAATGTTTTTAAAATTTGTAAAAAATATTTGACACATATTCAAAATTCTGTTTTTGAAGGAGAGTTAACTCTTTCACTTTTAGAAAAGTTAAAATTTGAATTAAAGGAATACCTTCGAGATGATTTAGATTCTTTAATAGTTTTTGAGAATCCTCAAAGCAAAAAATTAAAAAAACATTTTTGGGCGAAAGTTGACGTTAAAACTTCTAATTTTTTTTAGATAAATTAATTTAATATAGGATTATTTTTTTATAGAAATATAAAAAAAAGAGTGTCTTGAGACACTCTTTTGTATTATTTCTAGTTAGCTTTTTCAGTGTAAACTGAAACTTGCTTCTTATCTCTACCTAATCTCTCGAACTTTACGTATCCATCGATTAATGCGAATAATGTATGATCTTTTCCACATCCCATGTTGTTTCCAGCGTGGAATTTATTTCCTCTTTGTCTAACTATGATGTTTCCAGCTTTTACAACTTCTCCATCATATTTCTTAACTCCAAGGTAATTTGGATTAGAGTCTCTTCCGTTTTTAACAGAACCTTGTCCTTTTTTCTTCGCAAATAATTGTATATTTAATGTAAATAGCATCTAAATTTCCTCCTTCTCTACAAGCTTTATGTGTTTAGGATACCCCTTAGATAGTTCTTTCAACATCAATACCATTGTATCTAACAATACATCAACTTCCTTTATCTTTTCAGAAAAGTCCATCCCTCTCATATCAACGTCTAAGTACCCATCAGAGTCAATTTCAAACCTAGGTGTTATACCTAAGATTTCTTGCATTCCTCCTAACGGAAATTGCATTGCCATCGAAATAGCTGCACAAACAATATCTTGTCCATACTCTGCATATTCTGCATGACCTGTGGCTTTATATCTTACTACTCTGCCTTTGTTTCTTGATATTTCAATCTTTGTCATAATTTAATTATGCGTTGATTGCTGTAACTTTGATCTCAGTGAAAAGTTGTCTGTGACCTTTCTTTCTGTGATATCCAGTTTTTGGCTTGTATTTGAAGTTAACAACTTTAGCTCCTTTACCTTGAGCAACAACCTCTGCTACTACTTTAGCACCTTCAACAACAGGAGTTCCAACTTTAATCTCTCCGTTATTTGACACTAAAAGAACATCTGTCAATTCTACAGTTGTGTTAACCTCAGCATTTAGTTTTTCAACTCTTAATACTTCACCTACTGCAACTTTGTACTGTTTTCCACCAGTTTTTATAACTGCGTACATTCTAACACCTCCAAAAGTATAAAGATCGCTGGATTCGGTTGCTGACGACCTTATCCAAGCTTAATCTACCAACTATAATATCATTTTTTCTATTCTTTGTCAACTATTTTATTTCATCCATTCCTGTGAAATTGGTGATCCACTCTTATAAATAGTTAGTTTTTCTAACTCACCTTTTTGAGTGAAATTTCTCCATTCACCGTTAGGTAACCCTCCAAGTAAATTTCCTTTTTCTTTAACTTTTCCATTATCCCAATAAGATATCCATGGTCCTGTTCCATTTTTCAAGTACTCTTTAGATATAATTCCACCATTATTATTATACCATTCAACTTCACCTGAAATTCTTCCGCCTACATAATTCACTCTTGAACGAATATTTCCTGTATTTCTAAAATATGTTTCTTGTATTCCATTTTTTACTCCATTTACATATGGCTCTTTCATTCCAGTCCTTCCAGCTTCAGAATACCACATCTTATATCCATTTAGCTTTCCTGCCTTATAATCTTCAGTATAAAGCTTATGAACTCCTACAAGAGTAACAAACGTTCCTGTAAATGGTGTTGCTGATTTCCCATTATATGCAAGTCCATTTCGAACCTGCTTATATCCTATATTAACTTGGTCTATACCGTTTAATTTAACCTCTGTAATCCCTGTTTCTACCTGTGATACATTTTGCCCTATATGTATTATATCTGTTTGAGGAATAAACTCCCCTTCAATCATTGTAGATATCTTTATATCGTGGGCTTTTGATGTTACCGTTGGTAAAAGAATTCTTTCTTCTTCACTTTGTTTATCTAAAGCAGAACAACCAACTAATGTCAATAAAACTATTCCAAATCCTATATTTATCTTCTTCATCATAACTATTCTCCTAATAATATTTTTATAAAAAATAAAGCCAAGAATTCTCTACGATAAATTCTTGACTCATTTATTTAGTTATAGATAGGCATTAAATAAGCCGGGTTTTGTATTTGTCAATCATTTATCTAGAACTATAATCGCTTATAGCTTCAAGCAACTTACCCTGAGAGGGAGCGAGCAACCCCTTCATCTCTCCTATTTAGTCTTGCTCCAAAGGGGGTTTACCTAGCTTCCTTAGTCTCCTAAGGAACTGGTGGTCTCTTACACCGCCTTTTCACCCTTACTATTAAAGTCTAAGACTCCAATAGCGGTCCATTTTCTGTGGCACTTTCCTTAAAGTTTCCTTTAGTAGCCGTTAGCTACCCTTTTGCTCTGTGGAGCCCGGACTTTCCTCTTGCTTACACAAGCGATTAACTCTAATACCTATCTTCTTTTTAACTTATATTTTATTTTTTTTTGTTTTACCTGTATTATTCTAATCCATAATACTAAAAATGTCAATAAAATTCCTAAAAATATTTTTAATCCTAATTCTAATTGTCCCGAATTCTCATTTTGATCTTCCGATTCATCTTCAGCAATAAATAGTTGCTGGAGGCCTTCAACTAAATTATTAGCTATTTGAAACTCGTCTTTTTGATTTGCATATTCTTGTACATTATCTAAAAGTAATGTTAACTCTGTAGACAATTCTTCTGGATTTAAATCCTGTGAAATCTTTATTTGAACTTTCAATGTGCTGTTTAAATCCTCTTTATTTTTTATTAGATTTAGTATTATTAGCCTCTCCTGAGAATCAGCTTCAAATCCCTCATTCTCCTCTAGAGTATTTAAAAAAAACTTATTTCCTGTCCCTTTTTCAAAAGACTCCACTGTCTTTTCTAATTTAACTTTATCCTCATCTAAAAAAGCACCTCTATAATCATTTATTTTCCCTAGAGATAATGTCGATAAAATTATAAAAACTGTTGTAATTTTTTTTAGCATTTTTTGGTCTCCTTACATCTTCTGAAATATAGGTCCATCATTAAAATATAATATTTCTATTTCAAACTTTTTTTCTATTATATCTTTTAGATGTTTTACAAAAATACATTCGCTTTCAAAATGCCCTATATCCATCAAGCTAAAATTCTCCTCTTTTGCATCTAGAGCTTCGTGATATTTTATATCGCCTGTTAGCAATATATCCGCTCCTAGTTTTTTAGCTTTCCTCCAATAAGTTGAACCAGAACCACTAATTAAAGCAATTTTTTTTATATTTAAATTTATATCTGACGTCACTATATTTATACAATCTAACTTTAGTTTTTCTTTCACTTTTTGTGATAATTTTTTTAATTCTATAGGATTATCTAGTTTATAAATTCTACCAATTCCAAACTCTCTTCCATTTAATTCAAACTTTTCTAAAATTTTACCATCTTTTAATTCTAAAATATTTTCACCTAAAAAATCATTCAATCCTGATTTTGCTGAATCTAAATTTGTGTGCATTGAATACACCGCAATTTTATTTTCAATTAACTTCAATATTTTTTTTCCTAAAGTTGTATCTCCATTTATGACTTTTAAGGATTTAAAAATTATTGGATGATGTGTTATTATTAAGTTTGCACCAACTCTAATTGCTTCGTCTATCACTTTATCTGTCACATCTAAAGAGAGTAATATTCTCTTTATTTTAGAGTCTCTTCTTCCCACTAAAAGACCCACATTATCCCACTCCTCAGACAGATTCAGAGGAAATTTCTCTTCTAAATAATTAATTATTTTACTCAATTTCATATTTTAAGACTTCTTCCTCCTCCCAATGATAACTTAGTTATAGCGGTTTCAAAAAGTTTTTCTCCCTCTCCTCTTTTTAAGTCTAAACTATCTTCTATTTCAAATAAAGACTCTCTTCTATCCCCAACTAAACCGTAGAATTTCTTTATAATTTCTTCTTCCGTATATGACATTTTTTTTGGTATAGATTTCAAATCTATATCTTCAAGAGATGCTATTTTTTCTCCAATTATCTCCGATTTCTCTTCTGGTGATAACTCTTCAACAGATTCTTCTTCCTCAAGTTCAGCTACAATTTCATGTTCTATAAGTTCTTCTTGTCTTTTCAAAAAATATCCTTTGTACATATATTTTTCAGTCTGAACCTTTTCATCTACAAATATCAACATCTCTTTTCTAGCCCATAATTTCATATAATTTAAAATATCCCCATTTGATGGTCTATAGCTATCCAAAGCTTTGATAGCTCCTATATTCCCCTCTTGGATAAGGTCTAAATAGTCAATTCCAGCCACAAGATAATCAAATGCTATATTTGCCACTTCTCTTAAATTTCCTTCAATCAATGTATTGGAACTCTCATCGTCATCTAATGATTCTAAGAGATTATCTATCTCCTCTTTTGAAAGTTGTGGTATATGTGATATTTCTTCCAAGTATTCAGTTGTGACACTTTCTACTACATAATTATTATCTTCAACTTTTTCCTCTTTTCTTAAATCCTCTGTCGGAAATTCTAATTTTAACTCGGAATTTTCTTTTAAAAATATTATAAAATCTTCATCCGCTCTATATTTTAATAAAACTTGTTGTTCAAAATTTGTTAATTTCATATTTTCCCCTTTTTTTGTTTTTACTTTTAATATAAAATGGGAGCACTAGGCCCCCTTTTATTTTATTATTTTTATACTTTAAAATCTTCTAATTTTTTTCTTCTGCTAGGATGTCTTAATTTTCTAAGAGCCTTAACTTCTATCTGTCTGATTCTCTCTCTTGTTACTTTAAATATTTTTCCAACTTCCTCTAAAGTTTTAGGAGCTCCATCATTTAATCCATATCTAAAGATTAAAACCTGTTCCTCTCTACTACTTAAAGTTTTTAAAACATCATTTAATTGCTCTCTTAAAAGCGTTCTATTTGTCAATTCATATGGATTTTGCATCTTATTATCCTCTACGAAATCTCCTAATTCACTATCTTCTTCACTTCCTACTGGAGTTTCTAAAGATATTGGATCCTGATTCATCTCTTGGATACTTTTAATTTTTTCAACTTCCATATTCAGTCTTTTTCCTAAAACTTCTGGTGTTGCATCTTTCCCTGTTTCTTGAAGATATATTCTAGCTTCTTTTTTTATCTTATTTATTGTCTCTATCATATGAACAGGTATACGAATTGTCCTTCCTTGATCCGCTATAGCTCTTGTTATAGCCTGTCTTATCCACCAAGTCGCATACGTCGAAAACTTATACCCTTTACTGTACTCAAACTTTTCAACAGCTTTCATAAGACCTATATTCCCCTCTTGGATAAGATCTAGTAGCTTTAATCCTCTGTTTGTATGCTTTTTAGCAATACTTACAACCAGTCTTAAATTTGCTTCTATAAGCTGTTGCTGAGAATACTCATCCCCTTCTAAAGCTGCTTTTGCATAACCCAATTCCTGTTCATGTGTTAATAGAGGAATTTGACCAATCTCTCTTAAATACATTTTTATTGGTTCATCAACTTCCATATCTCCAGTTATACTAAAAAGATCGTCGTTTGCTAAATCATCTTCGCTTACCTCTTCAATATCTTCAGGATTAAAATCAAAATCTTCACTATACTCAGTAGTTTTTTCTTTCTCTTCTTCCTCTTCCTCTTCATCAGAATCTAGAGCTATTTTTTTTATTGGTGTTATTATTTTCTTTAAATCTCTTTTAGTTGATTCCTCTTTTTTCACAACTTCATTTTGAGAAATTATCTTTATTCCTTGCTCAGTCATACCATTTATCAAAAACTCTATTCTTTCTGGGGGGAAATCTGAACTCAATTCACTATTTATCTCTTCATAGCTTATCCTTTTATTCTCCATCGCTTTTCTTAATAAAGCTAATACCTTATCATTTTTTATAAACTCCTTCATTAGCTGAAGCCTCCTCTATTCAATAAACTTGTCTTTCAGAATTTTATGCATTGATACTTTCAAACTCTTCATACAATGCTTGAAGATCATTGAAACTATTTGTTTGTTTCAATTTGTCCTCAATTTTTTTTAGCTTAATATGTTTCAGTAAATTGCTTCTTTCTTTTAGCGATTCTTTTAACTCTAGTATGAACCAAGACATAAATATGATTTCAAAGCCCTTTTCAATCTGGGTTTTATTGGAATAATCATCTAGAGATACCAGTGATATATTCACTAACTCTTGTTCCTCTTTATCCGTTAAATTCCCTGTTGAAATAACATCTTTAATTATGTTTTCACTTCTTTTCTCATTCTCTTGTAAAAATTCTAAATAAAGAAATATCTTTTTACCTAAACTACTACCTATATTTTTATTTTTAAAATAATCAAAATACTCATTATTAGACAAAACTAATGCAAGTGTCAATTTCTCTAAATTATACAATCCTTTTTCGTCTATTTCTTTTGTTTCCTCTTTTTTTTCATAAGTATTTTTTGATCTTTTTTTATTATTAGTTATTAATATCGTTTTCAAGATATCTAGGTCAATATTCAATGATTTCCCCAATTTATCTATATATAAACTTTTCTCAAGATCACTTTCTATACACTGAAAAAAATCTCTAAATCTATTAATAAAATTTTGTTTAGACATATGATCATCCAAGCTATATTCCATAGAATACCTCTCATATAGATAATCAAATGCTTCTAATGATTCTTTTACAACTTTTAAAAATGCTTCTTTTCCATAAGCCTTTAAATAATCATCTGGATCTTTAGCATCTTTATAAACCAAAACTCTAATATTAAATCCTTGTGACTTCAATATCATTATCGCTCTTTCTGTTGCTTTTTGTCCAGCATTATCCATATCAAAAGATAGCAAAACATTGTTTGTATATCTTTTTAAAAGCTCTGCTTGCTCCTCTGTAAGAGCTGTTCCCAGAGGGGCCAGTGCCACATCAAATCCATATGAATGGGCAGAGAGGACATCCATATACCCTTCCATGAGTATTGAATAGTTTTTCTTCTTAATATTGCTTCCTTTTTGGATAAAACCATAAAGATTTTTTCCCTTACTGAAGATCGGAGTTTCTTGTGAATTAATATACTTTGGAATCTCTTTATTATCTTCTAACGATCTTCCTCCAAAAGCTATAACTCTTCCTGAAATTGAATAAATTGGAAATATTATTCTATTTCTAAAGCTGTCATAAACACCTTTTTCGCTTTCTTTTGCTAGTCCTAAATCAAATATTTTCTTCTTGTTATATCCAACTGTCAAAAGATAATCGTAAAGCCCACTCCAACTATTAGGTGCATAACCTATCTCATTTTCATTTATTAGTTTTGGGTTTATTTTTCTCTTTGATAGATACTCTAGAGCATCTCTGGCTGAATTTTTAAATATCTCTTGTTTGAAATAAGTATGTGCTGCATCCATAATCTCATAGTATTCACGATTTTCATCACTTTTAGTACTACCTATTATACCCGTTATTGGAATATTATACTTTTTTGCTAGCTCATCTACAGCTTCGACAAAAGATATTTTTTTGTATTCTGAGTAAAATTTAATAGGATTTCCACCGGCTCCACATACAAAACATTTACAAATGTTTTTACTAGGACTTACAACAAATGATGGATTACTGTCTTGATGAAAAGGACAAAGTCCTTTATAATTCGCTCCAGATTTTTTTAGATCTACAAACTCTCCTACAACTTTCTCAATATGTAATTGTTGTAATAATAAATCAATATCTTCTGATTTATATTTCATTAACATCTCCCAATTGACTAAGGTTCAAATTTTTTAAATATTTTAGAGCGAACCGCTCTATCCTAAATTATATTACATTTTTAAAGAATATGCAATTTTTTTTTAAAAATAAAAGGAGGATTAAAATCCTCCATCTCTATTCTTTAATTTTCTGTATTTTGAGTACTAATCTCTACTTCTCTAAGCTTTTCTTGAGCTTTTGTATTGATATAATCAGCTATAACTTTATCTTTTACTTCTTCAAAGCTTGCTTTTTTCTCCTCAATTTGTGAATCTTTTTTATAAATTATATAATCTTTTTGCTCTTTTATAAAGCTAATATCTCCAGTTTTTGCTGCGAATATAGCTTTTGCTAACTCCTCATTATAACCCAATCCTGGGACATACCCTTCTTCTGTAATTCCATCTATCTTTTCAGAAAAAATAATCTCTTTATCATTTTTTAAATCTGCAAAGCTTATTGTTCCTTTTGATAAATCTTTAACAATTTCATCTGCTTGAGTAACTTTTTCTTTCAAAGTTTCCTCCGAAGGTTCTGGTATTACAAGTATATGACTTGCCGTAACTGTACCGTTAGCTTCATCCTTATTCTCTACAAAAATTAGGTGATATCCAAATTGTGTTTTTACAACCTCTGGATAAACTTCCCCAACTTTTCCTGTAAATGCAGCATCTTCAAATGGTTGTACCATGTCACCCTTAGAAAAAGTTCCTAAAGCTCCTCCTGTTGGTCCACTTGGTCCATTAGAATATTTTTTCGCCATTTCAGCAAAATTTTCTTTATTCACTGTTTTTAAAAGATCTTCTGCTTGAGATTTTGCCTTATTGTCATCAGCTTCACTTGGTTCTACTTTTAAAATTGCAACATTAGCATCAGCACTTTTAACAACATCATAGTTTATTTGATTTTCTTTAAAGAAATCTTTTAAATCTTTGTCTGTATAAGTAACTTCTGATTTTAATTTAGCATATAATGACATTACTGCTTCTGAAACTCTCAATTCTAGCGGTAAAGTTTGGTCAACTTTTACACCTTGAGCTTCTGCTGCTTTTAAAAGCTTAATTTCTGATTCTATCGTTTCTTTTGCTAATTCTTTAGCCTGTTCCAAATCCCCTTTTGTCATTGCAAGATTATTTAAAACTCTTTTAGCATAACTAACATTTGTAACTTCTATGCCATCAAATTTAAATTCTTCTTTCTCCAAATAAGGTTCAAAGTTTTTATCCACATCTTCAATTTTCATTTTTAATCTAGCTTCGTTAATATCTGTTGCAAACATCTCCGCACCTTTTTGAGCTTTTAGTGCCTGTTCAATTTGTGGCTTAACACTTTCAAACGATTTTCCTTGAAAAGTTGTATATTTATTATCAGCGTAGTAATTTTCAATATCCTCAGAAGATACTTTAATATTATTAGTAATTGCTTCCGAAACCTTTTGAAGAGTTAAATTTTCTCTAATTTCATTTTCCAAAGTTTTTGTTGTATATCCTTGGCTTAATAATGCTTTTTTAAATTGCTCTTTATCTGGAAAAGCTTCTTTTATCTTATCCATCTGCGAACTAACCTCTGAGCTAGAAACTTTTATTTTTAACTTATCGGCCATATCTAAAAGTAAATTTTTATTAATAAACTCATTAAATGCAACTATATTCATCACTTCAGGATTTACTGTTGTTCCTAAATATCTATTGTAATTTTCTGATAATATAGCCATTGATCTCTGAACTTCCACCTGCGTCACTTTTTTACCATTTAATTTAAATGCTAACTGTGAATTTGCTGAATTTCCTTTAAAAGACATCGCATATCCTGCGATTAAACTTATTAAGAACAATACTGTTATAACCCAAATTACAGGTTTCATATTTTTTCTAAACTTTCTAATTGCCATCTTTTAACCCCTCCAGAAAATTTCGTAATTTTTACTTTATATCTAATCCGTATTTTCTTATTTTCTCGTATAAAGTTGTTCTTCCTATTCCTAGAAGTTTTGATGTTTCCTGCTTATTCCATCTAGTTTTTTGAAGAGCCATTGCAATTACAACTTTTTCTACATCATCTAAAGCATATATCTCTTGCTCTAATATATTCTTTAAAGGTCCTACACCAATTACTGTTTTATTTTCAACAGTATCAGATTTCATCTTTATTTCCAACGGTAAATCTTCAACGTCTATACTTCTGTCAGTACATAAAATTACCATTCTCTCAATCATATTTTTTAACTCTCTAATATTTCCTGGATATGAGTATTCCATTAAATACTTCATTGCATCTCCAGATATAACAGGAATCTCTCTTCTTAAATCTTTAACTATTTTATTCAAGAAATAATTAGCCAATATAGGGATATCGTCCTTTCTATCTCTTAAAGGTGGTACTTCAATAGGGAAAGCTGTTAATCTATGATATAAATCTTTTCTGAATTTACCTTTTTCAGTTTCTTCTTTTAAATCCTTATTTGTTGATACAATAAATCTTACGTCAACTCTTCTTGATTTATTCCCACCAACTCTTCTAAACTCTCCATATTCAATAACTCTTAAAACTTTGGCTTGAGCTTTTAAATCCATAGCAGAAATTTCATCAAGGAAAACTGTTCCTCCATCTGCCTCTTCCAATATCCCTTTTTTGCTTGTAGTTGCTCCTAAGAAAGCTCCTCTTTCATATCCAAACAACTCTCTTTCAATTAGATCTTCTGGTAATGATGCACATGATATTGTGATATACGTTTCTTTTCTTCTATCACTTTTTTTAAATATTTCTTTAGCTATTAATTCTTTTCCAACTCCATTTTCTCCTGTAATTAGAACTGTCAAATCACTTTCAGCTACTTTTTCTATTAAATTTTTAACCTCTTTAACTCTTGTAGATTGTCCGATCATTTCGTTTTCATCTTCAGAATCTGAAAGTTTTTCCTCTAATTTTCTTTTTTCTTTTACAATCTCTAAATTTCTTAGAGCTGGAATCATTATTCTATTCATCTCTTTTGCATCTACTGGTTTTAATAGATAGTTATAGATGTCAGCTTCTTTCATCTCTTGAATTAAAGCTTCATTTTCCTCATCTAACAATCCAATAACAACAAAATCTTTACCTATTCCATTTAGTTTTCTTTTCGCTTCTGAGAAGTTGAACCAAGTTAAATACTCATCTAATAAAACTACATCAAAATCACTCTCTCTTAACATATCTAATCCATCTAATAAGTTATTAAATGTTATTATTTCATACATATCTGACAAAGCTTTTCTGACTTGTTTCAATGTTTCTTTTCTTTCCGAAACTACTAATATTGATTTCTTCATCCTTAACTCCTCCTGTTTTCTATTTTCGTTAACAATGTATTATAATTGATATTTTGTTATTTTTCAAGACTTTTTTAAAAAAATTCTGTTCAAAATTATTTCAAACAGTGTCAGTCTAAACATTAGTTTCTAACAATTTTATTTTTTTCCTTTAATTTTTTTTACTTTTATTTTACAATTTCCTTTAAAAATAGGTTATAAAATATCTCTATCTCTTTATCTATGTCTATCGACAGATATTTTTCAATCATTTTTCTATAACTTTCTTCACCTGTTACCTTAACTCCTGTCTGATTGATTAAAAATAATAAAAGTGTTGTCAGTGATGAACTTAAGATACAACGTATTTTTTCAATTTGATCTCTATATTTCTCTTTAATATTATCTTTATTACTATTTAAAAACTCACCAAAGATTATATCTCTTTTCATATAGTCATCATAAGTTAAGTTAATCTCTCCATTTTCATAAATTTTAGCAAAAAGAAACAGATTGTATCTGTCGTCTCTTAAATTTAATCTTCTTGATATTATCATTTTCAATTTTTTTTCAAATGAAACATCCAAATCTCCAACCTCTTTTAAAAATTCTCTTCTACTTATCACTGAATTGTCCATTATTTCTTCTAAAAGCTCTTCTTTACTTTTAAAATAATAATAAAATCCACCTTTTGCCATTCCTAAAACATTAGCAATATCCTCTATTTTTGTATTTCTTATTCCATTTGCAGCAAAGAGTATAGTAGCTATTCTTTTAATTCGTTCTCTCTTAGTTAATACCACTTTGTAAGCCCCCTTTAAAACTTAATAATATTAAAGACATCATTTGCTGTTGCAAATATTATAAGTCCAAATAATATTAACATTCCCACCATATGAAGTTTTTCTTCTAATTTTTTATCAACCTTTATTCCTAAAAGTTCTAAAATCACAAATATAATTCTTCCACCATCCAAAGCTGGAAATGGTAAAAGATTGAATATTCCTACATTTATAGATAAAATAACAAGTAACCAAACCAAAATACCTGAACTTCCACTTTTACTTGCATCTCCAACAACCTTTACAATCCCTACTGGTCCACTTATATCCTTGGCCTTAACTTTTCCAGTTACCAACATCTTTATTCCACCCAATGTATCTTTGAAAATACCTGTAAATATTTTAAATGACGCTCCCATTCCATCTGTGAAACTATATCTTTTAAATGTATATTCAGGTACAATCCCCATTATTAATGGTTTGTTCTCTTCAAATTTTGTCAAGGGAACCGAAAGTTCTAAGTTTTTCCCATCTCTTTCAACAACAATGTCTAAAATATCTCTTCCTTTTGATTCTTTAGTTATTGTCTCGCCTATATCTTTCCAGCTACTAATACTTATCCCGTCTATCGATTTGATCAAATCATTTTCTTTTAAAACTTTGGCTGAATTTGCATCTTTTAAAATATTTCCAACCACAGGAGATGTATTTTGAATTGCTTGACCTGTTGTAAAAGTAATTCCAACAACAACGAGTAAAGCCATTAAAAAGTTCATAAATACTCCTGCAAAAAGAACTACAAATCTAGCAAGTGGTGGTTTACTATTAAAACCATTCTCAACTTTACTATCAACTTCCATTCCATCTATATTTACAAATCCACCAATTGGAATTATTCTTATCGAATATAATGTTTTCCCTGTGTAGTATGAGTATAATTCCGGTCCCATTCCTAATGAAAACTCTGATACTGGCATTTTAAATAATCTCGCTGCTAAGAAATGCCCCAATTCATGTATAAATATTATTACTCCTAGTAATAATAGCGCTATTAGTATATCCATCTTTCCTCCCCCTATAATATCTCAGCTACAAGAGAATATATCTCTTCTGATATTTCCTCTATGCTTTTCAATCTATTACTTTTAACACATTTAACCTCAGCCCAAGAATACTTAACTGAAATTTCACATGCATTTCTATGTGACTTTCTCAAATACTCACTGTTTTTTTCATGAATATCTTTTTTATCTTCACCTGTTATTTTATTTTTTCTTTTTGCCATAAGTTCTTCCGCTATCTCTGTTGGCATGTTTAAAAATATAACTAAATCTGGTCTAGGTATCTCCATTTTTTCATACTCTAAATCCTCTAACCACTTTAGATAATTTTCTTTCTCTATTTTATTATCTATCTTGGACGCTTGATGAACCATATTAGATGTAACATACCTGTCTGTGACTACAACTCCGCCTTCATTATAGAATTTACCCCAATCTGTTTTAAATGAAGCATATCTATCTATTGCATACATTGTCGATACTGGATACGGATTTACTTTTTCTGCATCTGTTCCAAACTCTCCTGCAAGGTACATCTTTACTGGAGCACAAGCTGGGCTCTCATAGTTAGGAAAAGATATCTTTCTAATTTTTGTTGACTCACTCATATTTTCTTTTAATTTTTCAAATAATATATTTGTTTGAGTTTCTTTCCCGCTAGAATCTGTCCCTTCTATAACTATTAATTTTCCTTTTTTAATCTCTTCCGTAATTTTCATATGCCCACTTCCTTGTTTCTTTATCTACTTTTTTTATTATTTCAAGATTCTCAATCTCTTCAACTTGATGTTTATCCATTGCACTTTCTATGATTTCATATATCTCTAAAAACTTTATCTTTCCTTTTAAAAACAATTCTACTGCAATCTCGTTGGCAGAATTAAAAACACATGGCATTGTTTTCCCTATTTTTCCAGCTCTAAATGCTAATTGAACACCTTTAAAAACATCATTGTCTAACTGAGAAAAAGTTAATTCCTTCAATTTTTTTAAATTCAGTCTTTCAAAGACCACATTACTTTCTCTATTTGGATAAGTAAAAGAGTATTGAATTGGTAATTTCATGTCCGGTACTCCTATTTGAGCTATGATTGAACTATCTTTAAACTCAACCATCGAATGAATTATGCTTTGAGGGTGTACCAACACCTCTATATTTTCATAATCTATTCCAAACAGCATATGAGCCTCTATAACTTCTAACCCTTTATTTACAAGAGTTGATGAATCAATTGTTATTTTTTTTCCCATTGCCCAATTTGGATGTTTTAAAGCTTGCTCTACGCTGACGTCTTTTAATTCTTCCAATGTTTTTCCTCTAAAAGTTCCTCCACTTGCTGTTATTATAAGTGTTTGAACCTCCTCTTTTCCACTCCCTTGCATACTTTGAAAAAGTGCTGAGTGCTCACTATCTACAGGAATTATCTCTGCTTTCGGATATTTTTTCAAAAGTTTATTTATATATTCTCCTGCTGCAACCATTGTTTCTTTATTAGCTAAAGCAATTCTTTTTTCTTTTTTTATAGCTTCTACAGTCGCTTCTATTCCTACCGCTCCACTTATTGCTGTTAAAACTATATCCGCCTCATCTAAAGCACCCATAGCTTTCAATCCTTCATCTCCAAAATAAATTTTTTTCTGTGGATATTTAGACTTCAGTATATCTGCCTTTTTTTTGTCCCCAATACAAATATATTCTGGATTAAATTTTTCTATCTGCTCTAAAAGTAGATCTAAATTTGAATAACCAGATATTCCTAAAACTTCAAATTGATCAGATTTTCCTTCTATTACTTTTAAAGCGTTTGTTCCAATACTTCCTGTAGAACCCAATATAGTTATTTTTTTCATACCTATCTCCTTATATCTTTAAAATAAATGAACCTATCGCTAAAAAAAGGGTAGCTTTTTCAGCTACCTCATTTTAATTAAAAAATTTTAAAAGATAATATACTATTGGCACTACAAATAGCATACTGTCGAAACGATCTAGTATTCCACCGTGCTCTCCTAAAATTTTTCCTGAATCTTTTATTTTAAACTCTCTTTTAAACATCGACTCACCTAAATCTCCAATCTGAGCGATTAAACTAATTAAAAGTCCAAACAACAAAACTACAAATTTATTTGTTTCAGGGCTAAATATTTGAAATTGATTGTTTATTAAATAGATTGCTCCCATTGTAAAAACAACTCCACCGATAGACCCCTCTATAGACTTTTTTGGACTTATGGCACTAAACCCATTTTTGAATATTTTTCTTCCTATTCCCATTCCTACAAAGTATGCAAATGAATCACATACCCAAACTAAAATTTGAACAGTTAAAAGCCAATGACCACCTTTGGGTAAGTAATTCATCAGTAACAAATGACTGAAAAGCCCTGATACGTAAATAACCCCTAAAAGTGTTATGCCAATATCTCGACTCGAATTTTCCACCTTATTTTGCAAAACTTTTTTTCCAATTAAAGCTATTGCAAGTAAAACTATCGGCATCAAAACTATCTCTGAATTATCAGCTTTTGAAAAATAAATAAAATTTGGAATTGCTAATCCTGCTACATATCCTAAATTTACATCCGGTTTTTTCCCACCAATTTCTGCCATTTTATAAAACTCAAACAATCCAACCAATATTACAAAATTTACAAATAATAATAGTAAAAATCCACCTTTTAAAAGTACTGTTACTAAAATTGGAATTCCTACTAAAGCTACCAATATTCTATTTAACATCTATTTAACTCCTCCAAAACGCCTATCTCTTTTTTTATAACTCTCTATTGCCTTTAAAAGTTCGTTTTTATCAAAATCAGGCCAATGAGTTTCTGTTACATATATCTCAGAGTAAGCTATTTGCCACAATAAAAAGTTTGAAATTCTCATTTCTCCACTTGTTCTTATCAATAACTCTGGATTAGGTAAATTGTTATAAAGATATTTCTCTACAACATTTTCTGTTACATCTCTCTCGTTGTTTTCTATCATCTTATTTATAGCGTCTACGATTTCGGCTCTGCCTCCATAATTAAATGCTATATTAAGTGTTATTCCGGTGTTACCTTTTGTTTCCTCTTCAAGATTTTTAATTTCTTTTAAAAGCTCTCTGCTAACTCCATCCTCTCTTCCAGAAACTATAAATCTCACATTATTTTTCATCAATGTTTTTTTTTCATTTTTCAGATAAGTTTTAAATAAAAACATCAATGTGTCAACTTCCTCTTTGGCTCTTTTCCAATTTTCAGTAGAAAATGCATAGACAGTTAAATACTTCACACCAAGCTCCCCACAGTAAGTAAGTGTTTTTCTCAACGTATCCGCTCCAGCCTTATGTCCGTAAGTTCTCGGCATCCCTTTTAACTTTGCCCAACGCCCATTTCCGTCCATAATTATTGCTATATGATTTGGTATTTCTAAACTCATTACATATCTCCTCTCAATAAATCACTAAATTTTACCATATTTAAAGCATTTTTTCCATATAAAAAATGACTCCTAATTAAACAAAAGAGGTAGTTTTCATGCTACCTCTTTCTATTTTTTATATAATTTGTTTTTTTCTATAAGTTCTATAACCCCTTTTGGCACCATATCATCTATACTTTCATTGCATTTTACCATCTCTCTAACTCTTGTTGAAGAGAAGTTTAAAAATGGATTTTTCACTTGAATAATATTTTCATCTTTAAGATTCGTTTTGTATCCCTCTCTTTGTAAAATAACAACTTTTGATTTTTTTAAGATTTCTTTATAATTTTTCCACCTATGGAAATATTCTCCAGAATCCTCTCCTATTATTTCAAAGTATTCATTCCCTGGATATTCTGAAATGATTTTAATCAATGTATCGTATGTATAACTAAGTTCCTTCGAGTCTACTTCCACACTCAAAACTTCTATCTTTGAATCTTTTTTAAAAGCTTCTTTACACATTTTTATTCTAAGCTCTCCATCAATTAAAACATTTTTTCTGTGGGATGGATTTCCAACTGGAATAATAAATAATTTATCTAAATTTAAATATTTTATAATAAATCTAGCCATGTATATATGCCCATTATGAATTGGATTAAAACTTCCACCATATATGCCTATTTTCATCTACACAATCTCCGCTATTGCCTCAATTAAACACTCTGTTGTAGTGCTTTCCAAGATACTATCTCTTATTTTTTTATCTCTAAAAATTCTTGAAAGTGAAGAAAGAAGTTCCAAATATCTCTTACTCTCTCCTTTGGGAGCTCCAACAAGTACAATTATTTTAACTTTTTCTCCATCTAAAGAATTGAAATCCACCGGATTTTTTAAAACTCCTATTGCTAAAACTATCTCTTTTACAGAATTAGTTCTGGCGTGTGGAATAGCTACTCCCATTCCAATTCCAGTTGTGCCAACACTTTCTCTTTCTAAAACCTCAAAATAAAACCCCTCTTTATCCTGAATAGCTTCACAATTTTCAGCCATATTTGAAACCATAATTTTTAAAATTTCATCTTTTAAAACCGATTTATTATCAAAAAAGTTGATCATCTTTATATTAAAATAACTCAACATCTTTTTCCCCCTTTAAAACTTAATAGTCTTTAATATTTCATTTTCTACAGGAGAAATAGCTAGCTCTTTAGTCTCATTTTTCCATTTAGAAAGCATTGCCGCATATTTTTTTTCATTTTTATACTCATATTCATTTAAGACTTTTTTATAAGCTATAAGCTCCAATATATCTGGAACATCAAAATCCTTATTCTCAATACCTTCTACTAATTCCAAACAACTCAAATCATATCTTTGCTTTGTAAAATAAGATATGACTAAATATCCAACTTTATCATCCCAACCTATAGTTTTCAAAATTTCTCTCATAGCAAGTGCCATCATTGGTTTTTTAAAAGCTATATTATCCATTAACGAAAGATTGAATAGGGCCTTATTAAACTCTTCTAAATCTCTTAAAGCTAATTCTTTTCCATATCTTTTTGCAAATTCAACTTCACCTTTTACAACTAATTTTGTAAAATTTTCTTTCAACTTATCTATAGTAAGATTTGAAAGACGATCTATTTTTTTCTCTTTTTCTCTCTCTTTTTTATTCGATTCTATTTTTAATATTTCTTCAAAAATAGTTTCATCTTGACAAAATACCATAGCTGGAATTGTTAGGTTCATAGCTTTTCTCTCTACATTTCCCTCTCCATCTATAGTTAAATATGCTCTTTTATCAAGAATTTCCGCATTCTCTAAAACCTTTATAAATCTTTCTTTTATCCTATTTTTCATTCACTTCACCAAATCCTTCTAAACTGTTATCTTCGAGCATTGTAAACTCTATTTTTAACACAAAAATATTTTCTAACTTCACATTTTTAGGAAGTTTTACTAAATCTTTCTCTGTAGTTATTATAAAATCAGCATCCATTGCCTCTGCTCTTTTTTTTATTACTTCAAAATCTTTCTCTTTAAAATTGTGATGATCCATAAAATCAACTCTTTCAATATATGCCGGATTTAAGGATATCACTGTTTTTTCAAAATTAAGTGGATTCGCAAGTCCTGAAAATAATAAAACTCTTTTCCCAGCTACCCAAAATAATGGTTTTGCATTCCCTTTTATATCACAGAGCGATGTTACTCCATGTTTTGCCACAGATACTGGCTTTTTAAACTTGACTTTTAAAAACCTTTTAATAGTTTCTAAATCACTTTCTGAAATAAGGTCTGATTTCGTTATTATAAATTCACTTGCCCTCTCACTTGCTTTTTTAAAATCCTCTCTAAGAGTACCTTTTGGAAGAAGTGCTCCCCAACCAAAAGGATTTGTAGCATCTATTAGGACTATATCTCTGTTTCTTTTTAGTTTCCTATGTTGGAATCCATCATCCAAAATAATGGTATCTACTCCAAATTTTTCTACAGCAAATTTACAAGCTTCATATCTATTTTTCCCCACAATAACAGGAATTTTTAAATTTAAAGCATGAATATATGGTTCATCCCCACTTTCTCTAGGTGTTGCCAATATTTTCTTTCCATCACTAACAACCAAAGGTTCAACCTTTCGCTTTCCTCTATATCCTCTAGAAACAATAGCTACATTTCTTCCCATTTTCATAAGCTTTTTTGCAAAAAATTGAACCGCTGGTGTTTTGCCAGTTCCTCCAACAGTTATATTCCCCACACATAAAATATCAACATCTGGTATCTCATTTATTTTGAAATACCCTTTATCGTAAAGCCAATTTCGTACTGAGGTTATAAAAAAATATATATACGATAAAAGTCTCATTTTTTCCTCTCTTTACTAAATTTTTACCGGAACTAACTTAGAGATTCCTATTTTTTTATTCATTGTTACTCCATATAGAGAATCCGAGGCTTTCATTGTTTCTTTATTATGTGTTATAAGTATAAATTGAGACCTATCTGTAAACTCTTTTAACTTTCCTATTAATTTTCTTGTGTTTTTTTCATCTAAAGCTGCTTCAATCTCATCTAAGAAAGTGAACGGACTTGGTTTATACATAAATATTGCCATTATAAAGGCTATAGCAACCATTGATTTCTCTCCACCCGATAAAAGCGACAAGGCCTGTCTTTTTTTATTTTTATACTTTACAGATATTTCCACTCCACAATTTGCAAAATCTTCTCCGTTATGAAGAGAAAGATTTCCCTCTGAATTATCCAGTGTTTCTATACACATTTCATTAAAGTTTTTATTGATTTCCTCATAAGCTTCATAAAATTTTTTCTCTATTGTTTCATCAATATCTTTTATTAATAGAGATAAACTTTTTTCACCTTTTACTAAATCCTCTCTTTGAAGGTCTATGAACTTATATTTATTATCTAACTCTTTAAACTCCTCTATTGAAAGTAGATTAACTGAGTCAAAATTCTTTAATTTAATCTCAAGTTCTCTAACTTTAGATCTACTAGATTTCAAATCCTCATCTGATAAAACTACTCCTTCAACTTCTAAAAGTTCTTCTAGTTGTAGTAGAATTTCATCTATTTCTTTTGTTATTCTCTCTTTTCTCTCAATCTCTCTATTTAAAATTTCTTTTTCTTTAAATAGATTAGTTTCAAATTCTCTTGAGTTTCTTATAAGTTCCTTTGATTTTTCTTCCAAGAGATGATCCTCTTTTTTCATCTCCTTTAGTTCTTGGTTTTCATTTTCAAACTTCATATTTTTATTTTTTATCTCTTCACTTATAGTATGAGCCTTTTCTTGTAATTTTTCAAGTTCTTTTTTTATTTCTTCAATAATTTTTAATATTTTTTCTTTTTTATCTATTTGTTCTTGTTTTTCAAATTTCTCTTTAAGTTCTTCTTTTTCTATCTGGCTAAATCTATCCTGACTATTCAAATAAAGTATTCTGATATCTGAAAACTCATTTCTCAGTATACTTATATCTGAATTTAAATTCTGAATATGATTATTCTCTGTATCTAGTTCATCCTTTAATTCGGAAACTATTTTTTCTGTAATCCCTTTTTCACTTTGAGAACTCTCAACCCTCTTAGCGTATTCAACACTATAGTTCTCTTCCTCTTTTATCTCTATCTCAATAACTCTTCGTTCTTTTTCTATCTTTTGTCCTTTTTCTTTCAAATCTTTATAGAGTTCTTCTGCCAGCTTAGTTTGTCTTCTAAGAGAATCCTCTAAGGCATCTATACCACCTATCTCATCCTCATACTTTTCAAGATTTTTATTCATTACTTCAATCTTTTCATTCCAAATTTTAAGCTTAGAACTTAAATCAGTCACTGTCTCTTCCAGACTTTTTATCTCTTTTTTTCTTTCAAAAATTTGACTTACTATTGAGTTTCCACTTTCTCCTCCAGTTATTCTCCCTCTTGAGCTAAGTAACTCTCCAGAAAGCGTAACTATATTTCCACCAAAACTATTTTCTTTTAAAATATTTAAAGCTGTATCTGTATTTTCAACAATTAAAATATTTCCTAAAAGCATATCTAAAACTTTTGTATATTTTTTATCTGCTAATACAAGTTCCGATGCTCTTCCAATCACTCCATTTTTTTTAGGAATATCTCTTAAAGAACCAATTTTTATTGTATCTAGCGCTAAAAATGAAGCTCTTCCTGCTTTTTTTTCTTTTAAAAGTTGAATTCCATTTTTTGCTACTTCACTCGTCGTCACAACTATATCCTGTAGATTCCCTGGGATAGCAGCCTCTATTGCTTTTTGATAGTCTTCCGGTACAGTTATAAGTGATATTACTGCCCCTTCAACACCTTGAATTTTTGCATTTAAAATCTCTTTTACACCTTTATAGAAGCCTTCATTACTATCTTGAACTCTATATAGACCTTGAAGTCTTGCTGAGGATCTTCTCTCTTCGAACTCTGCACTTCTTATAAGCTCAGATGCTTTATTCATATCTTTACTCAAATCGCTTATTTCTTGTTCTAATTTTATCTGTCTCTCTTCAGTCTCTTTAAGCTCTTTTGACTTTTGTTCTTTATCTTTTGTTGCCTTTTCAACTTCAATTCCATTATCCGCAACTTTTTGATCATATCCAGAAAGTTCTTCCTTCAATGAATTTACTTTAAATTCACTACCTTTCATTCTTCTCGTTGAACTTTCAATTTCATTTAGTAATTTTAACTTTTCAACCTCTAAATCCATTATCTTTCTTTTTTTTAACTCAACAGCAATCTCTTTATCTTTTTTAATGCCTTCTTTTTCACCAATAATTTTTTCAAACTCTTTATTCTTAATCTCTATTTCTAAAACTCTCTCTTTTACTCGAGCTTTTTCCTCCAAAAGTTTAGAGAATATTTCATCTTTATTTGAAATAACCTTATTTAAAAGTTCATTCTCTTCCTCTTTTTGCTTCAACTCTCTTTCAAAAGATGTTTGTCTTTCTCTTACCCTTATCTCTTCTTTTTCTAAAAATTCGATTTCAGATTTAAGAGCCGTATTGCTCTCTGAGAAATTTTCAATCTTTACGTACAGCTCTTTTCTTCTCTCCTCAATCTTATTTAACTCGATTTCACATTTTTTAACCTCTGCATCTAAGTACCCTACAGAGTTTGTTAATCTTTCATTTTCTTTCTCTCCGGAATTAATAATTGATGTTTTTGAATTGAAATCAAAAGTTAAAACACCTTTTTGAAGGATATTTTTTTCATCTTTAATAGCCAAATATTCCATAGCTTTTTTAGATTGTCTCTCAACTCTTGATCTATTTTCTCCTATTTCTCCTAAAACTAACTCTATTTTTTCTAACTCATTTTGGACTTTCTCCAATCTTTTTGCTGCCTCTAGTTTTTTATATTGAAACTTCTTTACCCCTGCTGCTTCTTCAATAATCCCTTTTATTTCTTTATTCGAAGATGAGATAATTCTTTCTACTTTTCCCTGTCCAATTACTGAATAAGCACTCTTTCCAACACCTGTATCTAAAAATAGCTCCCCTACATCTTTCAATCTAACTTTTTTGTCATTTATTGAATAGTCGTTATCTCCATTTTGAGACATTTTTCTTGTTATTTTAATGCTTTCTGATTCTATTGGAAAAAAATTATCTTTATTGTCAATAAATAAAGATACCTCTGCATAACTCGCAGCTTTTTTCCCTTCTCCACCTGAAAATATTATATCCTTACTTTCTTTTGCTCTTATATTTTTATATGATTGCTCCCCTAAAACCCATAATATTCCATCCAATATATTTGATTTTCCACTTCCATTTGGTCCTACTATTGATGTTATTCCGCCATCAAAATCTATTCTTATTCTTTCACCAAAAGATTTAAATCCATAAATTTCTACACCTTTTAAATACATTATTTCTCCTAACTAATTTTTTTCTTAAAAAAAGCTAACCCTGAGGTTAGCCTATATTTAATATTTTATCAATCCCATCTTTTAAAGCTTTTAAAGCTCTCGCTCTATGGCTGATTTGATTTTTTATTTCAGGCATCTCTGCAAATGTTTTATCATATTCTGATAGATAAAAATGTGGATCATATCCAAATCCATCTTTTCCTCTAGCTTCATCTATAACTATACCTTCAATTTCTCCTCTAAAAGAGTACGATTCTCCATTGGGTTTACCTAAAGTTATAACCGTAACAAATTTAGCTTTCCTATTTTTTACACCTTGTAAATTTTCAATTAGTTTTTTATTATTTTCTACATCACTTGAATCTTCTCCTGCATATCTTGCTGAATAAACTCCAGGAGCTCCATCTAAAGCTTCAACACAAAGACCAGAATCATCGGATATTGTTATCATATTTGTAAACTTTGCTATCTCTAAAGCTTTTTTCCTAGAATTTTCCTCAAAAGTATCTCCATCTTCTACAACCTCAGGAATCTCGATCCCATCTTTTATAGAAAGTATTTCAAATTTTAATCCATCTAATATTTTTGACATCTCATCGATTTTCTTTTTATTTCCTGTGGCTAAAAATATTTTCATTACTTTGAAAACTCCTCCTCTATCTCTTTTCTTTGGATTTCTATAAGCTCATAAACTCCTTTTTCAGCTAAATCAAGTAGACTATTTAACTCTTTTCTTGTGAATGTAGCTTCCTCTCCAGTTCCTTGAATTTCAACAAACTCTCCCTTATCATTCATAATAACATTCATATCTACTTCAGCTTCTGAATCCTCAGTATACATTAAATCTAAAACTGGAGTTCCTTTAACTACACCTACTGAAATTGCAGCTATATTTGATGTTATTGGATTTTCAGTCAATACACCTTTTTCTACAAGCCTTCTCATAGCCATCTCTAAAGCTATAAATCCACCAGTTATAGCTGTCGTTCTTGTTCCACCATCAGCTTGAATTACATCACAATCTATTGTAACAGTTCTTTCACCTAATTTTTCTAAATCGATACAAGCTCTCAACGCTCTTCCTATAAGTCTTTGAATTTCCATAGTTCTTCCACCAAGTTTCCCTTTAGCAGCTTCCCTTTGATTTCTCTCTCCTGTTGCTCTTGGTAACATCGAATACTCCGCTGTAATCCATCCTTTACCTTGATTTCTTAAAAATGGGGGTACTTTATCTACAACTGTTGCAGTACATATAACCCTTGTATGCCCAACCTCTATTAAAACACATCCTTCTGCATATATTGTGTAGTTTCTAGTGATTTTTACTTCTCTTTTTTCATCTGTTTTTCTTCCATCTTGTCTTATCATTTTTTTACCTCTCCTATATATACTGTTCTAACTCTTCTAAACTACCATTCTCTATGAGCTGTGCCGTTTCTATTGGCTGTGCTTTTCCAAATTGAATCTCATAAAGTTTTCTATAAATCCCATCTTTTTTAAGAAGTTCTTGATGATTTCCAACCTCTTTTATCTCTCCATTTTCCATTACAACTATTTTGTCAGCGTTTATTATCGTCGATAATCTATGAGCTATAACAAAAGTTGTTCTTCCTTGCATCAATTTATCTAAAGCCTCTTGCACAAGTCTTTCTGATTCTGTATCAAGAGCAGATGTTGCTTCATCTAGTATCATTATACTTGGATTTTGAATTAAAGCTCTAGCTATCGCTATTCTTTGTTTTTGTCCTCCAGATAGAAGAATTCCTCTCTCTCCTACTTCAGTTTCAAACTGATTTGGTAATTCCATTATAAAGTCATACGCATTCGCCATTTTAGAAGCGTTTTCTATCTCTTCTTGAGACACTTTATCCTTGCCAAATCCTATGTTCTCACCTATTGTTCCACTAAATAAAAATGTTTCTTGCGGAACTATCCCTATATGATTTCTATATTTTTCTAAAGATATCTCTCTTATATCAATTTTATTTATTTTTATGCTTCCACCTGTAATATCATAATATCTTGGTAAAAGATTTACAAGTGTTGTTTTCCCACTTCCACTTTTCCCTACTAGAGCTACAACTTCTCCTGCTTTCACATTTAAAGTAAACTTTTTCAACACATTTTCTTCCCCATCATCATATTTAAAATCTACATCTTTAAAGCTAATTTTTTCAATAATTTCAGGTACTGGTCTTAATATCTCACCAATATGATCTGGTTCTAATGGTACATCAAATATTTCAATAACTCTATCTGCCGAAGGAAGTGCTTCCTGAAGCTCACTGTTTCTCTTAATTAAAGTTTTTAACGGCTGTTGCATAAGTCCTATCGCTGTGATGAAAGAGATCAAATCTCCGGGTGTCATACTTTGAACTACTATAATTTGATACCCTCCATATGAAGCCACTAAAAGAATCATTATTGTTGCTAAAACCTCATTTATAGGAGATATTTTTGCTTTTATTTTCGTAGTTTTATATATCTTATCAAATTCTTCCTGAGTTACACTCTTATATCTATCAATTATTTTATCACTTCTATTAAATCCTTTTATAACTGAAACACCCGATAGAGCCTCTTGTACAAAAGCTGTTACATCTCCTACCGTGTCTTGTCTAACTCTTCCTGATTTTCTAATTTTTTTAGTATATTTTTTTACCATTGATAAAATTGCAGGTAAAACAGTTAAAGATATCAGAGCTAGTATTATATCCACCTGAAACATTCTTACAAGAAGTGCTAGAACAGTTATAAACTCTTTAAGCATATCAAACAACATAAATCCTATTCTTCCAAGAGTTGTTGAATCTCCAGAAAGTCTTGCCATAATATCTCCTAGCTTATTCTGTTTAAAATAAGCTATTGGAAGTTTTTGAAGATGTGTAAAAACATCAACTTTTATATCTCTTCTTATCTTTTCTGTTATATAGCCTGATGATATATCAGCAAAATAGTTTGTTATAACTTTTAAAATTGTTGAAGCAAAAATAGCTCCTATAACCATCATCATCATCTGGGCATTCTTTTTCACTAAAACATCATCTATCAAATATTTGCTTAACCATGCAGGAACTGCACTCATAAGAGAAGTTATTGTTGAAAGTATTATCACTCCAACCATAGCTCCTTTATATTTCAAACTATATTTCAAGAAAGTGTTTAAAGATTTATTCTTAAACAACCCCATTATTTTCTTGTCAAATTTATTTATTTTTTCCATTTTATTTTCCTTTCAATAAAAATTCAGCATACTGTTTTGTAATCTCATTTCCAGAAAGCTTCTCTCTTATTTTTTGAATTTTTTCTTGAACAAAGTTTAAATTTTCTAAAATATTTATCATATTTTTTTCTATTTCATCAGGATTACATTTTTTTTGAAGTAACTCTGGAAAAACTTCCTCATTTAGAGTTAAATTTGGAAGTGATACAAATCCTACCTTCAAAATATATTTAGCTATAAAGTAATTAAAAAAATTAGTTTTATAAATCACTATAGTTGGCATTCCAAGTAGTGCTAATTCTAAAGTTACTGTTCCAGATGCTGCAATCGCAAGCCTACTCTCCTCTACAGCCTCTTTTAAGCTTATTATGCAATTTACCTCTAAGTTTGAATAACTTTCTAAATTCTCATCTATCCATTTTAAATGGTCATTTGATGATAATTTTAAAAGATATTTTTGGTTTGGGTTTCTTTTTACTACTTCAAGTATATCAGGAATTAACGATTTTATCTCCTGTTTTCTACTTCCTGGTAGCAGTAAAATTTTATTACCTTTATGTTTTACATTTTTATATCTCTCTGTGAAAGGATTTCCATAATAAACTACTTCAAGTCCATGCTTTTTATAAAACTCCACTTCCCAAGGAAATATTACCATGATATGATCTGCTAATTTTAGCTTTTCTATCCGTTTTTCTCCCCAAATCCAAAGTTTGGGTGGAATATAATAAAACACTTCTATATCTTTAATCTCACTTTTTAACATCTCTAAAAACTTTAGATTAAATCCTCCATAGTCTACCATTATAACTTTTTTTATATTCTCACGCTTTATAAATCCAATGTACTCTTTGGCCTTATTCTTTAAAAAATTATATTTTTTTATAGCCTCAGTAAATCCCATGATAGCAAGTTCATCAATATCCTGTATGATCTCTACTCCCACTTCTTTACAATGCTTTCCTGCAACGCCATAAAACCTTGCACTTTCATCTAAACTTTTGGCTTCTTTAACTAAATAGGATAAGTGCAAATCTCCCGATACTTCTCCTGTCGAAACAAATATTTTCATATTTTCACTCCAATAATAAAGATATTGTTTTTTTCAGCTAGTTCAATACATTCTTTAGAATCTAAAAATAGCATTTTTCCAGCTTCTGCAACTATCCCTTTTGCTTTTATATCTATTGCTTTTTTTATAGTTTCTATCCCCACTGCAGGTATATCCACCCTCATATCTTGTTGGGGTCTAGACATTTTTACAACAATACACCCCTCACCAGCGTATTCTCCCGCTCTTTCTATAGTTTTATCAGTTCCTTCTATCCCTTCCAAAGCTACAACAGAGGATTCTTTACAAACTACAGTTTGACCTGCATCAACCTCGCTCAAAGCTTTAGCTGCTTCTATACCAATTTTTATAGTTTCCATATCCTGTTTACTTGGCAATAATCTTGTATAACAACTATTTAAAAACATCATATTTCCTAACAGGTGATTTTGTGGTAAAACTTTGATTTTATTCAATCTTAAAAAAGAGATAACACCAAAAAGAAGTGTCTCATCTTTTTTATCCGGTAGTTTTTTCATCAGTTCTTCCCCAAAATAATCTAATTTCATCTCCTGAAAAAGAACTGATTTTTCTACCTTCCCAAGCATTACCACTTCTAATATATCATTTAATAATAGATACTTTGTTATCTCTCCTATCTGTCCTATATTAAATTCTTTATAATTTTTATATTCCTTTATTTCATTTTCAATCGTATCAAAAAGTCCTATTATATACACCTCTATATCCTGAGCTTGCGCTTCTTTAAGGAAATATAGAGGTAACTTTCCGTTACCTACTATTATTCCAACTTTTTTCATTATCTTGTAATCCCCCTATTGCTTCCTTTTATAAATTCTACAAGATACTTTATATTTTTATCTTCTGAAAATCCTTCTTGTAACTCTATTAAAGCTTCTTTTAAAGGAGTTCCATTTCTAAATATAATTTTATACGCTTTTTTTATATTTGAACGTTCCTCATCAGAAAATCCCTTTCTTCTAAGTCCAACGCTATTCAATCCTCTTATTGCAGCCTTATTCCCTTCAGCCATAACAAATGGACATATATCCTGATTAATTGCACTCCCACCACCTGTCATAGAATATGATCCTATTCTACAAAATTGATGTACTGGTGTCAATCCACCTATTATAACAAAATCATCTACTGTAACATGTCCTGCCAGAGTAACTCCGTTAGCTAATATACAATGATTTCCCACTATAACATCGTGAGCCACGTGAACATAAGCCATCAATAGATTATTGTCTCCAATTCTTGTTTCCCATCTATCATCTGTCCCTCTATGAATTGTAACAAACTCTCTTATGCTGTTGTTATTTCCTATTATAGTTTTAGTTGGTTCATCCTTATACTTCAAGTCTTGAGATGCTTTTCCAATAGATACAAACGAATATATTGTGTTATTTTCTCCTATCTCTGTTATCCCTTCAACTACAACATGAGATTGTAATACAGTATTTTTTCCTATTGTTACATCTTTTCCTACTATACAAAAAGCACCTATTTTCACTCCAGATTCTAGTTTTGCTCCATCTTCAACTATAGCAGTGCTATGAATTTCAATCACTATTTTTTCACCCTACTCTCTATTTATCCATAATGGTAAATGTAAACGATGACTCTGTCACCACTTTCCCATCTACTTTTGCTACTCCTGTAGCTTTTACTATGTTTCTTCTTAATTTATCTACTTTTACTTCATATATAACCTGATCTCCTGGTCTTACTGGTGCTTTAAACTTCACATTCTCAATTGCTGCAAAATAAGGAACTTTGCCTTCAGTATCATCTAAAACTAAAACACCTAAACATTGAGCCATTCCTTCAACTATTAAAACCCCTGGCATAATTGGATGTCCTGGGAAATGTCCATTAAAAAACTGCTCATTTATTGTAACATTCTTTAAACCTCTTATTGTTTGAGCCTCTTTATCCATTTCTAAAATTCTATCTACCAATAAGAACGGGTATCTATGTGGTATTCTTTTCATTATCTCCATAATATCTAACATGTTTTTTCCTCCTGCTTTTTTAGTAATCTTGCAAACTCTATATCTAAAGCATGTCCTGCTTTGATAGCTATTATATGTCCTTTGATTGGCCTATTTAAAACTTTTAAATCTCCTATTAAATCTAAAATTTTATGCCTTACAAACTCATCCTCATATCTTAGTCCACTCGGATTTAGAACTCCATCTTTTTTTATAACTATTGCATTCTCTAAAGTTCCACCAAGAGCCAAGTTATTTTGCTTTAAATATTCCACCTCATAATCAAATCCAAATGTTCTAGCTTTAGCTATCTCATCTTTATAGGTTTCCAAATCTACTTCAACTTCTAACATTTGACTTTTTAAAAAACTGTGATCAAATTTTATTGTATAAGTTATTTTATATCCATCAAAAGGTAATCCAACAATGTGTTTATCTCCCACTGTTAAATTTGTAGCCGATTTAATCACAATTTCTTCGACATCCTCTGTAAGATCTCTTGTTCCAATTTCTTCTAAAAGCTCTACAAATATTTTTGCGCTTCCATCTAATATTGGAAGCTCGTTTCCATCTAGCTCCACAATTAAATCTGTTATATTCATAATATAAAGTGCTGATAAAAAATGTTCAATCGTATAAACCGAAGCTCCAAACTCATTTCTAAGATTTGTTCCTCTTGTAAGGTCAAAACTATTTTCAATATCCATTAAAATCTCGTTTTTTCCATCTTCCAAATCTATTCTTTTAAAAATAATCCCCCCATTTTCTGCAGGAATTAATTTTAATTTTATATCTTCACCTTTGTGAAGTCCTATTCCATTATAGACAAGTTCTTCTCTAAGAGTTTTTCTTTTCATTCTTTCTCCTTACTATGCTTTTGATAGAAATTTTGTCGCTAAAACTAAAGCTATCTCTTTTTTTCCATCAACAAACTGTACTCCTATTTTTTTCTCAGATATTTCAACTACTTTTCCTAAACCAAACTTTGAATGAATAACTTTCTCACCCATTTTAAAAGGAGAATTTTCAAAGCTTTTTATTTTCTTCAAATCTTCAGCTGAGATTAGATTTTTAAATCCAGTTATTTTTTTCTTATCCTCACCCAATCTTGATTTTTGTAAAGTGCTTCCTACTCTATTCTCTTGTTCAACAACCTCTGATGGAAGCTCATTAATAAATCTTGACTTTACTTTTCCAATTATTTCTCCATAAGTAAATCTACTTCTAGCATGTGTTATATAAAGCTTTTCTTCCGCTCTTGTTATTGCTACATAGCACAGTCTTCTTTCCTCTTCTAACTCCTCTGGATTAAATAAAAGTTTTTTAGACCCAGGGAATATATCATCTTCAACACCTGTTAAAAATACCACTGGAAACTCCAATCCTTTTGAGTTATGGATTGTCATCAATTTTACATAATCTGTTTCACCATCTAAGTTATCGGTGGCACTAACTAAAGATATATTTTCTAAATATTCTCTCAAAGTTAAAAAATCCACTGTCTTTTCTAGCTCAACTATTGAGTTTTTTAACTCTTCAACATTCTCTATTCGCCCTTCTGCTTCAACCCCATATGATGAGTTTAAATATGAAAAATACCCAATTCTCTTTATCAGTTCATCAAATACTTCGCTTACACTTGACTCTTGAACCATCTCAATCAAATCTGATAAAATTGTGCACAACTCATCTAAAGCTATCTTCACCCCAGTAGTTAATCCGGGAATCTCTTTTCCATTTTTCAAGGCTTCAAACATTGACATCCCATTCTCATTAGCATAATTCTTTATCTTTTCTATACTTTTATCTCCAAGCTTCCTCTTGGGAACATTTATAATTCTATTCAAATTTATTGTATCCTGTGAATTATTTATAACGGTCAAATACGCTAAAAGATCCTTTATTTCAGCTCTTTGATAGAATTGCATTCCACCAAAAACTTTATACGCAATATTATATTTTAAAAAACCTTCTTCAAATACCCTTGACTGAGCATTTGTTCTATATAAAATCGTAAAATCTTTATATGTTTTTCCCAAATTTTTTCTTTTTATAATCTCTTCTATTACGTAATTTGCCTCTTCTCTTCCATCTTGGCATTCTTTTATAGTTATCAGTTCTCCTTGCGGTTTCTTAGTCCATAAATTTTTATCTTTAGATGTTTTGTTGTTTTTTATTACTTCATTTGCCGCCGTTAATATAGCTGATGTAGAACGATAGTTCTCTTCTAGTTTTACAACCAGTGCATCTTTATATTCTTTTTCAAAATCCAATATGTTTTTTATATTGGCTCCTCTAAACCCATAAATACTTTGATTTTCATCACCAACAACACAAATATTTCTATACTTAGAAGCTATTTTAGTTATAATATTATATTGTAAATTATTTGTATCTTGATATTCATCAATCATTATATAGTGAAATTTTTCTTGTAATTTCTCTAAAATATCCGGCATTTCAAGAAGTTTATATAAATTTACTAATATGTCAGAAAAATCCATACCGTTATTTTCTTTAATGATGACATTGTATTTTCTGTAACACTCTAAAATTATCTTATAGTTTATATCAAACCTATTTTCTTTTTCGTAGTCAGCCGGAGTAATACTATTTTCCTTTAACTTTGATATAATCGATACAACCATCCCTTCAGTTAAAGATTTATCTTTTACAACAAACTCTTTCATGATATTTCTTATAACCCTTTTTTGATCGTCTATATCATATATAGTAAAATTTGAATTATATCCTAACTTTTCTCCATAAACTCTCAAAAGCCTAACTCCAAAAGAGTGAAATGTAGAGATCATAGCTTTATGAGCATCATCGCCTATTAAAGTTTCAACCCTTTCTCTCATCTCTTTAGCTGCTTTATTTGTAAATGTAACCGCTAAAATTTTGTATGGCGATATCCCTTTTTCGTTTATCATGTGAGCTATTCTATATGTTATTGTTCTAGTTTTTCCTGAGCCAGCTCCTGCTAGTATTAAAAGTGGACCTTCTATTTTTTGAGCAGCCTCTCTCTGCTTCTCGTTTAACTTATCTAATATACTCATAGTTTCTCCTTTAAAATTATACCATATAATTATATCACTATTCAAATAAAATACCCGATTTTCCAATAGTTTTTTTGGATTTTATCGGGTATCATAGTCTTTTTTTTTATTCTATCTCATCTTTTGATCTTTCTGTAAAAAATTTAAGCAAGTTCACAAGAATATAGTAGCATGTAACAATAAACATACTGTACTTTAATGTCGCCAATATTATCAATATAAATGGTACCATTAACTTCTTTGGAACAAAACTAAATACTTTGTCTGGCGTTTTAAATGGAATAGTACTAACCATCAATATAGCTGCAACTAATGTTAACCCTACAAACATTTCAACTGAAAATAAATTTACTCCTAAATTATTTCTTACCACTTCAACAAACAACAGATAAGAACATACAACCGATGCTCCAGATGGGATTGGCATTCCACTAAAATCATCTTTTTCACTTGACGCTGTTGTAACTATGTTAAATTTCACTAATCTCATTACCCCACACAGTGCATATATAAAAGATATCGGTATTACAAATGAACTTATATTTGCGGATTTATTTAAAACCGAATAAACAAGTATTGCTGGTGCTAATCCAAAAGTTATTGCATCACAGAAGGAATCAAACTCTTTTCCAAATTCACTAAATGCATCTAGTTTTCTGGCTGTTTTTCCATCCAACCCATCACACACCATTCCTAGTATTATAAACCAAATAGCTTTTGAGAAATCTCCAGCTATTGAAGCTGTGATACTTAGATATCCTAAAAACATATTCGCTGCTGTAATTGCATTTGGTGCAATATACTTTCTTTCTACCATTTTTAATCATCTCCCTGTTTTTACAAATCTATTTGATTTTATCACATATATAGGATAAAATCAATATATGGATAGTTTATAAACTAGTATAAAGAAGGTGAAGAAAAATTTAATGAATAAGAATTATTTTTTTAATATTTTTCCTAACGAGGATGAATTTTTAATAGCATCTCTTTGGGAGGATTTAACACTGTGTTTAGAAATAGAATTCCCTATATATACGACTAGCTTCATTTCACCACAAATTTGGACAAAACTAAGTGAAATCAGTAACCAATTTAATCTCCAAATATTTACACTTGGGCTAACTCCTACTTCAGAAAAAAAAATTGTCGCTTTTGCACCTAAAAATTTTTCAGAAACTAACCTTGAATTTCCTGTGAAATATTTTAAAATTGTTGGAACAAATAAATTTAAAACACTTCATCATAAAGATTTTTTAGGTTCAATTATGAGCTTAGGTTTAAAAAGAGAAACTTTGGGGGATATTTTAGTTCAAGATAATATCGGATATTGTATTGCTTTTCAAGATATTTACGACATTATAAAAGATAACTTACACCAAATAAATACAATTCCTATAAAAATTACTGATGTAAGCTGTTTAGAAATTCCTAAACCTCAATTTAAAGATATTTCTAATGCTGTTAGCTCATTACGTTTAGATTCTGTAATTGCTGCTATTGGAAATTTTTCTAGAAACATTAGTACTGATCTCATTGAATCCGGCGATGTTTCGGTCAACTATTCGATTGAAAAAAACAAAAGTAAAATAACTAACATTGGCTCAGTTATTACAATTAAAAAGATAGGTAAATTTATTCTATATAAAAATTTAGGTGAAACAAAAAAAGGTAAATTTAAAATTATTATCAAACAATATATTTAGGAGGGGACATTGAGTATGAAAACTGTAAAAACTATTGATGCTACTGGAATGATACTTTGTCATGATATTACAAAAATAGTTCCTGGAGAATTTAAAGGGGTCGCATTTAAAAAAGGTCATATCATTACAGAGAGTGATATTCCTGAACTTTTAAAACTTGGAAAAGATAATCTTTTCGTTTGGGAACATCAAGAAGGAACTCTTCATGAAAATGATGCTGCAATCAGAATAAAAGATCACATTGCCGGGACTGGTCTAGATTTTTCTACAATTAAAGAGGGTAAAATTGATTTTTCTGCTCAAACCGACGGGCTTTTAAAAGTGAATGTAAAAGAACTTCTAAAGATTAATATGTTGGGCGAGATTATCGTTGCAACCCTTCAAAATAATACTCCCGTAAAAAAAGGAACTAAAGTCGCTGGAACTAGAGTTATTCCTCTTGTAATTGATGAAACTAAAATAAACCTTATGGAGACTTCATCTCAAAAAAAAATTATCTCCATCCTTCCAATAGTTCCTAAAAAAGTTGCTATCATAAGTACTGGAAATGAAGTTTATTATGGTCGAATTCAAGATAAATTTGGCCCTATTTTAACCGAAAAAGTTAAAGAATATGGTTGTGAAGTTATTTACCATACTTTCTCCTCCGATGATAAAGAGATGATAAAAGATAAAATAAAAGAAGCTCTACTTACAGAGGCTGAAATTATTCTTTGTACTGGCGGTATGTCAGTTGATCCTGACGACAGAACTCCGCTCGCAATTAAAGAGATGGGGGGAGAACTTATTACATACGGTGCCCCTGTTCTTCCTGGCGCCATGCTTCTTCTTGCATACCACGATGACAAAACTATTCTTGGTCTCCCTGGATGTGTTATGCACTCTAAAAGAACTGCTTTTGATTTAGTTCTTCCTAGAATTTTAGCTGGAGATAGAATTACATTCAAAGATATCGCCAGTTACGGACATGGTGGACTTTGTTTAAATTGTCCTATATGTACATTTCCTCACTGTTCTTTCGGAAAATAGTTCTATAAAAAAAGATGAGATTTCTCTCATCTTTTTTAATAAAACCTTATAATTTGAGAGTAACTCTTCACCTCAAAGGAATTTAATGTTTGAATATTTTTTTTATCTTCAACTCTTGAGGAGTTTTCTGTAAAATCTGTAATTCCTGCCCAAGGCTCTAAACAGATAAACTCACTAGAGTCAGTATTTGTCCACAAGGCTAATACTGGAAATTTTTCAAATCTAAACTCAACTCCATGTTTAGATTCAGAATGTTTTATATTCACAATACGATTTTGTATCCCATCAAAAACTAACGCATCCTTTTCAAAACTTTCTTTTGATAAAGTAAATTTTTTAGGAGTCTGTATCACTTCAAATCTATCTGATAAGAATGAATTGTTTCTTTCATCTATTTTATAAAGATGACACTCCTCTTTTTCAAATTCTAAATAATAATTTTCAAAATTTAAATCTCTATTGAAATTACAATAAAAAGCTGTATGTCCACCTATATGATAATACATAGTTTCTGTATCCTTATTTTCAACAACATATTCATGAGTTAATATATCCTCTTCTAGTTTATAAATAACTTTGAAAGAGAAAATATAAGGGTATTTCTCTTTTGTATATTCGTTAGGAGTCAATTCAAATATAGCCTTTGTTTCACTGCTCTCAAGAAGTTTAAACTCCAAATCTCTTGCAAATCCATGTTTTGTCATCGGTAAAACCATTCTTTTCCCACCAATTGGATAATCGATTTTACCATTTGCTATATTCCCAATAAATGGAAATAAATTTGGAGCACTTTTTTTAAAGCTTCCACTTGTACCTGGCCAGATATATTGAATCTCGTTATCTTTTCTGATAACACTTTTCAACTCCGCCCCGGACTTGCTTATTAAAACTACCAACTTATCATTTTCAATTTTTATCATGAGAGTTCTCTCTCCTTTAATTTTTATTAGTATTGAACTAAATTAGGGAATTGAGAATCTAAGATCTCATCCATTTCTGCCGTGAATTCAGCATTTTCTTCATTCTTTAAGAATTTTTCTACATCTCCAGTTATCTCTATTCTCTCAATTATATCTCCTTGTTTAACTGAATCTACAACTTTTTGGTCAGCTTCAGAAACAACCTCTCCAAATATTGTATGCTTGTAATTTAACCATGGTGTCTCAATATGAGTGATAAAAAATTGCGATCCATTTGTTTCTGGTCCAGCATTTGCCATTGCTAAAACACCTTTTTTATCAAAAACTACACCCTCTTTAAACTCATCAATAAATTGATATCCTGGTCCACCAGTTCCTGTTCCAGTAGGATCTCCCCCTTGAACCATGAAGTCTTCAATAACTCTATGGAATTTAATTCCATTATAGTACCCTCTCATTGCTAAGTGTGCGAAGTTTAATACAGTCACTGGTGCAACCTCTGGAAATAGTACTAAGTTAATATCTCCTCTTGCTGTAACTATTTTTGCATTTAATTTTACATCTTTCATACTCTTTACCTCCATTTTTTTTCCTAAAACAACCCTTGGTTTTGCAAACATCTTTTTCGAAGCGAAAAATACAACAAATACTGATAATAAGATTAAAATTTGTTTAAAACCCTTTTCCATTACTCTAGTCCTCCGTCTTAAATGCCTCTTTATATGTTTCTAAAAGTTCTTTTTCAGAAACAACCCCATATATTTCATAAGGCCATTTTGATTCTAACTTTTTTTTCAACTCATCGATATCTTTTTCAACTTTTACATATTTTATTTCTACATCTCTAAGTTTCTCTCTCACTGGTTGTAACTTATAGATTATATCAAATTGTTCCTCTTCTTGTATAGTATCTTTTAATAAGTTTTCTAATTTTTGCTCTTCAATCCCTAAACTATTAAAAACCTCTACAATTTTTGACTTTTTATCCAATAATCTATTGATATTATATTTATAAAACTTCTCTACAACTTTTGATCCTGAATTATTTTTAAGATCATCTCTTCTCTTCAAAGCGTTCTCTATAGCCTCTGTAGTTAAGCTGTTTTTTACTCTCAACTCTTCAACCATCTCTTTGAAAGAGTTAAATTCTTCATCAGACATCTTATCAACCTTCATCTCTAAGAGTGCCCCATATATTCTTTCATACGGACATATCACTTTCTCTTGTAATATTTCTACTCCTGAAAGATCCCCTTTCTCTTTTAGTTTATCCAGTTGAGTTGAAGAAATCTTTAAAACAGTAAGAGCCACTTCTAGTGCATATTCCCTAAACTTATCTTTTTTCATAATCCCATCTTCTCCTTCTATTCTGTGGCTACTCTACTTCCCCATAGATTTTGAAGCTAAAACACCCATAGAACAAGCTCCCTGGATATTGTACCCTCCTGTATCACCATCTATATCAAGAATTTCACCCGCAAAATATAAACCTCTAACTTTTTTCGATTCCATAGTTTTTGAATTTATTTCTTCTAAAGAAACTCCACCTTTAGTTACCATAGCCATCTCAAAATTTCCTACTTTACTTATTTCCATTTTATTAGAAGTTAGCATTCTTGCTAAATTTTCTCTCTTTATTTTAGATAATTCTGACAACTTTAGATCTTCTGAAATTTCAGAAATCGTTAATATTTTTTTTACAAACCTTTCAGGCAACATATATTTCAATAGGTATTTTTTTACAGTTTTTTTTCCATCTGTATTTATTGATTCAATTATATTTTTATTGAACCCCTCACAGTCTAAACCAATATAGTTTATCTCCATGTAGGTTCCACTTTCAACATATCTTGAATTGTCTAAAATTCCAGGTCCACTAAAATTAGTGTGTGTCAATAAAATTGAACCCATTTTTTCTATAAGTTTTTTATTTTCTTTCCAAAATATTATTTTAACATCTTGAAAACTTATCCCTGATAACTCTTCAAATTTATATTCCTTTACAAATATAGGTGCCAATGCTGGTTGTGGCGGAACTATTTTATGTCCTAAATTTTTTGCGAATATATACCCATCACCGGTAGTCCCTATTCCAGGATAAGATTTACCTCCTGTTGCAAGCAATACATTCTTTGCTCTATATTCCTCTTTATCACTAACTATATGAAATTCATCATTCACTTTTAGAATCTCTTCTATTTTAAAATTTTCAACAATTTGAACATTTAGTTTTGTCAATTTTGTTCTCAATAAACTGACAACATCTACTGAGCTAAAAGTTGAGGGGAAAAATTTCCCGCTCTCCTCAACTAAAACTAGTGAAAGTCCATTCTCAGCAAAAAATTCTCTTAGCTTATCAGGAGAAAATTTATTTAGTGCTTCCTTTAAAAACTTTCCACTTTCTCCATATTTATCTAAAAAATCCTTTGGTTTACCTACGTGAGTTAAATTACATTTCCCACTTCCAGCAACTAAAATCTTATTCCCAATTCTTTTGTTTTTTTCTAAAAGAGCTACTTTAAAACCCTTTTCTGCTGCAGTTATTGCTGCAAATATTCCACCAGGACCACCACCAACTACAATCAGATCAAAATTTTTCATTATCTAGCCCCGTAATATTGGTAATAATGACATTTTATTCCACCATTATATAACTTTCTATTTTTAGTGGCTTTCTTCCCAAAACTTTTTTCAAAGTTCTCATAAGATGTTATTATGTAGTAAGACCACTTTGAAAATCTCATCATGAATATATCTCCCATAAGACCGTACAATCTTTCAACTGCATCATCATCTAACAGACGATCTCCATATGGAGGATTAGTTATTAAACACCCTTTTTCTGCCATATTTTCTAACTCAAGGAAATTCATACATTTAAATTCTATTTCCTCATCTACTCCTGCTCTTATAGCATTTAGTCTAGCTATTTCTACTGTCCCTTCATCAATATCGGAAGCATAAATCCTAACTTCTTTGTCATAGTCCTCTTTTGAAAAAGCCTCATCTCTCAGGTCTATCCATAAATTTTCTGGAATTACACTCCATTTTTCGGAAGCAAAATTTCTATTTACTCCTGGTGCTACGTTTCTTGCAATCATAGCTGCTTCTATAGCAATAGTACCTGTTCCACACATTGGATCTAACAATGGACGATCTCCACCCTTCCAACGACTTAAAAGAACCAATGCTGCTGCCATTGTCTCTTTCATTGGCGCTTCATTTATTAAATTTCTATATCCTCTTTTGTGAAGTCCTTCTCCACTTGTATCTAACATTATTAAGAATATATCATTATGAGCTTGAATCTTAACTCTATAATGAGCTCCTGTCTCAACTAATTCATCTGTTTGATATGCCATTCTCAATCTTTCAACTATTGCTTTTTTTACAATCCTTTGAATATCAGATTTTGAAAACAACTTACACTTTACTGAACTTACCCAGCTGATTGGAAATTCTCCATCCACTGTTATTATATTTTCCCACGGGATTCTTTTGATATTTTCAAATAGATTGTCAAATGTTAAAGCCTTAAACTCTCCCATTTTTACAAATACTCTATCCGCACATCTCAGATGTAAATTAGCTTTTACTATATCCTGTTCGTCACCATCAAATTCTACTCTTCCGTTAAATGTAGTCACATTTTCAAATCCTAAATCTTTACACTCATCTTTTATAACGCTCTCTAACCCCATTGTTGCTGAGGCTATTAATGTATATTTTTTCATCTATTCACTCCTTCTATTCAAACACTCTATATATATAAATTTTATAACAACAAACACTGGAACTCCTAAAAACATCCCTAAAGGTCCAAAAAAACTTCCGCATACCATAACTGCAACGATACTCCAGAAACTACTCATTCCTATCGATTCTTCCATTATTTTTGGTCCTATTAAAAATCCATCAATTGTTTGTCCAATAGCTATTGCTATAAAAAGATATACCACTTTTGCTGGGGCTGCTAATATTATTAAAAATGTAGCTATAGTCCCGGCTACAATAGATCCTACATATGGAATCATATTTCCAACTCCAACCATTACTGCACTTAATAAAGCATACGGAACTTTTGCTATAATTAAAACTATAAATACAACTAATCCCACAACGGCAGATGTCACTATTCTTCCTAAAATATATTTTAAAAATACGTCATTTACTCTTCTTACAAAATTAACTCCATAAAGAGCTCTCTCTTTTGTTGTAAGTAACTTGAATATATTCTCTAAAAACTCCATAAAATACTCTTTACTATACATTAAGTACAAAGAGATAAATACTCCTATAAAAAAGCTTGCGATACCCAGCAAACTTCTGATAACTCCTGCTCCAACACCAAATGCCAAGCTTTTAACATTTCCTACGTTAGTTTTTATAAAATTGGTTAAATTTGTCTCAATCTCTTTTGGATTAAAAAACAGCATATTCTTTTCTTTTAAATAATCTATTAAATGTACTGTATTAGAGCTCAAGCTATTCAGCATACTAGGAAATTTTTCAACCAAATCTGTCACGCTACTTATTATATTTGGAATTACAATAAAAAACAAACCTATTATAACAGCAAAAACTACTACTAAACTTAGTCCAATTGCTAATGATCTTCTCATTTTAACTTTATTTTCTAAAACTTTTACTAGTGGGCTCACCAACACCGCTATAAAAACCGCATATATAAAGGGTTTTACCGATGAAAACATCTCTCCCATGATAGATGTAAACTCACTATTATGTTGTAGGAACGTTTGAATCACTACGAGTAAAAAACCTATAAAAAAAATATGTATATATTCTTTTTTCATACCAAAACTCCTTTTTATCTAATAATAAAGTCCATATCTTCAGAATCTATTTTTTTATTTTTCCCTATAATTTTAATTATCAATCTATCTGGAACACCGATTATCACGTCCCCTGGATTGCTTATCCACCCTTGTTTTACATTTAATTTCAAAGGAGAGTTAGAGGTCATTACTCTTATCTTTTTATCTTTTATTTTTATATTGACTCCACCTATGTCGGTCGGAACAAAAACTTCTCGCTCCTCCTCTTGTAAAGGATAAACATACTTAAGTTCGTTATTTACATAAACCTCAGCATTCGACGCATCAGACGATTTAAATTCAGTTATTTTAACCCCCAGTGCACCAAATATTATTAGCAATAGTAAATAAATTATGATATCACCTTTTCTAAAATATCTTTTTCTATTGTTCACAACCCCACCTACTTAGCAATTCCTATTTTTTCTCCCATATAAACTTTTGTCTCTATTCCATTTTTACTATTTTCTAAAATATCTTTATCAAAAGTAACTTTATTTTTTTCAAAAAGTAAAACACATGATGATCCTCCGAAAAAGAAAAATCCTTTCTCCTCTCCTTTTTTTACAAAACTTTCTGGTTTATATGTTTGGGTTATACCACCAACCATAGTTGCTCCTATCTCACTCAACGCTATATCTCCAAATTTTTGAGTTTTTAAAATAGATATTTCTCTCTTATTTTCGCAATATATTCTAAAATTCTTTTTAATTGCATAAGGAGATACTGAATAATAATATCCATCTATTAATTTTGAACTCGAAATTAAACCATCAGCTGGGAAGTGAAATCTATGATAATCCACTGGTGCTAATCTAATTATCATTAAAGTTCCACCTTTAAATTTTTGAGCTTCTTCTTTATCTTTTAAAAATTCCTCCAGTGTAAACTCGTCTCCTTTTAAGAAAAATTTCGACGTTTCTTTTAAATCAGAAAAAATTAAAACTTTCCCATCAGCTGGAGATACTAGAACCTCATCCCCTTTCGCAATAATTCTTGCTTCAGGTTTTAGCTCTCTTATAAAGAAATCATTAAAAGATGTGAACTCTCCTATTTGTTTTTTAGATTCGCTCATATCTATATTATTCTCTTTTACAAAAGATTCTATCTTTTGTACAGAACTCTTTCCAGTCATTTTCTTTCCATAAAATTCTGTTAGAAATTTTTTTCTAACAACTAAATTTAACGGCAATTTTCCAAACGGACTATAATATAAAAACTTTAAAAATCCTTCACCTGGTGGATTTTCTGTTTTAAATTCTTTGGTTTTTCTCTCAATATAAATAATTTTATCAAAATTCATACACTTACTCCTTTTATATATTAATTTTTTGTTGTATAATACACATAGAAGAAAAACTTACGGAGGTTACAATGAAAAAAATTGCACTAATCGCTCATGACAATATGAAACCAGAGATGGTTACTTTTGTTAAAAAAAATGAGCACATCTTAGCTAAATATCCTCTTGTTTCAACTGGTACAACAGGTCTTAGAATTATGGAAACTACAGATTTGACTGTTCAGCGTTTCAAATCTGGCCCAATAGGCGGAGACCAACAAATTGGTGCTGAAGTAGCTATGGACAATATAAAAGCTATACTCTTTTTTAGGGATCCTCTTACTTCTCAACCTCATGAACCTGATATCTCTGCACTTATAAGAATTGCAGATGTACACAAAGTTCCGATTGCCACTAATTTAGCAACCGCCGAACTTCTTATTCTAGGTCTTGACAAATGATTATAATAGGCTGATTTTTATCAGCCTATTTTTTAATTTATTTGACTTTTTATTTCTTTTATAAGATTATATTTTAAATTCATTAAATTTTTAGATAAATCTACTTTATATTGGTGCGGATTTTCTAATCTTTTTCTCTCCTCAGATAACTTTCCTAAAGATTCTAAATAATATTTTCTAGAAGATACCACATCTTCAAGTTGAGAAGCATTATCATTTATTATACCATTTTTTATAAATTCACAAGTGAGTTTTTTATAGCTATACTCTTTTATTTTCAATACACTCGATTTAAATTCATATTTCTCATCTCTAATTAACAAATTTTCTCCTTTTAAAAGAGTTTCTTTATCTTCATCGTCATTCACTAAAGTTATTAAATCTGCATACGCAAATCCCTCACGATCGTAAAGTCTATAAACCTCTTTAAATCCAGGATTGGATATTTTTATTACATCTTCAGATAATTTTATAACTGGTTTCTTATCTATTTCAACGATCTTATAAACACCACCAAAACAAGGATTTGATTTACTTACAGCGATTGCATCTCCAACTCCAAATATATCCACACATGCTCCCTGTTCTTTCAATGATTTTATTAAAGACTCATTCAAAGAATTTGTTAAGAATATTTTCGCTTTTTTAAATCCGGCTTGATCTAATTCAAATCTACATTTTTTAGATAGATATGCTAAATCACCAGAATCTATTCTAATCCCATAATTGCCCGGATAAGAGTCATCAATATTATTATCTTTGAAACTTTGAATAGCATTTTTTAAACCTATTCCCAATGTATTATAAGTATCTATTAAAAGAACTAAACTATTCGCTTTTCTTTCTCTTCTATGTCTTATAAATGTGTCGAACGCTTCTTTTTCTGCCTTCGCTCCAACTCCGAACGCCTGTATAAATGAGTGTGCCATTGTTCCAACACTTGGAATTTTATACTTATATTCAGTCACTAAATTTGAATGGGATAAGCACCCCCCAATTATTGAAGCTTTCGCTCCTGTAACCGCACTATCAAACCCATGTGCTCTTCTACTCCCAAAAGAACTCACTGGTATAGGATGAGCTGCCCTTGTTATTCTCGAAGCTTTTGTCGCTATTGCAAGTTGCATATTCATCAAATTTAAAATTGGTGTTTCTAATATTTTAGCCTGTATCAAAGGCGCTTTTATTGTTAAAATCGGTTCGTTTGGATAGACAATCTCACCATCTCTCATAGCATAAAGATCCCCTGTAAATTTCATTTTCACAAGGTACTCTAGGAGGTGTTTTTCTTCTATTATTTCAGAAAAATATCTTCTTTTTTCCTCTTCAGTTGTTTTATTTAGTATCTCAATTAACTCGATAACTTCCTGAATTCCAGATACAACAGCAAACCCTCCATCCTCTGTTTTTCTGAAATACATGTCAAATACTGCTTCTTTTGACTCCATTTTCTCCATTAAAAATATATCGCTTTCCGTATATTGATATCTATCCGAATTAATCACTCTTGCAAAATCAGTTAAAACTCTATCTCTCCCCATAGTCTTCCCTCTTTATAGTTATTATTTTGTTTTAATTTTCCTTAATAATTATATCATTTTTATGATATAATACCTAATAAAAAATAGAAAAGGAGTTGCGATATGAAAGCTGTTATTCAAAGAGTTAAACATGCTTGTGTAGCCGTTGATGGTGAAGTAGTTGGAAAAATAAATCAAGGTTTCTTAGTTCTTTTAGGAGTCACTCATACCGATACTGAAAAAGAAGCGGAATGGTTATCAAAAAAAATAACTGACTTAAGAGTTTTTAATGATAGTGATGATAAAATGAATTTGGGGCTAAAAGATGTCAATGGAGAACTCTTAGTTATTTCTCAGTTCACTCTTTATGGAAATTGTATAAAAGGGCGTCGTCCTTCCTTTATAGGTGCTGCTAAACCAGATTTAGCAGATGACCTTTACAATTTTTTTATAAAAAGATGTAACGATTTGGGAATCAAAACAGAATCTGGTATTTTCGGGGCGGATATGAAAGTGGAACTCCTTAATGATGGACCTGTAACCTTAATCATTGACACCGAACAAAGATAAAAAAGAAATAGACTAATATAATAACCTCCATTACTTTACAACTTAAATTCTATATGATATTATCGTAACATATGTAATTAATCAAACACTTTATTTAACGGGAGGATTCATGGATATAAAAGAGATTAAAAAAAATGCAAAGGAAAGAATGAAAGAGTTTTGTATACTATGTCCAGAGTGTAATGGTCGTTGGTGTGCTGGAAAGGTTCCGGGAATGGGTGGAGCTGTCAGTGGTGGAAGTTTTCAAAGAGCATTCGAAAAATTAAAAGAGATTAAAATTGCTATGAGAACTCTTCACAATGTGACAAACCCTAATCTTGAATGCAATTTATTTGGAGAAAAACTTTCAGCCCCTATTTTGATTGCACCTATTACAGGAACTAAATTTAATATGGGTGGATATATAACTGATGAGCAATACTCTAACGATACAGTATTGGGTGCCATTGATGCAGGAACTATATCTATGATCGGAGATACTGGAGACCCTAACTGTTTTCAAGTTGGCATAGATGCCATAAAAAAAGCCAATGGTAAAGGAATTGCAATTATAAAACCCAGAGAAAACTCTGAGATTATAAAAAGAATCAAAATTGCGGAAGAAGCTGGAGCTATTGCTGTTGGAGTAGATATAGATGGAGCTGGTCTTATAACAATGAAACTTTTTGGTCAACCTGTTGGTCCAAAATCTCTAGATGATTTAAAAACTATCATATCTTCCACAAAACTTCCATTCATAGTAAAGGGAATTCTTACTGTAGATGAGGCTCGATTATGTGTTGAAGCTGGAGCGGATGCTATTGTTGTCTCAAATCATGGCGGACGTTGTTTAAATGAAACTTTTGCTCCCGCAGAAGTTTTAAAAGATATTGCTGAAGCGGTTGGAAAAGATATTAAAATTCTTGCTGATGGAGCTGTTAGAGAAGGAATAGATGTTTTGAAGTATCTTGCTTTAGGAGCGGATGCCGTTCTTATAGGAAGACCTATTATATGGGGATCTGTTGGTGGCAGACAGGAAGGAGTTAAAGTTATTTTAGAAACTTTAAAATCACAACTTTATCAAGGTATGATTCTTTCTGGAGCTGACGATGTTAAACATTCTAAAAATTTCTCTCGAATTTTAGTTACAAAATAATAATTTTTTAATTATAAAATAGGAGGTTGTTTATGGAACGAAAAGATGCAATTACATTTGGTGGTAGTCCTTTAACTTTAGTTGGAAAAGAGGTTGTTATTGGGGATAACGCTCCCAACTTCACTGTGGTTAAAACCGATTTATCTCCTCTATCATTAAAAGATTTTCCTGGAAAAACTATTGTTATTTCAGCGATGCCTTCAATTGATACCCCTGTTTGTGAGATACAAACTATAAGGTTCAACAAAGAAGTTGAAAAGTTAGATGGTGTTATTCTTCTAACTATCTCTATGGACTTACCATTTGCTCTTAATCGATTTTGTGGAGCTAAAGATATAAAAAATGCAATAACAACATCTGATTATAAGGATCGAGAATTTTCTCACAATTATGGTCTATATATAAAAGAACTTGGACTGATTTCAAGAGCTGTCATCATAATTGATAAGAATGGTAAAATAAAATATACTGAATATCTAAAAGAGATTACAGAGGAACCAAATTATAACGAAGCTCTTAAAGTTCTTAAAAACCTGTAAAAAAAATAAAACTGATTTAAAGAGTTTCTTTAAATCAGTTTTTTATTTATTTTAAACAAATAACATTTGAGCTATTTCAAATAAAGATACTATTATTATTCCTACAATAAAGTGTAGCGTATAACTTCTATACTTGTTTAAAAGTATATTGATAGCTTTTGATACCAGCACCAATCCAATCCCTGTTCCTGCTGTAAAAAATATCAACGGGATTATATTAAAACTTTTTATGTAATTCATTATGTTGTAATACTCTCCTAAAATCATCAAAAGAAGAGACCCCGATATTCCAGGTATTACCATAGCCCCCGCTGCAATAAGTCCACATACAAAAAGTTTCATACCATAAGCCAAGTTAAAGCTTGTTGTTCTTATAATTTCCTCACTTCCTGAGAAGAACTTAGTTAGATAAATGAACGCAATCGTGAAAACTATTCCTGCTAAAAGCGAGATTATATTATCTTTTTTATAAAGTTTTTCTCCCTTTAATATAACTGGAATTGATGGTAAAATTAAAATTAAAAATACCAGTGTTGTTCCTCTTGGATATGTTTCATACATTTTAGATATGACCCCTGCAAATACAACTATCCCTATTGCTGCTCCTAATCCAATTTGAGATAAAAATTTGAAATATTCTATTTTTTTTTCTTTTGGGGCTGTAAAAAAATTTCCAATAGCCTCTGTTAGTTTATCATAAATATTTAAAACTACTGCTAATGTTCCCCCTGAAACACCTGGTAATACATTTGCAATCCCTATAACAATTCCTTTTAAAAAATTTTTTAGCATATTATCTCCTGTCTCATTTTATTATTTTTGCTTCTCCTATAAATATCTTCTCTCTATAAATATCTATTTTTTCTACCGAAAATTCACTATAAGCAACATCCACAATATCCCCTTCAAGTTCTTTTAAAATACATCCATTATAGATAGAATTTTTAACTCTCACACCACAATTATACACTTTTCTTCTGTACCATGTTAAAAAACAATTCATTTTTCTTTCTAACTTTATGTTTTGTTTTCTTTTTTCTTGAGACACAAATAAATATTTTTTTAAAAAAACTGATATGTCTTCAATTTTTTTTGGTTTTTCAAGGTAAAACTCTTTTAAAATATCTGTATCTACATATCCCAAATATTTTATTATCTCTTTACTAGGTTCTTCTTGAATTAGATTTATTCCACTTTCAAAATAAACTTTTCTTAATATTGTTTTAGTAATTCCATCTATTTTAGTATCTAACGATATATTTTTAGGGTACTCTCCTTCCATTATAATACTTTCTCTTATAAAATTAAATAACTTTATTAAATTTCTTGGTTTTTCTTCAAAAATAAAATTACTTATTTTGTAATTTTCTCTATTATAATATACTGTTAAATAATATATTTCATTTCTATTATTAAAGAAAGGAATTGGAATTGCTTTTTGTATAATACCATATTCATAAAGTTTATCTTTTTTCACAAGTTTTACCGAATTTTCTCTAATATTTTCGTCCAAATTATTAATAATTCTAAAAAAAGTTGGATAACTTATCATTGAGTTGCAATTTATAAGCGTAGCTTTAGCTTTATCGTAAAGTTTTGTTATGGGTAAATTATGATATTCTTTATAAAGAATCTTCAAATGTGAAAGAGCTTCTTCGTTCACTTTTTTGAAACTATTTTTATCCATCCTCTGCTTTTTTTCTAATCCATCTACTCCTAAGTGCTTATATTGACTAACCCATCTTTTTAAGGTTGCATAAGATATCTGAGTCTCTTTTTCTATATCTTTCAACTTCTTTTCCCTTTTAAAAAAGGGTTCAATAATTTTATACTTGCTGGTTTTTTTCTTGTTTTCCAAAATAAAACACGCCCTTTTTAATTTATTTTGTTAAATTATAACACATTTTATGCGTAAAAAAAAGGCTCATTTATTTTGATAATTTCCTTGACTTTTTTCAATTTAAAATGTATGCTTTTAATGAATTAATGATTTATTATTATCAATTTATGGAGGAATTTTATGAAAATATTTGCTGAAGTTCAAAAAATCGGTAAAGCTTTAATGACACCGGTTGCTATTCTACCTGCTGCTGGTATATTTCTTGCCGCTGGTAATAAGTTAGGAATACCTTTAATGGAACAAGCTGGTGGAGTTATATTTGGTAACTTACCCCTACTATTTGCTGTAGGAGCTGCTATTGGACTTGTTGGTGGAGATGGTATTGCTGCTTTAGCCGCTATTGTCGCTCTACTTATTATGAATACTACAATGGGGATTTTAACTGATGCCGCTGCTGGTATCGCTGCTGGAAACCCTGCTTTTTCTGAAGTTTTAGGAATACCTACTCTTCAAACAGGAGTTTTTGGAGGATTAATAGCCGGTATTATAGCCGCAGTTTGCTATAAAAAATTCTATAGAACTGAATTGCCTGCTTTCCTGGGATTTTTTGCTGGTAAAAGACTAGTTCCAATAATGACTGCAATTGTTGCTTTCTTAGTGGGTATGGCTATGCCTTACATCTGGCAACCGGTTCAAGCTGGATTGTCTCAACTTTCTTATTTGGCAAACGAAACAAATACTAATATATCTACATTTTTATTTGGAGTTACAGAAAGAGCTTTAATTCCATTTGGATTACATCATATCTTCTATGCACCTTTCTGGTTCCAATTTGGAGATTATACAAATGCTGCTGGACAGATTGTTAATGGAGACCAAGCTATATGGTTTGCAATGTTAAAAGACGGAGTGCATTCATTCAACTCTGCTTCTTATTCTGGAGCTGGAAAATTCATGACTGGAAAATTCCCATTTATGATGTTTGGATTACCCGCTGCAGCTCTTGCTATGTATAACGAAGCTAAAAGTGAAAACAAAAAAATGGCTGCTGGTATCTTATTCTCTGCTGCTCTTACCTCTTTCTTAACAGGTATAACTGAACCTTTAGAGTTTTCATTCTTATTTGTTGCACCTATTCTTTATGGAGTTCACTGTGTTTTTGCAGGACTTTCATTCATGCTTATGAATATGTTTAAAGTTAGAATTGGTATGACATTCTCAGGTGGAGTTATTGATTATATTATGTTTGGAGTTTTACCTGGGACTGAGGGATTTGAAACTAACTGGCCTATGGTTATATTTGTTGGTCTTGGATTCTCTGTTATCTATTATTTCGGTTTCAGATTCTTCATCAGAAAATTCAACCTTATGACTCCTGGAAGAGAGGATGTAACTGATTCAGATGATTCTCAACCAAAAGCACAAGGAAGTGAGTTAGCTACACTTGTTCTAGCTGCTCTTGGCGGAAAAGAAAATGTAATCTCTGTTGATGCATGTATTACAAGATTAAGACTTGAAGTTAAAGACACTGCTTTAGTTAATGATGCTGAGCTTAAAAAACTTGGTGCTTCTGGAGTTCTTAAAATCGGACAAAATGGAGTTCAAGCTATATTTGGTGCAAAAGCACAATTTATCGCTAACGATATAAAAACATTATAATTAAACAAATGAAAAAGAGGCTTGGACCTCAAAAGTAAAACCTTAATTTTTTACTTTTGAGTCAGCCTCTTTATATTTATACCAAGTTTATTATTGAAATAACTATCTATCTCTTTTTGGATCTCTTCTTGATAATTTTCCAACTGTTTTTTCACCAATCCCTCTATATATAATAATTCACTTTCATCCTTAGGATAGTAAATCGGACTTTCCTTTAAAGGGGTTGAATAAAACTCTAAATTTTTACCTTTTTTCTTTCCGATATAATTAAACCAATAAAAAAAAGCTTCTGAATTTAAATACCCTAAAAGATAAAAAAGATTTATATCAGGTGTCTTCCCTGTCAGGTAATATATATCTGCACTTCCGTAAAACTCTCTCTCTGTATATGCAAAATTATTTGTTTTACAACGTTGTCGAACTACTATTTTAGGTTTTATAAAAATTTCTTCATCTCTTGCCCATTGAAGTTCCCACCAATTAATCCTTTCATGGACAACCTCTCTTCTTTTAGAAAGTAGCTGCTTAAATTCATCTAAATAATCAAAAGTAGTTGAACTTAGTTCCATCTTCCCATTTAAATACATTATCCAAAATGGAGGTACTTCTGTAACACTATATTTTCCTATATCTCTATTTTTATAAAACGGCTTCAAATAATCTTTAAATTTTTCATCATATTCTTTAAAAACAAATACCTTGTCAGCACCACTCACAATTCCTTGATTTACATTCACTAAATCCCCTAGATTAAAATTCCCTCTATCACGAATACTATCTATACTCTCTTTCCACACAGGTGGTATAAGAACAATTTTATTATGTTCTTTTGTAAAGATATTATCTTGATAAATACTATATCTATTTTCATCCTCTATAATCTCTATTATTTTTTCATCACCACTTTTTATCCAAGAAAAAATAACATTATGCTGTCCTTTTGCATTTTTAAATATCGAGTAAGTATAATTTTCAATTCTAAAAAATTCTCCCTCTTTTTTTAGTTTTCCTCTTAAATTTTCCGCGCCATCCGCTTTGAGCCAATAATTAGTTGTAAGATAAACCAAAATCCCATTTTCCTTTAAAATATCTATCCCTTTTTCTATAAAAAAGTAAAAATAGTCCATTTTAGGTTGGTAATATTTTTTTCCAAAATTAGTTTCTTTTATATTTTGAAAGATCTCTTTGTGATTTTTCTCTCCTAAATATGGTGGATTTCCAAGTACAATGTCATACTTTTCTTCCATGGCTTCACATAGCGAATCACATCTTTTTATATTCAATTCACCTTCAATTTTATACTCTATAAAAAGAGATTTCGCTCTTTTTTCGAATAACTCCAGTGCCGTTTCATCTATATCAAACCCTGTAATCCAACTTTTTTTATATCTATATTCACCATAAATTTCTTTAGAAATCTTTAAAAGTTCCTCTAAAATCGCTAACAAAAGATTCCCTGATCCACATGAAATATCAGCTACTTTTATATTATCTATTTCCTCTTTAGGAAAACTATTTAAGTATTTTTCTATTGCTATTTTAGCCATACTCACTGCATATTGTTCTGGAGTGTATATTTTATAATTGTAATCAACTTTCAATAATTACCTCCTAAAGAGTTTCAAACCATTTTCACCCTCTATTAATATTAAACCATCTCTATACAAATCTAAAATCGCTAAAAACATATATACTAAGTGAGTTTTGTTTTCAGCTCTTCCAAATATTTCCTCTATCTTTTTTTCAGAGGTATATAGAATAACTTTTATTCTATCCATCTCTTCTTTTAAAGAATATCTTTTTTCTAATTCTATTTCTAAAAACTCTTCCTCTTTAGGAAGATATTTAACATAACTATTAAAAATATCTTGTAATTTTAATGTAGTTAAATCAAATTCTTTTGGTATATTTTTAGTTATCTTTCTTCCCTCTCCTCTAGAATATGATATGTTTTGTTCACATTCAATTTCAGATATGGTATATGCAACCTCTTTAAATATTTTATAATCTTCTAGCCTTCTTTTTAAATCTTTTTCTTTCTCTACCTCTTTTTCTACGCTCAATATTGAAAAAGCTTTAATTTCTAACAATTCTGAAGCTATCTCTAAAAATTCAACCTTTATATTGAGATTATCAGTCTTAGCTTTCTCTATATATAAAATATACTCATCTATTATTTGAGAAACTTTTATCTCTGATATTTTCATCTTTTTTTTCTCAATCAAATGTAACAGAAGGTCTAACGGACCTTCAAAATTATCTATTTTTAATACTATTTCCATTAACTATTCCTTTAATTTTATTTTTCCAATTTAAAACATCATTTTTTATAGTCTCTTTTAATTCTTCCATTGAATTAAACTTTTTTTCTTCCCTTAAAAATTCCATTAAAGAAACATATATTTTTTTCCCATAAATATCTTTTTCAAAATCCAATATATGAACTTCAATACTTCTCTCATCTGGTTTTAATGTTGGATTTTTCCCAATATTAATTACTGCATCCCAAAATTTAAGTTCTCCTTCTATTCTTACTTTTCCACCATAAATTCCAAAAGGAGGATATATTTTATTTAATATTTTAAGATTTGCTGTTGGAAACCCCATAACTCTTCCCAACTTTCTTCCGTGAACCACCTCTCCAATAACAAGAAAAGGTTGTCCTAAAGATCTATTCGCTATCTCCAAATTTCCAAGAGCTAACATCTCTCTTATAAAAGTTGAACTTATAATCTGATTTTTTAATTTTATCGGTTCTATTATATTTATTTTTATATTATCTCTTTGACCGAATTTTTTCAAATTTTCAATACTTCCTCTTCCCCCCTTACCAAAAGAAAAATTAAATCCTACAAACACCTCTTTAGTATTCAAAATATCTTTTAATACCTCGTTTACAAACTCTTCTGGCGTTTTATTTGAGAACTCCTTTGTGAAAGGCTGCATAATTAAATAGTCTACCCCTAAAGATTCTATTATATGCTTCTTTTCTTCTAAAGAATTTATCAGTTTTGGAACATTTGTTCTATTGGTAATCTCCATGGGATGGTTTAAAAATGTAAACACAACCGATTTTCCACCTTTCTCTCTAGCTTCTTTTACAGCTCTAGAAATAAGCTCCCTGTGTCCCATATGTATTCCATCAAATGCTCCAATAGCTATGTAGGTATCTTTAAATTTTTCATCAGTAAGCAAAATATCTTCTACTATTTTCATCTTGTACTCCCTTAGACCTCTCTTCCTTTTTCTAAAAGTTCTTTATACAGATCCTCTATTCTTCTAAATCTATTTCTAATTCCGGACTTGGATATTCCTATTATCTCTGCCAATTCTTGCAAAGAAGCCTCTGGATTTTCAAGTCTCAAAAAAGCTATCTCTTCAAGAACTGGACTCAATTCTTGAAGCCCAACCTCTTTACCTATAAGATTTATCATTATTATCTGCTTTCTTGCCGTATCCAAAGTTTTAGTTTCATTAGCTACTTCCCAATTCATCTCTCTTATTGTTTTATTTTTTAAATCCTTTATCATAGTTGTTTCTTCATAATTATAAAACTCTTTCATTGACCCGATCAATACAATTATATCCATAATATCCTCTGCATTTCTCATGTAAACTAAAGGTTTATTTCTCTTAATAGTTTTATACACTCTTTTCCCCATTTTATGTAAAAGACTGTATAGCTCCTCTGCTAACTCTTCACTATCTATAAAAAAATCTAAGGCGTATTCTTTTTCTGGAGATTTTATATATCCACATCCCAAAAACATCCCTCTTATAAACCCTTCCTCTACTTTTCTACTGGTCTTTTCTCCCAAATATCCATACTTTAATAACTCTTCAACAAAAGATTTAAATCCAGGTTGAGCTGGAATTGTTATTACATATATATTGTGTTCTCCAAATTTCTTACTCTTTGAAAATTTAATAAATATTTTAAGTGATGTCAACTCTCTTAAAATAGCATAAACTCTTTCTGCTATCTCTTTATTTTCCAATTTTAGCTCTATGCTATTATCCTTAATTGAATGTTTTAATAAAAGCACTGCTCTTACCTCTGCATATTTTTCCTCTTCAACTAATTTATAACGATGTAGTATCTCGTTTTTTACCTTATAAGTATACGACACTGCTCCTCCTATTTTGTTTCAGACCAATTCTCTCCAATAGAACTATTAACTTCTAATTTTACTTTTGAAAACTTAATGCTTTCTCTCATTATTTTTTCTATTATGTCCTTATATTCTAAAGCCTTTTCCTTTTCAACTTCGAATATAAGCTCATCATGAACTTGCAAAAGCATATGAATATCATTTTTAGTTTTTAAAACTTCATAAAGATTTATCATAACTTTTTTTAAAATCTCTGCTGCCGTCCCTTGGATCACTGTATTTACAGCCATTCTTTCAGCTTGATTTTTTATAACTCTATTCTTTGAATTGATTCCCTCTATTATTCTTTTTCTTTTAAAATATGTTTCTACGTATCCATGCTCTTCGGCGGACATTATTATCTCTTTTTCTAAATGCTTTACAGATGGGTATTGATCAAAATATCTGCTTATATATTCCGATGCTTCTTTTGGAGTTATTTTTAGCTCTTGCGATAAGCCAAATGCTGTTTTTCCATATATAATACTAAAATTAACAGTTTTAGCCGCATCTCTTTGCTCTCTTGTCACCTCTTCGTTCTCATCTAATTCAAATAATTTTCTTGCAGTTAAACTATGAAGATCTTGATTTTCAGCATAAGCTTCTATCAAGCTTTCGTCTTGAGATATCTCAGCTAAAACTCTAAGCTCTATCTGTGAATAATCTATTCCCAATAAAACATGTCCTTCTTCTGCTATAAATCCTTTTCTTATCTTCATCCCTTCCTCTGTTCTAACAGGTATATTTTGAAGATTAGGATCTGACGATGACAATCGTCCTGTAGCTGTCCCTGTCTGATTAAATGTTGTATGTAATCTATTGTTTTCATCAACCATCTTAGGCAGAGGGTCTACATATGTTGATTTTAATTTACTTAATCTTCTATATTCTAAAATTGACTCTGCAATTTCATGCCCTAGTTCTCTTAATTTTTCCAACACTTCACTATCTGTTGAAAATCCAGTTTTTGTTTTTTTTATAGGTGGAATATTCAAATTTAAAAATAAAACTTCCCCTAACTGTTTAGGTGAATTTATATTAAACTCCCCACCCGCTATATCATATATTTTTTCTGTCAATTCACTCAATCTTATCTCTAACTCTTTACTATATATAGAGAAATACTCGGGAGAAATTTTTATACCTTCATTTTCCATATCCGCTAAAACTTTAATAAGAGGCATTTCTATCTTCTGTAAAACCTCTAAAAGATTGTTATTTTCAAGCTCTTTTAAAAGTTCTGGATAAGCTACCAACATCCCTCTTGTTCTTTTTGCTAAAAATTTTCCATACTCTTCATTTGTTAATTCTGAAACTTTAGATTTCCCAAATACTTCTGAATATTTCTCAATATCCTCGTCAATAACATTTTTCAACATAACCTCTATTTCCTCTCTTGTTTGAGAGGTTAAAAGATGATATGCAAGCATAGTATCTAGTTCCATATTTTCTATTTCATAGCCTTTTCTTAAAATATTTTTGAATCCATATGATATAAAACTAAGTTTTGAAAGTAGTACTTTTTTTAAATTCTCTTTACTCAAAGTATCCTCTAATGGGAGATAGTAATCTTTATTTTTTACAGAGATTGCCACTCCTTTTTCACCCTGATATATAAATATCTTCTCATTATTTTTTTTCAAAAGTTTATTTTCTATATCCGCTCCAAGTAAAACTTCAAAAGCTTTTTCATCCTCTTCTATAGGAGTTTGAAAATTAAAAAGTCCTAACTGCATACCCTCTGAAATTTTAGGTAAGTTTGCCGTCACTAAATTTTGGGACAAATTCTCTAACCCCATTTTTTTTATCAATGACTTAAACTCTAATTTTTTAAATAGTTCTAAAAGTTTTTTATCATCTTTTTTATAGCTCAATTGTTCTTCAGTTATATTTAAAGGAACTATCTCTATTGTAGCTAAATCACGACTCATAAATGCCAATTCTTTGTCTTCAATTAAGTTAGTAACCAATGATTTTCCTATCCCCGGTAACTCTGTTAAAAAATCTATATTTTCATATATTCCTTCTAAATTTTTATATTTTTCCAACATTGGCACTGCTTTTTTAGTTCCAATTTTTCTTACACCAGGAATTCCATCACTCGTATCACCTATAAGTCCAAACAAATCTGGGATTACACTCGGTTTTACTCCTAACTGTTCAACAACATCCTCTTCAGTTGTCAAAACTTTGAGTCCTCCACCATCACCTTTTCCAAGAAGAGCTATGTTTATATTTGTATCCAATATTTGTGAAAGATCTTTATCTCCTGTTATAATATACGTTTCTATATTTTTAGCACTTAATTCCTCAGCTAAACTTCCTAAAATATCATCAGCCTCATATCCATCCAACTTGAATCTCTCTATTCCAAAACAATCTAAAAGTTCTTCTATTCTTGGTATCTGAACAACCAAATCTTCGGGTGCTGCATCTCTTTTTGCTTTATATTCTTTATAGACCTCACTCCTTCTAAGTGTAGATCTTTTAACATCAAATGCTGCTCCTATATAATCTGGTTCAAATTGATTTATTATACTAAGAAGAGTATTTACGAATCCATAAACAGCTCCTGTTGGTTCATTTTTTGTTTTAAAATTTAAATTGCCATAAAAGGCCCTATACATTATTGCACTGACATCTAATAAAACTGCTTTTTTCATTTTTTCTCCTCTCTAGATTTTTTCATTCTTCGTTTCATTATACCATATACTCTAGATTTTCAAAAAAAATTATTTAATAAAACAATATTAATTTCTTATATTTTCTGTTATAATTTAGGCGTTATTTATTTAAATTTATAGGAGGTAATTATGAACCTAGTTGTTTTAATAGGACGTTTAACTAGAGATCCTGAACTTAAGTTTGGTCAAAGTGGTAAAGCATACTCTAAATTTAGTTTAGCTGTTGATAGACCTTTTTCTAAAGGAGAAGCTGATTTTATAAACTGTGTTGCTTTTGGAAAAACTGCTGAGCTTATAGGAGAATACTTAAGAAAAGGAAAAAAAGTTGCCATCAATGGTAAACTTCAAATGAATAGATATGAGGTTAATGGTGAAAAAAGAACTTCTTACGATGTTGTTGTTGACACTATGGAGTTTATTGAGTCTAGAGGCGGAGATAACTCTTCTGAATTCTCGGCTCCTACACCATCATATGCTGCTCCTAAAGCAGCTGAGCCTCCTCAAGGAGACTTTGGATCATCATCATCTTTTGATGAAGATGAATTCCCATTTTAATTATTAAAAACTAAACTAAACTACTAGGGGTGCCCATATCGGGCTGAGATTTTACCCTTAGAACCTGATCTAGTTAATACTAGCGTAGGGAAGTAGTTCATATCTACACTTATATTATTTTTGTGTATATATTAGCTATTTTCTTATTTTAAGAAAATAGCTTTTTTATTTATAAATTTTTTAATACATAGGAGGAATTATGCAATTTACACAAGAACTTTACCTTAATGCAGTTGATGTTTGGAACAGTTATTACACACACCCTTTTGTTGACGGAATAGGAAAAGGAACTTTAAGTAAAGAAAAATTCAAATTTTATATAATTCAAGATTATCTTTACCTTTTAGAATATGCAAAACTCTTTGCTTTAGGAGTTATTAAAAGTAAATCTGAGTCTGATATGAAACAATTCGCAGATTTGACAGATGGAATACTAAACTCAGAAATGGGAATACATAAAGTTTATATGAAAAAACTCAATATAACCGACGAGGATATTTCAAACCACAAACCCACTCTTGATAATACTTCGTATACAAGTTATATGTTAGCTGTTTCTCATTCCGGAGATATCAAAGAAATTGCGGTCGCTGCACTTTCATGTATGTGGAGTTATAAGATGATTGGAGACAAACTTAAAAAAATCTATGGATGTGGGCATGATTTCTATGGAGAATGGATAAAAACATATTCGTCTGATAGATATAACTCTTTAAACAATTGGAATTTAGAGCTTGTGGAAAAACATACTAAACATCTTAGCAAAGAAGACAAGGCTCATCTCCTAAATATTTTTAGAACCTGTAGTATCTATGAGCTTAAATTCTGGGATATGTCTTACAAAGGAGTATAGTATGAGCATACTTAACATTAAAAACCTCACATTTAGCTATAAAAATAAAAATTCTCATAATTCAATCATTGAAAATCTTTCCCTCGAGCTAAATAAAAATGAGCTCATCTCAATTGTTGGAGCAAGTGGCTGTGGTAAGTCCACACTCATTAAAATCTTAGCAGGTATTGAAAATGAATACAGCGGTGAAATCTTTTCTAGCTCTAAAGCTTATATGCCACAAAAAGATATTCTTTTTCCTTGGAGAACAATTCTTGAGAATATACTTCTTCCCCTAGAAATAAAAAATAGTGATCTAATTCAAGGTAAAAAATTAGCACTAAACTATTTAAAACAATTTCAACTGGATAGCTACGCTTATAGCTATCCACAAACTCTTTCCGGCGGAATGAGACAGCGAGTTTCTTTTATAAGAACTCTTCTGACAGACGCGGAAATATTACTTCTAGACGAACCTTTTTCAGCTTTAGATGCCATCACTAGAGAGGATTTACAGAAATGGCTTCTTGATAAAATAAATCTTTTTAATAAAAGTATGCTTTTTATAACTCATGATATCGATGAGGCTTTATTCCTTTCAGATAAAATTTTAGTTTGCAAAAATAAACCACTCACCGGGTTTATCGAATTTAAAATATCTAAAAATTATGATGCCATTAAACTATCGGAAATAAAAAAAGAAATTTTAAGTGTTATAAAGTGTGATTCTTTATGAAAAATTTAAAATTTTCTCCCTGCTTTTTGTCTGTCACGCTATTTTTTATATTTTGGGAACTTTTAGGTAGGTATATTTCAAAACCCTTTATTTTGCCTTGCCCAACTTCTATTTTAAAAAAAATATGGGTGTTAAAAAACTCGCTTTTTTTAACGCACTTACCATCCACTTTAAAGATAGCTTTCATTTCCATTGTTATTTCAATGGTATTAGGTATTACTTTAGCAATTTTAATGGACTTGAGTGAAACCATTGAAAAGGCTCTTTACCCTATTATTATTACTACACAAACCATCCCAATAACAGCATTAGCACCAGTTTTTATCCTTTGGTTTGGTTACTCTATTTGGAGTAAAGTTATTGTTTCTGTTCTAATAACTTTTTTTCCTGTTTCAATAACAATATATAATAGCTTCAAAAAAATTCCAAAAGATCAGGTCAATTTTTTAAAAAGTTTAGAGGCTTCAAATTTAGATATTTTTTTAAAATTAAAAATACCAGCCTCCAGCTTTAGTTTTTTCTCAGCTTTAAAAATGAGTGTCCCACTAACTTTAATTGGAGCTTCTATTGGGGAATGGCTTGGAGCTACTTCTGGACTTGGATATTTCAGCAAAAGAATGATGTCTCAACTAGATGGAGCTGGAGTTTTTGCTCCTATTGTAATTATATCTTCACTAGCAATTTTACTAGTTCAAATAATATCTTTAATTGAATATAAAACTTTACATTGGAGGAATAAATGATCAAAAAAAAATTAATAATTGCTTTTATTTTGTTTTTATTTACTAGCTGCAATTCTCAAAAGAAAAAACAATTAGAAGAGGTATCTATTGTTTTAGATTGGTATCCTAATGCTGTCCACACATTTATATACACAGCTCTAGCAAATGGATATTTCAACGATGAAGGAATAGATTTGAAAATACTCTATCCTTCATCACCTTCGGATTCACTTGTATTACCGGCTGCCAAAAAAGCTGATATAGGTATCTCTTATTTAAATACTGTTATCATTGCTAAAACAAACGAAAATATTCCTATTCAATCTTTTGGTGCTATTTTGCAACAAAGTGTTAATACAGTTATCTCTTTAAAAGAAAAAAATATAACTAGTCCAAAAGACTTTACGAATAAACGTGCTGGAAGCAGTGGTGGACTTTTATCAGATGTATATTTAAATACTATGATGAAACATAAAGGGGTATCTCCCAATAGTTTAGAAGTAATTGATGTAGGGTTTGAACTTCTAACATCTATGATTACTGACCAAGTTGACTTCACTATTGGTGGAATGCTAAATCATGAAATCCCTGTTATGAAAGATAAGGGTATTGATATAAATTATTTTTTAATTGAAGAGTTTGGTATTCCACAGTCATATGAACTTATTTTGGTTGCTAATGAGGAACTTTTAAAAGAGAAAACGGCTACATATCAAAAAGTTGTCAATATTTTAAAAAAAGGTTTTCAAGATGTTAAAAATAATCCTCAAAAATCAATTGATATTTTGCTTTCTAAACAAGCAAGTGAGCAGTTTCCTCTCACTGAAAATGTAGAAAAACAAAGTCTGACCATCCTTCTTCCATTAATGGAAAACAATACTTCTTCTTTTCTAAATCAAAAAGAAGAGATTTGGGAAAATAATATCAATTGGTTATTCGAGAATCAAATTATTTCGAAAAAAATACCTGCTAAAAATTTCATATATCAATTTTAATTTTTTTACTATATAATACCCCTTAGATACTATATTTGGAGGGATTATTTTGAAACAACTTCACTCTTTATGGAGAGAAAACAAAACCGAAATTTTTTCGATTTTTACAATTGCATTACCCACTATTGTGGATATGTTCGTTCAAACACTTCTAGGATTTTTTGACCTTATCATGGTTGGAAGATTAGGTCCTGAAGCTATTGCATCAGTAGGACTTGGAACAGCTCCTGTCTTAACTGTTATTCCTATTTTTTTTGCTATAAGTGTAGGAACTACCGCAATGGTTAGTCGTGCATTCGGATCTAAAAATTATGAAGAAGCTCGTGAAGGAATGAGTCAAAGTTTAATTTTAGGTATACCCGCTTCCTTAATTGTTACTTTTCTTTTTATATTTTTCGGAGAAAATATACTAGGACTAATAAGTAAAAACCAACCTATCACCGATGCTTTAAAATATCTAAAAGTTGTTTCTTTAGGAATCCCTTTTCTTTGTTTTAACATCATATTTTCATATGGATTCAGATCTATCAGTAAAGCTAAAATTCCTATGATAAACAATACAATTAGTATTTTTTTAAATATTTTTTTAAACTATATTTTTATATTTGTTTTAAATCTTGGAATTTTAGGGGCTGGTATAGCTACTACCATCTCTCGGGCAGTGGTGACTGTTATTTTTTCATTCTTAATAATATATAAAAAAAATTATTGCATTTCATTGACTAAAAAAGATTTTAAAATAAATAAAAACATTTGTAAAAGACTTCTTAAAGTTGGTCTTCCTTCTGCGGGGGAACAATCTATTTTTAGAATTGGTATGCTCATATTTGAAGCGATGGTTATCAATCTAGGAACTCTTCAATATGCAGCTCATAAAATTGCGTTAACTGCCGAATCATTTTCTTTTAATCTTGGACTTGGTTTTTCAGTAGCTGGAACCGCTCTTGTTGGGCAACATCTAGGAGCTAATCAGTATCTTAACGCTCGAAAAGCAGGTTATTTAAACACTTTTTTAGCTATGATTATCATGACCGCATTTGGGTTCATATTTATGATTTTTCCTAAGTTTGTAATCTCTCTTTTTACAAGTGATCAAAGCATTGTTCCTATGGCAAGTTCTGCCCTTAGAATTGTCTCCGTTGCACAACCTATTCTAGCTGTTTCAATGGTTTTAGGAGGTGCTCTAAGAGGTGCTGGGGATACAAGATCAGTCTTATGGATTACAGCTATCGGAATGTTTCTTATTAGAATACCTCTTACATATCTTTTACTTTATATCTTAAATTTCGGTTTAAATGGTGCTTGGATGGTTATGATTGTTGATTTAACTTTTAGAGGCTTTGCTTGTTTTTACAGATTTAAACAGGGTAAATGGAGATATATTGAGGTGTAAATAAAAATAAATGAGGAGGTTTTTAAATTAATAACCTCCTCATTTATTTTAACTTTTATATTTCAAAATAGCTTTTTCATACTTTTCTTTAAACCATTCTCTAAGAATTTTCGGCTCTAATATTTCAACCTCATCCAAAAAAAAACTAAAATATCTTTTAGCTTTCTCTTCCGAACACTCCAAAAAATAAACTCCATCTTCCCTATTCAAAATTCTGGGTCTATTGATCATCAGCTCTTTAAATAATCTCTCTCCATTAGTGGTTAATTTAACTTTCACAACTTTTCCTTTTGAGAGAAATGGATCAAAATCCTTTTTTATACTATCTACAAATACTTTGTCTCTAACTTTAAAATTTTCATTTTTTAAATAGATCGATTTAATATATTTCAATTTATAATTTTTCCATACCCCATCTTTCAAATTATAGCAGAATATATAGTTTGCTAACTCTAGTTTAGAACTCCCTAAATAATACGGTTCTACCTCTATTTCATTTCCATCTTTAAATAATAGTTTACTGATTCTTCTCTCTTTTATTGCTATTTGTAAACGTTCCACTGTATCTTTATATAAAAATAACTCTCTATTTTTCTTACCTCTCTCTGCATATTCAATTAAAATCTCACGAAAAAATTCTGACTCATTCTGCACTTTTTTTTCCTCTAAAAAATTATAATAATTTACTTTATTTTTTTTATTTAGATTAAATTGGATGATCTCAGTTTCTCCTTTATAGTTTGATTTACAATTTTTTATATCATATACATTTCCTAATTCTTCATATATATAATTTAATAAAGTATTTTTTTTCAAACCAAACTCCTCGATGTCACACTCTATTATTTCTAATATTCTTTTCGGTAAGGTCACTCTTATCTTCTTTTCCATATTTTAACTCCAATAGAATTTGATATTGCCTATTATAACATGAAATACTTATTTTTTTTTGAAAATATTTATGTTATAGTATTAAATAACCAAAATATTATAGGAGGAACTACTTTTGGACGTTTTATATGAAATAAAGCAAAAATACAGCACTTTCTCTCTCAAGGAAAAAATTATCGCAGACTATATTCTCAGTTTTAAAAATAGTATTAATAACATTTCTATAACAGAATTAGCAAAAGCTATAGGGACATCCTCTTCTACACTCACCAGATTCTCTAAAAAAATTAACTGTGAAAGCTTTGTTGATATGAAAATGAAATTGAACTCTAAAAATAAAAATTTAGATTCTAAAAAAGAAAATGACTCCCTTTTTTCCGCAGTTTATAACTACTATTCTGAAGTTATTGAAAAATCTAATGAACTTTTAGATAAAAAACTTATCTCAAAAATTGTAAAAGATATTAAAGAAGCTAAAAAAATATATATATATGGTGTTGGTAGTTCTGGGCTTACCGCACAAGAGTTTATGCAAAGACTTCTTCGGATGGGTTTTAATATCTCTTCTATAAATGATTCACATATGATGATTATAAATAGTGCCATTGTTTCCTCAGAGGACTTAGTCATTGGAATCTCTATCTCTGGTGAAACAAAAGAGGTTGTAAATGCACTTAGAATATGTTATCAAAATAGAGCTAGAACTATTGCGGTAACTAGCTTTCCTAAAAGTAGTATCAGTAGATATGCAAATGAGATAATTTCTATTTGTAGTTCTGATTTTATAAATAAAACAAATTTTATAAATACCCAATTTTCGACTATGTATCTATTCGATTTAATTTCTACAATACTTTTAGAAGACGTCACATTAAATAGAAAAATGCAACTTACAATAGATGCAATTTTAAAATAACAGCTTAATTGCTGTTTTTTTGTTGTAATTTAGTTTTATATGTGATATATTCATACTATAAAATATAAGAAAATTATTTTCTTGAAATCAAGGTTAAAGAAAATAATTTTCTTAGATGATTTGGGAGGTTACAATGTTTAAACATTTACAAAAGATTGGAAAATCTTTTATGTTACCTATCGCAATTTTACCTGCGGCAGGACTACTTTTAGGAATTGGTGGAGCTCTTTCCAATGCTAACACTGTTAAAGCTTATCCTTTTTTAAATATTCCTATTTTACAAGGAATTTTACAGGTTATGTCTGCTTCTGGTGAAGTTGTTTTTTCCAATCTTGCACTGATTATGTGTATTGGACTTTCTCTAGGACTTGCTAAAAAAGATAAGGGTACTGCTGGTTTAGCTGGTGCTGTTGCATTCCTTGTTATGAATGCTTCAATTAAAGGTCTTATTACAGCTTTTAATCCCTCGGTTATTTCTATTGACACCGGTGTTGTTGGGGCTATCGTCATAGGTTCTCTTGTTGCTTATCTTCACAATAAGTATAGTAATATTGAACTTCCCGCTATTTTAGGGTTCTTTGGTGGTTCAAGATTTGTTCCGATTATTTCATCTTTTTCAGCTATCGGGATTGGAATTATTTTCTTTTTAACTTGGCCTACTTTCCAAGGATGGCTTACTGGAGCTGGAAAATCTATAGCTAGTCTTGGTATCTTCGGAACATTTTTATATGGTTTTTTATTAAGACTTAGTGGTGCTGTTGGTCTTCATCATATGATATATCCTTTATTTTGGTATACTGAACTTGGTGGAACCGCTACTGTTACTGGAAAAACTATTGTTGGAGCCCAAAATATTTTCTTTGCTCAACTAGCTGATCCTAACCATTCTGGACTTTTTACAGAGGGAACTAGATTCTTTGCAGGACGTTTTGCCACTATGATGTTTGGTCTTCCTGCTGCTTGTTTAGCTATGTATCACTGCACACCACTAAATAAGAGAAAAGCTGTTGGTGGATTATTTTTAGGTGCTGCAATTACCTCTTTCATCACCGGAATTACTGAACCTATTGAATTTATGTTTTTGTTTGTTGCGCCTTGGCTATACGGTGTACATGCTTTCTTTGACGGTTTATCTTTTCTTGTTGCTGATTTATTAAATATTTCAATTGGAAATACTTTTTCAGGAGGTCTAATTGACTTTACTCTTTTCGGTGTTTTACAAGGTAATGAATTTACTAACTGGATGTATGTTTTAGTTGTCGGCGTTATCTGGTTTGCACTATATTATTTTTCCTTTAAGTTTTTAATAACACGTTTTAATATCCATACTCCTGGAAGAGAAGGGGAGGATGAAGAGATTAGGGTAGTCACAAAGGATACTTTGTATGATACCGCTAAAGATGTTTTAGCAGCTCTTGGTGGAAAAGAAAATATTGATGATGTCGATGCTTGTATTACAAGACTTAGAGTTTCTGTCAAAGACGTTTCAAAAGTGGATAAAATTAAAATTAAAAACCTTGGTGCTACAGGAGTTCTTGAAGTTCAAGGAGGAATTCAAGCTATTTTTGGAGCAATGGCTGATCCAATTAAACAAAAAATAAATGAAATCATTGAAAATAACTAGGGAGGCACTTTTATGAGAAAAGGACTTATTGTTTCTTGTCAAGCATTAGAAAACGAGCCATTACATAGCTCATTTATTATGGGAAGAATGGCAGTAGCTGCTGAAATGGCTGGAGCTGTTGGAATTAGAGCAAATACTGTTGAAGATATTTTAGAAATAAAAAAAATGGTTAACTTACCTATTATAGGAATTATCAAAAAAGATTATGATAATATGATTTCATATATAACTCCTACAATAAAAGAGCTGGAAGCACTTATTGCTACTAATATTGATGTAATTGCTTTAGATGCTACTATTAATGCTGATTTAGAACTTTTGAAATCTTTAAAAATTAAATATCCAAATCAAAAATTTATGGCTGATATCTCAACTGTTGAGGAAGGACTAAGAGCTGAAGAACTTGGATTTGATTATATTGGTACAACTTTAGTTGGTTATACTGAACAATCTAAAGGATTAAACAATTTTGAGGTTTTAAAAGAGTTAATTAAAAAATCAAAAAAACCAATTATTGCTGAAGGAAATTTTGATACTCCTGAAAAATCAAGAATTGCAATGGAAATGGGTGCATATTCTGTTGTAGTTGGTGGAGCAATAACTAGACCACAACTTATCGCTAAAAAATTTACTGACGAAATTAATAAAGCTCAGTTTTAAATAATTAAAAAGGTAGTGATTTTTAAATCACTACCTTTTCTTATCTTTCATTTCTTTTCAAAGATATCTTTTCTTTTATTATTAGCAAAATCTTTTTCTCAAAAAATTTCATTACAATAAGCGTTATTACTACAATTAAAAACGCTGACACAGATAAAAATACGAATCCATATCCTATTGCCAGACCTATCGCAGCTGTTATCCATAAAACTGCTGCAGTTGTTATACCAAAAACTTTGTCTTTAGTATAAATTATTGCTCCACCACCTATAAATCCAACTCCTGTTACCACTTGTGCTGAAAGTCTTGTTATATCTAGCTTGAAGCTATTTGCTAACTCTGGATAATTTGTTATCATATTGATTTGTCTTATTAGAAGCTCCTCCTGTATTAATGCAATTGTTGTAGCTCCTAAGCAAACTAAAATCATTGTTACAAATCCCGCAGATTTGTTTTTCAACTCTCTTTCTAATCCAATACAGCCACCTAATACAGAGGAAACAATCAATCTAAAAAAGATTTCTTGCAATTCCATTCCAGCCATTTAATACCTCTTTTCTACTTCTTTATTTAGTTTTTTTCTGAGATATGAATTCAACTCCTAAATCTGGAAAATCTGTAAATACTCCTGTTGAATTCGCTTGATTTAATAAAGAATCATACATTTCATTGATATTGCTAAAAAATTCTGGCAAAGCATCTTTTCTAACAGTATATGGATGTGACTCTAACTTGTTTTCCTGAATATATTTAGGTAAATTTGTAAGTTTGATATCTCCTTTTTTGGAGTTTTTATCATCTATTACCATGTACCATCCTGGACCAATTCCATCTGCATATTTGGCTATATCTTTTACTCCTTCCGGTGTAAACATCCAATCATAACTAGAGTTTACCCACTCTCCTTTGGAATTTTTTTCCATAGTTTCGTTCCAATCTGTGTAAGCTACCAATTGAACTAATTTTATATCCATCCCCATCTCTGGTAATAGTTTTTCCTTTACACGCTTAAGATCATTAAAGTCAAAACTTTGAAAATAAACTGGTGAATCTTTAGAAGTATAACCATATTTTTTCAACACTTTTAGTGTTTCTGCCGCTATATCTTTTCCTTCTTGATGATGTAACCATGGTGCTTTTGTTTCAGGATATATCCCTATTCTTTTCCCTGTAGTTTTTTCTAATCCTTGAATAAATTCTATTTCTTCTTCAAAAGTGTGAATTTTAAAGTTTGATTTCCATAATGGAAACCTACCCTCATAAACCAACTCCTGTTTCCCATCTTTAATTTTAAAATTCTCAGTCATATTTAAATTTTTTATTTCATCTAAACTAAAATCTATAACATAATATCTACCATCTTTTCTGGCTCTTTCTGGATATTTTTCAGCAACATCTGTCAGCTGATCTAGAAAATGATCATGAATAACTATCAACTTGTTATCTTTTGTCATTGCTAAATCTTGCTCTAAATAATCTGCTCCTTGCCCAAATGCCAGTGCTTTAGATTCCAAAGTATGTTCTGGCAAATATCCACTAGCTCCTCTATGAGCAATAATTATTTTTTTATCTGTATCAATTTTTGAGTAGGAAATTACTGAAGCAACAAAAAATAAACTAAGCATAATTTTTCTACATTTCATTCTTTACTCTCCTTTTTTACATTAATAGATTTGGAATATACAATGCAATCGTTTCAGAATAAGTCAAAATTGCTAAAACTATTAACAGTGCTAGTATAAATGGCATAACCTCTTTCACAAATTCATCCAACTTGACTCCGACTATTGAACAAGTTGTAAACATCATTGATCCAAATGGGGGAGTTATTCCTCCTATCATAATATTAACTATTAGTATAATACCAAATTGAATAGGGTCTATACCTATTTTTGTTACTGCCGGGACTAATAACGGTGCCAATATAACCAGTGCTGCTCCGCCCTCTAAAAACATCCCTACAAATAAAAGTAATAAATTTATAATAAATAACATCATATATCTATTATCTGTAAATCCTACCAGTAAATTTGTAATCATTTGAGGAATTCTTTCCAATGTTAAATAATATCCAAAAACTTTTGCACCTATAATTAATAGCATTACAGATCCAGTTCCATAAACTGTATCTTTTAAAATTATTTTTATATGCTTTAATTTTAGTTTTTTATACACAAAAATTCCAATTACAAAACAAAATAATACTGCCACTCCTCCTGCTTCTGTTGGAGTAAACAATCCCATTCTCATTCCTAAAATAATTCCAAATGGTATTAGTAGTGCCCATATAGACTCCTTCATCTGAATAAAAATCTCTTTTATTGTAGCTCTCTTATCTCTTGTAGAAGTATATCCTCTTTTTTTAGATACCATATGCACTACAATCATCAATGCCACTGTCATCATTATTCCAGGAGTATATCCTGCTAAAAACATCTTTGCCACTGATACGTTTGCAATCAATGAATAGATTATTAAATTAGTTCCTGGCGGTATAACCGGACTCACCGACGATGAGGCCGCAGTTACCGCCGCTGAAAACGGCTTAGAAAAATTTCTTTTTACCATTTCTGGAACTAAAATTTTTGATTGCATAGCTGCGTCGGCATTTGCTGAACCAGAAATCCCCCCCATCATGGCACTCAATATAACATTTACTTGTGCTAAACCTCCGACCATATGACCTGTTAACACCTCTGCCATTTTCATCAGACTTGAACTTATTCCAGAAAAGTTCATAACGGATCCAACCATTATGAAAAATGGAACAGCTAGATAAGGGAAGGACTCAACAGCTGTAACAAACTGTTGAATCACTAAATTTACTGACATTATATTATTTTGAAAAATAAAATAATACAGTGATGATCCTATCAATGCAAATGCAATTGGAATATTTAAAAAAAATAATACAAATAAAATAATTACTGGTATAAATGACTCCATTACATTATCACTTCCTCTATTTGTTGTTTATACTCTTCCTCTTCGATCTCTTCAATAATTTCTTCTTCTATACTGTTAAAAAATATAATGTCATGAATAAAAAAATAAAGTGAATATATTGTCATTAGACCAAATGAGATTGGAAGAGAGCTATTTATATAAACATACGAAACTTCCAAAGCTGAAGTTATTTTATCTGATCCCAATGTATATCGGTAACTCAAATAAAACATTGCTGAAGTTAAAATAAGCAAAAGAGTATTTGTTATAACTCTTAAAACACGCCTTCCTTTCAAAGGAAGAATTTTAGTCAGTACATCTACACCTATCAGACCTTTTTTTCTATATCCTGCTGTTGCACCTAAATAAACTGTCCATATAAAACACCCTACCGAAACTTCTTCAACCCAAGAATATTGGATTCCTAAAAAATATCTCAAAAAAACATTTACTATAACCAGTATGACAGTTACGCTGATTGTCACACTTCCTACCAATGCTTCAAACTCAACTTCTCTTATTTTTTTCAATAACTCTTTGTTCATTTACTCCCCCAATAATATAAATATTTAACTAATTATTCTCTCTAATTTTATTTAATTCTTCCATAATTTTATCATATATTCCTGGTGTCCATTTCGGAAATTGGTTATATACATTTGCAATAGCTTTATTAAACGCTTCAGAATCAACTTCATTAAATTTAACTCCTAATTCTTCTAATTGCTTTTGGTATTCTCCTTCTAACTTTATTGTTTCTTCAGTATTGTAAAGACTTCCATTATAGAACTCCTCCTCAATAACCATTCTTTGCTCATCATTTAAATCATCCCATACTTTTTTTGACATTACTATTCCTGAAACTCCTAGTAAATGATTAGTTAAAGACACTTGTTTTCTAACTTCGTATATTTTTGTTCCATATATTGTCATTAAAGACCCCTCTAATCCATCAACAACTTTTTGTTGAATTCCACTGTAAACTTCTGTGAACGGCAACGGTGTAGGATTTGCTCCCATCGCTTCCAATGTAAGCATATACAGCTGACTATTTGGCACTCTTATTTTTAGCCCTTTTAAATCTTCTGGAACTTTCACTTCCTTTTCAGTCAACATACTTCTAAATCCAAAAAGATAATCTAATGATAAAACTTTTATCCCCTTTTTTTCAGCCTCTAAATTTAAATTTTTAACTAAATCACTTTTTGTCATAGCTAAATATTCATCAAAATTGCTATATAACATTGGCCCTACAACAGCATTGTAGTCTGGAACATAATCACCTAAAAAATTTAAACCGTCCACTGAAATCCAGTTCGCTCCTGAAACTACTTGCTCCATACTATCCTTTCCTATTGGGAGTTGTCCTCCTGTAAAAACTTGAACTTCTAAATTTCCTTTTAATCTCTCATTTATTTTATTTGCAACAATATGAAGTGTCTTTGCTGTTTGTTCATCCTCAACAAATTTAGTGCTCAATTTCATCACTCTTTTTTCAGCTACTTTCGCTTGTGGCTTAACCTCTTGTTTAGATTCATCTTTATTCCCACCACAAGAAACTAAAAAAATTGTTAATCCTGTCATCAATACTTTCAATAATCCCCTTTTCATTAATCCTTACCTCCCTATTTTATTTTTTAATTTTTTTTATTAAAAAAAGCTATTCAAAAAAGACTGGTTTTCTTAATCGAATAGCTTCTCTCTTATCTCTGCTATTTTTTTATTCTATTTTTTCCAAACAATTGTTCTATTTTTATTACAATTATACCTTATTTTATACAAAAGTCAACAATATTTTTCTTTTTTTAAAATTAAAAAAACTTGACATACCACACTTTAATAAAGTATATACATATCTTATACACACTTTTATATTAGGGGGATTTTTATGCTTACAAAAAACAAATTATTTTTATTGGATATGGATGGAACTATATATCACGAGGATAAGTTAATAGAAGGGACCAAAGAATTTATAGATCTTTTAAATTCTCAAAATAAAGATTTTATTTTTTTGACAAACAACTCCTCTAAAAATTTGAATAACTACGTTAATAAAGTTAATAACTTGGGATTAACTGTTAATAAGAATCATTTCTATACCTCTGTCCAGGCCACAATTGATTATTTAAATACACTCGGTAGAAAAGATCTTTTGAAAATTTATGTTGTTGGAACCAATGCTTTAAAACAGGAACTGTTAGAAAATGGATTTACTTTAAAAAATAATTCTGATGAAGATGTTAATACTTTAATTATAGGATTTGATACCGAACTTGACTATAAAAAATTAACAGATGCTTCTATGCTTCTTTTTAAAGGTGTTGAACATTATATTGCTACAAATCCTGATTTTTCATGCCCTTTAAAAAATAAGAGATACATTCCTGATTGTGGATCAATTTGTGAAATGCTTTTCCTCACAACAGGAAAAAGACCCTTTGTGATTGGTAAACCACGAAAAGAGATGATTGAACTTTTAGTCAAAGATAAAAATCTAGAAAAAGATGAGATTATAATTGTTGGCGATAGAATTTATACAGATATAACATGTGGTTTCAATGCTGGTATTAATACTGCTCTTGTATTAACTGGTGAAAGCACCTTAGATGATGTTGTCAAAAGTCCAATCAAGCCAACATTTATTTTTAATTCTATTAAAAATATTTATGACGAGCTCAATAAGTAACTTTAATTTATAAATAAAGGGTGTGAAAAAATCACACCCTAGGACTATTTATAAATTCAATTATTCTATCTGTTGCTTCTAAAAGTTCATCTAAATCACTCACTAAAGATAAACGAATGAAATTATCCATTCCAAAAGCTACTCCTGGCACAACCGCAACTCTTTCACTTTCTAATAATTTTTCTGCAAACTCTAAAGAGTTTCCCTCTCCTATTGAAACAAATATATATATTGCACCTTTAGGTTTTATCGCACTAACCCCTGCTTCTTTCAGTCTGCTGTACACCTTCATAGCTCTTTCTCGATAGATTCCAATTTGCTCATCTATGCAACTACATTTGTTCAGGGCTACCAAGGCCCCTTTTTGTGATATTATCGATGCTGATGTCACTGTATACTGATGAACTTTTAATAAATAATCTCGCAATTTTTTACTAGATATCAAGTAACCTATTCTCCACCCTGTTAAAGAGTGTGATTTTGAAAATCCATTTACTAAGATTACATTTTCTCTATATCCATTTTGTAAAAAACTATTATGTTCCCCTTCAAATATAATCTCACTGTAAACTTCATCGCTAATTATATATAAATTATTTTCTTTAGCAAAATTTAAAATATCATCTCTATTTTTTTTAGAAATTATAACTCCTGATGGATTTGATGGATAATTTAATATTATTGCTTTTGTTTTTTTATTCACAAATTCTTTCAGTTTCTCGACCGTCAATTCGTAACCGTCATCTTTTGTTTCAACTTTGACTAATTTAGCTCCAGCCATTATAATTAATGGTTCATACCCTGGATATATAGGTAGTGGGGCAATCACTTCATCTCCAGGCAAAACAACCGTCTTTATGGCTGTTGATAGCCCTTCTGTACTGCCTACTGTTACTATTATTTCATCAGCTTTTATATCTATATCATATTTATCTTTATAGTACTTTGCTATCTCTTCCCTCAACTCTATAATTCCACCTAATTGTGAATAGCCAAGTTTAGCTTCTACTATATAATTAGCAACATCTTCTTTTATTATTTTAGGTTGTGGTAAATCTGGTTCTCCTATAGTTAAATTTATAAGACATTTATCCCCAGATATATTTTTATATTTAGTACAAGCTTCTGATATTTTTCTAATAACCGAAATTTCTATTTCGTCTAGATATGGATTTATTTCTAACATATACTCTCCTTATTTCATCAATAATTCAGCTATTTGAACGCTATTTGTTGCGGCACCTTTTCTTATATTATCTGCCACTACCCAAAGATTCAATCCATTTTCTATACTGAAATCTTTCCTTAGTCTTCCTACAAATATCTCATCCTTCCCGTCCGCATTTATAGCCATAGGATATATATTTTCTTTAATATTATCCTCCAGAATTATCCCTTTGGTTTTAGAAAGAACATCTCTTAATTCATCTAAATCCGGTGATTTTTCAAGCTCTACATTTATAGATATTGAATGTGCATTTATAACAGGAACCCTAACACAAGTTGCTGTCACAGCAAGATTTGGTTTACCTAATATTTTTCTCGTCTCATTTATCATTTTTTCCTCTTCTTTAGTGTAATTATTATCTGAAAAAGAATCAATATGAGGCAAACAATTGTTTGCTATAGGGTGAGGGTAATTTGTAGGTTTATTTCCTTTAATACCTTCTTCTAAATCACGAACACCCTGTACCCCACTTCCAGATACAGCTTGATAAGTTGAATAGACAACCCTTTTAATTCCATATAGATTATCTATTACTTTTAACGGAACTACTGATTGAATTGTTGAACAATTCGGATTTGCTATTATTCCAGTATTTTTTGCTATTTCTTCTGGATTTACTTCCGGCACAATTAATGGTACATGATCGTCCATTCTCCATGCGCTGCTATTATCTATAACTATAACCCCTTTACATGAAGCTATAGGAGCATATCTTTTACTTATATCTCCTCCTGCCGAAAATAAAGCTATATCAATCTCTCTATCAAAAGAGTCTTCTTTTAACTCTTCCACTACTATCTCTTTATTTTTAAATGATATTTTTTTTCCTGCTGAACGAACAGATGAAAATAGGTATAAATTTTCTATAGGTAATTCTCTTTCCTCTAAAACTTTCAAGAACATTCTCCCTACCATACCCGTTGCTCCAACAATTGCTAAATTATATTTTTTCATAACTATTCCTCCTACCAATTTTTAAATCGAGAAAACTTCAGCTAACTTTTCAACTACTCTTATTGTATCATCTATTTTAATAATTAAGGATATTGATATTTCTGAAGTTGTACATTGATAAAATTTCGCATCTATATCTGACAAAACTTCAAATACTTTTGCCGCAACTCCAAAATTACTTATCATCCCTATTCCTACCAAAGATATCTTCACAACCTCCGATCTTTTTATAACTTGGATATCTGGAATATAGTTCTCTACTTCTTTTAAGGCAATATCTAGAAACAACTCATCCGCAATAGGACAAGTAAATCCAATACTTCCTATTAAGTTATCTCCTTCATTTTGAGATATCATATCTACATTTACACCATTTTTAGCAATTGCACTAAAAATAATCGATATATTTTTAGGAATTACTAAAAAATTCTCTAGATTCACCATTATAACATTTTTGCTAATTGATATCCCTGTCACAACTTTTTTTTCTATAATTTCACTACTATCACATATATAAGTTCCTGTTTCCGGCCCTAAAGTCTCCCCTACAGATATTTTAACACCATATTTTTTTCCAATTTCTACAGCTCTTGTCTCCATAACTCCAGCCCCTAAATTCGCCATCTCCATCATCTCCTCATATGATATTCTCTCTATTTTTTTTGCTTTTTTATAAACTCTTGGATCTATAGAATAAATCCCAGGAACATCTGTATAAATTTCACACTCACATCTCAAAGCAGCTGCCAATGCCACTGCACTTGTATCCGATCCGCCTCTTCCCAAAGTTGTTATATCTCCGTTTTCATTTACCCCTTGAAAACCTGCCACAATAACAATTTTCCCAGCTTTCAAATAACTTTCTATTTTTTCTGTTTTTATACTTTCAATTTTATTTTTTGTATGTAGTCCTGTTGTCTTTATCCCTGCTTGAGCTCCAGTTAAAGATATTGACTTACAGTCCAAACTTTTAAGTGCCATACTTAGAAGTGATATCGATTGTTGTTCTCCTGTTGAAAGCAAACTATCTAATTCCCTTATATCCGGTGTTAACGATATTTCGTTAGCTAATTTCATTAAATTGTCCGTTGTTTTCCCCATGGCTGAAACTACAACTACTATTTCATCCCCTACTTTTTTATTTTTAGATAGATGTATAGCTATATTTTTTATTTTATCAATTGTTGAAACTGAGCTACCACCATATTTTTTTACTACTCTCACAAAATATCCCCCCTTAAAAACGGCAAATAAAATAACGATTTTTTTTAAAAAAACTATCGTCAAAATCATTTAAATTGAAAAAATAATATCATGAATTGATAGAGATGTCAAAAAAATTATTTTTAAACTCCATTTATCCCTTATTCTCATACTTTTAAAAAAAAATTTAAAGGAAATCCGCTTTAATTTCGAATTATATTTTAGAGTTAATAGATATACAAAATAATTAAATTTAAGGAGAAGTGAAATCATATGTCGAAAAAAATTATTTTAGATAAGTTTGAAGAGTATGTTCTTAGTTGTATCAATGAAATGAATACTGGTGAAAAAATTATTTTTACAGAAAATGAAAACCCTTTAACAAAAGATAACAAGATAACATTAATAAAAACAGATGATAATACATTCAATGTTATCGAAGATGGAATTGACGATTTTGAATTTTCAGATTTAGATTTTAATGGAGTTATAAAGCACTTATTAGAACTTCAGCTAAAAGAATTCCCTAATTGTACACATCTATATTCTCATAGAGGTTAGTAATTATAAAAGATTAGCTTTTTTAAAATTGCTAATCTTTTTTTATAATCTAAAGCTAATCCTTTACCACTTTAAATAGAAAGCAGGTGAATTCTTTTGAATAAAGTAATAAAACGTTTAAAAGCTGAAGCTTTATTTTTAACAGCTACTAGTTTTGCAATATTTACTAGTTTTATTGTTCTTCCTAAATTTTCATATATTGATACCCACGTTTTAATGGTTCTTTTCAATCTTATGGTTGTTGTTGAACTATATAAAAAGGAGCGAGTCCTTGACTATATTGCTATTAACTTCTTAAAAAGATATACAAATCAACGAGTAATTTCAGGAGCCTTGATTCTTCTAGTTTTCTTTTTCAGTATGTTTTTGACTAACGACGTCGCACTTATAACATTTATTCCTTTAACTATTATAATAGGTAAAAAGTCTAATTTTTCAGTTTTAAAAATAGTTATTCTAGAAACTGTAGCAGCAAATTTAGGGAGTGCATTAACCCCCATGGGAAGTCCTCACAATATCTATATCTATTCTAAATATGCACCTAATCCTCTTACATTTCTAGAAATTACTTTCGGAATATCTCTAGTCGGACTTTTAATTTTATTTATCATCAATATCTTTACTCCTAAAAACGAGCTACTATTTGAACTCGAACCCCCTACTTTAAATAAAAACTCCAATGTTTTTATGGCTTCACTTATTTTTGGATTAATTCTTTTAAATATATTTTTGAAATTTTCAATTGAATATGTAACATTTTTGACTCTCACATACTTAATTTATAAAAGAGAAGACATTCTAGCAAAGCTCGATTGGATTTTGCTTGCAACCTTTGTTAGTTTTTTTATTTTTGTAGGCAATTTATCTAATATGCCTCCAGTTAGAATTTTAATGTTTTCTCTTCTTTCTCAAGAATCCTCTATCTATTTAATGAGTATTGGTCTAAGTCAATTTATTAGTAATGTTCCTGCTGCTATTTTAATTTCAGAATTTACTGACAAATGGAAACCTCTTTTATTAGGAGTGAATATTGGTGGAATTGGAACTCTAATAGCTTCTCTTGCCAGTTTAATTTCATATAAACTATATACTTTAGAATATCCACATGAAAAAAAAAATTTCATTAAAGAGTTTTCAATTATAAATTTCTCTATTTTAATTTTGATGGGGTCTCTGTTCTATTACTTTTTAAAATAAGGCTAACTAAAAAGTCTTAAAAAGTTCAAAATAATTTTCCAAACACTTTATTACTACTTATTTTATATCAAAAACAAAATTTATTATCATCTCTTTTTTACCAAATATATCACGCTAAAATTAAATACAGCAATAGGCAGGGCTTCTACATGCTAAATATTTCTAATAAATATATACCACAATATCTAAGTTCATAAAAAAACCTCCAAGTTAGATAATTTAATATTGCCCCCAACTTGAAGGTTTCCACAAATATTTAATTAGATCCCTGTAGATTTCCCTACAGCTTTTTCAATAAATTTATTTCATCTCTCTTGCTGGTGAAGCTGGTAAAATAACCTCCACTTCAGAGTGTGGTCTTGGAATTACATGTACAGAAACTAGTTCTCCAACACGTTGTGCGGCGGCGGCTCCAGCATCTGTAGCCGCTTTTACTGCTCCAACATCTCCTCTTACCATAACTGTTACTAACCCTCCACCTACATACTCTTTTCCAACTAAGTATACATTTGCTGCTTTTACCATTGCATCTGCCGCTTCAATTGATCCTATTAACCCTTTAGTTTCTATCATTCCTAATGCATCGTATTTCATATTTAATTCCTCCTATTTTTTTTATATTTATTTTTTTATTATTCTAACTTTTGAACTCGAATCAACTCCAAGTGCATTGGCTTCTTCAGTGTCTAAATGACATTCCAATGTAAAGTTTTTATCTACTCTAATACAAGTATTATCGTATTGCCCGCCTCTAATTCCATCAATTTTTATGCTTACAATCTCTCCATTTGAAACACCAAATCTTTTAGCATCCTTTTCATCCATATGAATATGTCTTTGAGAAACTATAATACCTTTTGATAAAACTACTGTTCCTTTTGGTCCAACTAATGTTATTCCTGGAGTTTCACAAATGTCTCCAGACATTTTAACTTTACCTTTTATACCTAATTTTAAGCAATCACTTATAGAAACCTCCACTTGAGTTTCTTTTCTTGCTGGTCCTAAAATTCTAACCTTCTCTATAACACTTTTAGGTCCACAAACTGTTACAACTTCTTTTGCTGCAAACTGACCTTTTTGAGATAAATCTTTAAGTTTGTTCAATTCATAACCTTTTCCAAATAAAATCTCAGTATCCTCTTGTTTTAAGTGTATATGTCTATTTGAAATTCCAAGTGGAACAGTTAGCTTTTTCCCCTCTACTGCTTCTAAAATTTTTTCTAATAATACATCTAACTTATCCATTTTTACCCCTTTATTGAAGCTAATATCTCTTCCATAAGCTTTAATAACTCTGGATTTTCCACTAACTCCTTTTCTATCGAAGTTTTTTCAAAAGTTTTCTCCGCTCTTCCTTCAGAACCATACACAGTTATACCTTTACACTCTTTTTCTTCTTCTCTTTTTAACTTATTACAATCTATAAGTCCAAAAGCTACTCTTTTTATATTTAAAAGATGCATTGGACTGACATTTTCAGAAACTGAGCTTCCTCCCCATGTTCCACACCCTAAAGTAAATGATGGCATAAGTCCAGTGCTTGCTCCGGTCCCACCTTGAGATCCTCCTGTGTTTACAAGAATTCTAGAAGCTGGCTTCTTCGCAAATTTTCTTACTATATCTAAATCTTCAGTATGGATACTCATTGTGTGTCCAATTCCATTTTGTAATAGAGCGATACTTAGCTCACAAGCTTCATTCCAATCTTTAGTAACATAAAATCCTAAAACTGTAGTTAGTTTCTCATAAGATAGTGGATTTTCTGCTCCAACTCCATTTTGTCTTCCTATTAAAACCTTTGTTCCATAAGGAATTTTAAATCCAGCTGCCTCAGATATTACATCAGCTGATCTCCCCACAAATTTAGCATTCATTGTATGTCCTTGTTTAAATAGAAGTTCACAAACTTTTTTAGTTTCCTCTTCGCTCATGAAGTATCCGCCTTGTTTTTCAAACTCTTTAACAACTTGAGTCTCGTTGCACTCTTCACAAATTATTGACTGTTCAGAAGCACATATAGTTCCATTATCAAAAGTCTTACTTGCTATTATATTTTCTACAGCTTTCTCTACATTAGCTGTTTTTTCTATATAAGCTGGTGAGTTTCCTGCTCCAACTCCTAGAGCTGGTTTTCCAGAACTATAAGCTGCTTTTACCATTCCTGGTCCACCTGTTGCTATTATTAATGCTACTTCTGGAGCTTTCATCAATTCATTTGTTGCTTCCATAGTACACATCTCTAAACAACTAAGTATACAATCTGGAGCTCCAGCTTCTACTGCTGCTTCACACATTAGCTTTACTGCTTCTCTTGTACACTTTTGTGCTGATGGATGAGGAGTAAATACTATCGCATTTCTAGATTTAACAGCTATTATCGCTTTAAATATTGCTGTTGATGTTGGATTTGTAGAAGGAATAATTCCTAAAATAAGCCCCATTGGTTCAGCTATACACATAATCTTATTAACTTCATCTTCCTCTATTACTCCAACTGTTTTCATATTTTTAATAGAATCATACAAAACAGTTGAAGCTAGATGATTTTTAAACGCTTTATCTTCAACTTTTCCAAATCCTGTTTCTTCAACAGCCATTTTTGCTAAATATAACTCATTTTTATTAGCAACTCTAATCATATTTTTAATTATTTTATCAATTTGTTCCTCAGTGTATTCTGAGATTCTATTAGCTGCACACTTCCCTTTTCTTGCTAAATCTCTTGCATGCTGAATGGATGTTAAGTCTTTATCAAACATTTTTATTTCTTCCTCCTAGCTACTTTCCGCTGTAAAACTCCCTCTTGAGCTTTTTCTTCTATAACTTCAACAATTTCTTCTGAAACTATATCTGAAATTACTTCAATAATTCCTTCTATAACTTCAACTTCCTTATCAACTACTTCTTTTTTTAAAAATTTTTCTATCTCATCATGGGGTCTGGCTATAACGTGAACTCCAACTAGATGACCTACGTGTTCTACTGCCGCAGCTCCTGCATCTATTGCCGCTTTTACTGCACCAATATCACCAGTAATCATTACAGTTATTAGTCCACTACCAATCTTCTCTTTTCCTACTAACATCACATTAGCAGCTTTTGTCATCGCATCTACGGCTTCTATCGCTCCAATTAAACCCTTCGTTTCTATCATTCCTAAAGCTTGCATTTTTTACCTCCCTCCTTTATAAAAAGGGTTCACTCCAATTTAAACCTTTTGAAAAATATAACACTTTTGCTATATCTTTTGACCCTATTTTTATCTCAGTTCTTTTAGGGACATCTATTAAATCTCCACTTTTCCCTAGATATCTCTTCCCATTTAAAATCATCTCAACTTCACCCTCTATTATAAAAAGGTTTCCTTTTAATTTAGTTTTCTTTATAAAATTATCTTTTTCAATTTTTAAAATTCCTATTATTTCTTCATCTGTATTTATTAAATCTTGAGAATATATATTTAAATTTTTAAAAATTTTATCAAATTTTATACTATCTCCTTTAATTAATGTAAACCCAGAAGAATCAAACTCTTTTTCGAATTTTTTTTCTTTTAAAAGCATTTTCATAATAGTTTTTTGTAAAACCTGATCTTTAGAAACAATTTTAAAAAACTCCATGATTTTATTCATATCAATATCTTTTAAAACTTGATTTCCTATTTTTTTTTCTTTTATTAAAACTTTAATATCACTATTTTTTATAATATCTTTTGCTGATGGAGTTAATATTGTATCTTTATCTATCTCAATCTCTTTTGTCCCATTCTCTAATATCTCTTCTAAATCTTTTGCACATATTAGTTTTTTCAAGTTTTTCCCCTTTCCAAACTATTTTAACTTACAATCTTCATCAACTATTCCAACTACAACAGCATCCACTGGAACACTTCTTCCGATCATCTCCCTAGCTGAAGAACCTGCACTTATAATAACTCTATCACCTATTCCTGCTCCAATAACGTCTACTGCTACTACTCTTTTTCCCGTTGAAGTCCCATCAATCTCTTCTGCTAGCATAAATTTCAAACCATTTAGTTCATCTGCTTTTCTTGTTGCCCAAACATTATCTATTATTTTTGCTATAATCATTTTTTCTCCCTATAACTTTAATCTAATATCTCTTGTGTGCAACTTAAAGCTATTCCTAACGGTGTCACAAACATAGGGTTTTTAGGTTTGTATACATTTACTTTAACATTTTTTTGAATAACCTCTTCTATTCCTGTTAAGCAAGCCGTTCCTCCAACTAAAACTATATTTTCAACATGGTACCCTGCAATATGACCATTTATTATTGAAGCTACCTTTTCGATAACAGGTTTGAGAACAGGAAGTAACTCTTTATGATTTCTTACATCTCTTTTAAACTCATCAGCATCTTTAAAAGATTTTCCATATGTTCCCGAAACTACTAAAGAAAAATGTGTTCCACCTGTAGCTTCATCTGCAACTGATATAACCTCTTCATTTTTCAATATTGAAGTTCCTGTAGTTCCACCACCAATATCAACTACTGCACCATTTTTTATTTTTAAAACTTGGTTTGCTGCTGTAGGTTCATCTAAAAGATTTGTCAATTCAAACCCTGCTGCTTGAACTACATTTTTAATAGCTCCACCATCTATACGATCTGTTCCTGGTGGAATTGCTGCAGCTGCGTATAAAAGTTCTGTATTTAATTTATCTTCAATCTCTTTTTTTAACTCTCTAACTATTCTTATAGCACCGATATAATCAACTACCATTCCATCTTTTACAACATCTGCATATCTATAAGCTCCTGCTACTGGGGTGTAGTTTTCATCTAAAACTGCCAACACTACGCAAGCTGTTCCTAAGTCTACTCCTGTATAATAAACAGATGATTTTGTTAATTTTGGATTTTTTATAACTTTTTCAAACTCAGATACTAGGCTATCACAATAATCAAAATCTATAATTTTTTCTAAACTCATAACTCCTCCATAATATGAAGCAATATTCTTTCTATTTTACTAATCATCCAATCAACATTTTCTGTAATATTCTCATTTTTTACAAATAGCTCTTTACAAATATGTAGTTCAAAAATTAATTTTTTTAAAGAATATATATATCTTCCATTTTTAAAATATAGATAACTTTCATTTGGCTCTTGGCTCTCACTACAAGATATCTCCTCTTGAAGCTTTAAGAGCTCACATTTCCCCTCTAGAGTATCTGATACATTTTTCAAGACTTTACCTATTTCTAAAATTTCTGCAGCAACTTTTATATTTTTATTTAAAAGTTCACTAACCAAAGAGTAGATTTCCATCTCTAAACTTCTAAGTTTATAAATATTTTTTTTATATAAAACAACTTGAGTCTTTTTTTTATTTTCATCAAAATTTTCTATTCTCACTTTTTTGTCTAATAAATACTGTCTTCCTCCAGGAGTTAACCTTTGGTTCTCCTCTATTTGGAAGCACTCAAAAGACTCTTTTCTATATAGCTCTCTCAGATACTCCTCTGTTATAAATTTAAGCATCTCTTCCACCCTCTATAGTTTTAAACAACTAGTAATTAATGACGTATAACTCTGACATGTAAATCATATTTTTTTATTAAATTTTCCATTTGGTCTAATTCATCATTAGTTAATTGGAACTCACCCTTCATCTCGTAGTTCATACCTAGTTGTTCATATTTATTTACACCCATTTTATGATATGGTAATAAATCTATACCTTTTAAATTTTTATAATCTTTATATGATAATAAAAATTTAATTAGATTTTCTATATCATCATTTTCAGTATTTACACCTTTTATTAATGGAACTCTAATCTCTACGTTATACTTATTTTCTAAAAGATATTTTAAATTTTCTAAAATTCTTTCATTTCTAACCCCAGTCCAATGAAAATGTTTATCTGAATCTATTTGTTTTATATCAAATAGAAATAAATCTACATATTCAGCAGCTTTTTCTATTACCTCTAAAGTTGTGTAACCACAAGTTTCTATTGCTGTATTTAGTCCAACATTTTTACAAGCCATCAACAGATTTATAGCTGCTTCAGGTTGCATTAAAACCTCTCCACCACCTAAAGTTACACCACCACCTGACATTTCATAAAATGTACGGTCCTCCTCTATATCTTTTAACAGTTCTGATATTTTTTTATCTTCACCAACTATTTTTAAAGCCTCTTGGTTACACTCTTTTTCACATTTTCTACAACCTATACACTGTTTTGTTCTATCTATGATATGAGTATTATTCATACTTACACTATGGATTTCAACAGGGCAAACATCTTTACACCTATTACAATCAATACAGTTGTTACTTTTAAACATAACTCTGCATCTTTTTTCTAATCCTTCTGGATTTGCACACCATTTGCACCTTAAAGGACATCCTTGAAAAAATATTAAAGTTCTTACTCCAGGTCCATCATACATATTGTATTTTTGAATATTAAAAATTCTTGCTTTTCTTTCTAAATGGTTATTTTCCATAAGTTTCTCCAAATTTTAGAAGTGTGTTAACACTGTTCTACTTATAATTTCATCTTGTACATCTTTACATAACTCAACAAAGTAAGCACTATATCCAGCAACACGAACTATTAAATCTCTATAAGCTTCAGGATTTTTCTGAGCTGCAAGTAAAGTTTCATTATCTAAATAATTAAATTGCATTTCACCTAATTGTAAAGCACAAGCACTACGTAACAGTGTTATAATTCCGTTTTCTCCCTCAGGAGTTTCAAGTAAACCAGATATTAACTTAAAGTTATGAACCATTCCAATGTTCATGCTATCACATGCCATTTTAGAAACAGATTTTATTATTGCAGTAGGTCCTTTTGTATCTGCTCCTTGAGTAGGACTTATTCCATCTGAAAGTGGAGTCCAAGCTCTACGCCCATTTGGTGTAGCTCCTGTTATCTGTCCTAAAGGAGTATTATTTGAAATAGAAAGTGTTCCGTGACTTAATATAGAATAAAGAGTTTTGTATTTACGATGCTCATTTTCTGTAAAGTTAATCAAATCTGTTGCTATATAATCTACATAGTCATTATCATTTCCATATTTTGGAACTGCTAGACAATCTTTTCTTAAAGTTTCATACCCTATAAAGTCAGCTTTCAATGCATCTTTTATATCTTTTAAAGTATACTTTTTATCTTCAAATACAAGTTTTTTAATAACTGCCATTGAATCAACATAAGTTGCCAGCCCACTCCATACAACTCCAGGACCAAAGTTATACATAGCTCCTCCGGCTTCTACTCCTCTACCTTTTTCCATACATCCTTCATACATTATTGACATAAGTGGTTTTGGAGCCAAATCTTTGTGAACCTTTTGAGTTATAACAGTAGCTATACTCGAAAGTTTTGTTATATATTTTATTTGATCTTTTACAGCTTCTTCAAACTCTTCATAAGTTTTATATCTATCTACATCTCCTAAATCTGGACAAACTTTTTTTCCATACCATAGAGTTGCTCCATTATTTAAAACTAACTCTATGCAAATTGGCCATTGAGTATAAGCTGTTGATGTCCATTGATATAATCTTCCTGATTTTTGAGGTTCAACACATCCCATCAAGCAATAATCTCTTGCGTCTTCAATTGAAACTCCTTTAGCTAACATCATCTTTATATGTACTTCATCAAAGTGACAAGCAGGGAATCCAAGACCAGCTTTTATCAGTTGGACAATTTTCTTTAAATATTCATGTGATGATGATTTGTGAATTCTACAAGAGATAGTAGGTTGATAAACTTTAACATGTCTTACTGCATCCATTAGCAGATAAGTAAGATCGTTTGTACCATCCATTCCTGATCTAGTTACTCCTCCGAGACACATATTTACAAAAGGTTGATATCCAGCAAAGAATTTTGACGCTGCTTCACTAGTTATCCACATCATCTCTGACATTTTAATTAACATACATCCAGCTATTTCAAAAGCTTCATATTTTGACATTCTTCCACTTTCAATATCATCTTTAAACATTGGATACATATATTGATCCACACGTCCAATTGACATTCCAGTTTGATTTTCCTCTACAACTAAAAGTGATTCAATAGTCCATACTGATTGAACTGCTTCCCAGAATGTTTCAGGTTTATGAGCTGGAACTCTTGCATTTATCTCTGATATTTTTAAAAGCTCAGCTTTTCTTTTAGGATTTAACTCTTTTGCAGCTAATTGAGCAGCATATTCTGATATACGCTTAGCATATATCATTACTCCCTCAGCTGTATCTATTAATGATTTATAAAAATATATTTTTTCAATATCCTCTGGATTAGCATAATCTAAAGTTTCTAACTTTTCATTAGCTTCTTTAATTACCTCTAGCATACCTTTATTCATTAAAATCACATCATAACCTGGATTTGAATCCCCTCCTCCATTTACAGCATGATATGAGCAATCTGAAACAAAAGATTCTCCTGATAATTCCCAAAGTCCAGCTTCACGGAATTGTTGCTCGCAATATTCATCCAGTGATCGTCCTGCCCAAAATGGAAATATCTCATCTTTTAAAGTTTGCTTATCAACTTCAGATATATAGAATGGATCTTGTGGTCTTTTTGAAATTGTTTCTAATTCAGTTTCTAACCATCTCCAAGCTATATCCGGAGAAAATGCACCAGCTCTTGGAGCTCCATTTGGTGATCCTACAATTAGTTCTCCATCTTGAATCATAAGAGGTGCTGTTTCACAACAATATTTAAAACTCTTTCCTCTTAATATTGCTTTTGGAAGTCCTGGGTTCTCTTTAGCTATTTTTGTTAAAATTTTAGCTCTGTGAATAGTTATTGATGGAATCTGTTTTAAGTAGTTTCCCTTTAGTCTTGCTAATCTTTCAGTTATTTTTTCAGGAATTCCTTTACACTCATTAGTGTAGTTATAATTTTCTTTTTCATAATTTTCACCTTTTATTTCATGACTTACACCTTGAAACATTTTAAGTAAAGCTTCTCTTTCCTCTACTGACATATTTTCAGTAGCTTTCATAAATTTATTTAAAAATTCTCGAATTTCCATATTATTACACTCCTTAAGATAGAATATCTCTTAATATTTCCTCTAGTCTTTTTAATATCTCTTGCTCTTCATCTTTTTTATCTTTATATTTTTCTAGCAAATCTTCAGAACTTTTCACTTCATAACCAACTTTTCTTATATATATAAGATTCATTGGAGAAACATTGTCTGAGGTCATTCCTCTTCCTATAACTCCACATCCTAATGTCATTGACGGAAATAACTCTGTTGTTCCTCCCATGCTTCCAAAACTTCCAGATGTGTTAACTAAAACTCTTCCCACAGGTTTTTTTAAAGAAAATTCTCTTATTATATTTTCATCCTTGGAATGAATTACCAAAGTATGCCCTTGCTTCTCATTTAGTAAAATTTCTATACATTTTTCACAAGCACTCATCCAATTATCTTCTATGTAAAATGAAAGTATAGGACATAATTTTTCTTTAGAAAATGAATTGTCTAAAGATACGTATTTCTCCTTTGAAATAAGTATCTTTGTATCTTTTGGAACAGTTATTCCTCCTCGTTGAGCTAAAAACTGTGCATCTTTTCCAATATATATTTTTTTAAAATTACCGTTTGAATCAAATATAAGATTTTTTATTTTCTCACTTTCAGTTTCATTTAAAAAATAAGCCCCATTTAATTCAAACTCTTTTATTACTTCGTTTAAAATATTTTTATCTACAACTACTGCTTGCTCTGCTCCTGGCATAACTCCATTGTCAAAAGTTTTACTTATAACTATATCCAAAATAGATTTTTTTATATCAGCAGTTTTTTCAATAAATACAGGAGTATTTCCACTACTTCCATAAACTAAAGTTTTTCCACTTTTATAAATCTCTGGCAGAATCTCTTCTACTCCAGTATTTAAAATTAAATCTACCCCATTATGATTTAAAAGTTCCTTTGTTCCATTTAGAGATATTCTACTTAAATATGAAATAGCTCCCTTTGGATACCCGACCTCTTCTGCTGCTTCCGTTATTAAATCCAAGGTTTTTATCATTGTTTTTTTTGAATTTTTTTGTAGATTAAAAATTATTGAATTCCCAGATTTTATAGCTATTAAAACCTTATAAATAAGTGTTGATATTGGATTACTCTCAGAGCAAAATGCTACAATAACTCCAACAGGAACTCCAATATTAGATATTTTGTTGTCTTGAGATATAATCCCCACACATCTCATATCTTTAATTTTTTCAATAACATTTTCCAAAAGTAGATTTAATTTAATAACCTTATCCTCTTTTACTCCAAAATCAATCTCTTCATAAAGTTCAAAAGCTATCTGGTTAATATTTCCCTTTAATTTTCTATTTATACTCTCTATAGCGCTATCTAATTGTTCTTGAGAAAAAGTTTTTAAAACCTTTTGGACCTCTTTAGAATTTTCAGCTATTATTCTAGCTTCTTGCATAGAAAGTAGATCATTATCTATTATAGTCATTTTTAATTCCACCTCTTATTTTATAAGTTTGGAATAGCATATTTATCAATTATCTTCTGTATATCACCGTGTGGTCTAGCTATAACTATTGAGCTATATAGATTTCCATCCTCCATATTAGTTACTGCATTCACTCCTGCATCTACTGCTGCTTTACAAGCTCCTACATCTCCTGTAACTATAACAGTTATGTATCCAGATGCCACATTTTCATATCCTATTAACTCCACATCTGCTGCTTTACACATAGCATCTGCTGCTTCTAAGGCAAAAACTAATCCAAATGTTTCTATTAATCCTATTGCTTCTCTTCTTAACATCCAAGTCAACTCCCCTTTGATTATTGATCTATATCATGAACTGTTACTATTTTTCCAATCTCACTTATAGGCCTTGGCATGACATTCTTAGCTGTTAATTTTCCCACTGCCGCCGCTGCCGCTGCCCCAGCTTCAACCGCTGCTTTAACTGCTGCTACATCTCCTTTTACCATTACAGTGACAAGTGTTGACCCAATATTTTCATAAGATACTAATTCAACATTAGCAGCTTTTAACATCTTATCTGCTGCTTCTAAAGCTGGAACGAGTCCAAGTGTTTCAACTAACCCTAAAGCTTCATTTCCATAATATTTCATTTTATCCTCCAAACTTAATTATTAATCTTTTATAAAACTATTGATTACATCCTTACTTTCTTTATTAGCTTCATAGTATAAAACTAAATTCCCATTTTCGTCTAAATCTGCATTTATTTCTTCTATTAATCCATTTGCTTCAGCTGTCATCAAAGCATTTATTACAGAGTTCTTATTGAAAGATTTAAAATTTTTATAATCCTTTTTTAAAGATTCCATCACCTCATAAACAGATGAGCTCCCATGTTTTGTAAAATACTTTAATATTGCATAGTTAAGTGGCATCATAATTATTCCTCCCTATTTTTTAAGAATTCTAAAGGATTTACTGCAATTATTAAGATTCCAATAACCATTATTATTGCTCCAATCCAAGCTACCATAGGAAGAGCCCACCCATCTATTCCAACAATAACTCCTAAGAATAACCAACAGAAGAATGGCCCAAAGAATGAGTATGTTCCATTACATGCTGTTCCAAGTCCTGCTCCACACATACTGTTTCCTGTGTACCACGCTGTAAAAGATATAAATGTTGCTAGTCCACTTAATATAAACCAAAACATCGCTGGCGAACTAGAAAAAGCTTTCATAGTAAGTGTTATTGAAGTTGTTACATCTCCACTTAAAAATCCAAGTATTGGCAAAACTATAAATATATTTGTAAGTCCTGAAGTTAACTGTCTAACACATATTCCAATTTGTGGATCCACCATAGCTGATGCATATCCTGCAATGCATCCTTCAAAGCCCCAACCAAAAGCCGCTATTATTGCTATTATAATCCCTAGTAAAACTTCTGTTGAAATCTCCTCTCCAACAAAGCTTGTACTTCCTATTAAAAAACTTGCTGATACACATATTAAAATTCCAAAAGTCATTCTTTTATTAATCTCTTGTTTATAAAATATTTTTCCTAAAATTGCTGCTATTGCAGGACAAAGCGCTGATATTGGAACTATTATTGATCCTGCCATTTGAAGGGCTATCACATAAGATGTTCCAGCTATTGGTCCTCCTAGCATTGCTGCTAACATAAGCATTCTTCCAGGTTTTGTATTTAATGTTCTCACAAAATCACCAAGTTTTCCTTGATAACCAGCATTACCTAAAGCCCAAAATGCGCTACACGTATCATTTATTGCATTTCCTAATGCTGCTAATAAATATACGATTACAAAAGTTGAAAGTCCTTCCAAATTCTGACCATACCAATCTGCCCAAATCCCTTTAGTCATTCCTAAAGTTAAAAAAGCTGTATAAATACCATAAGTCATTCCTGAAAATAATCCAATTTTAATACCCTTTTTTAAAAAATTATTTTTACTTTGTTCCTTTAGAGCTACAATTTTTACTTCTTTTTCTAAAATCTCAACTTCTGCCGTCTCATTCAATATTATTTCTGGCATAACTCCTCCTTGTCACTCTTTTTAATAATAAATTGGGGAATTTACTATTTTTTCCTTGTTATAATATAAGTATAAACCTTCCACATATATCTAATGTCAATAAAAAAATATGTACTATTTTAATTTTTATTTTTTGTATATAACCCTATTTTTTCGTTTTTAGAACTTTTATAATTAAAAAAACAGGTTAACAATCTAAGTTGCCAACCTGTTTTTTACATTCCACCTTAGTGGAACCTTTATTATTTTATACTCATTATTATCTCTGTTACAAATTTCGCTTCATCTTTTGTGGTCCAATAATCCATCACATATCTTTCATAGCAACAATCTTCAAGCTTATAGTTATGAAGCTTTGCCCAATCACAAATCTTTTTATAGGTCTCTTTTATAATTTTATGAGAACCAATATGATAACAAGAAACAACAAGTTTTCCTCCAAAATCAGTTAAAAGTTCCGAATCACACTTTATAAGATTTTTTTGGAGTATTCTTACTTTTTGAGTTTCACCTTTTAATTTGCTTTCTAACGAGGAGAACTCAATTATAACAGGACCTGTTATTGCATTTCCTATCTCCTCTATATAATTAGTAAAATCTATATTTATTACAGAACTTATATAATCTTCACTGAACTCTTGAATATGATAAATATAAGTATCCTTCTCTAAATATTTTACTTTCACATCTGTTAAGTTGTATTCTAAAATTATTCTAGCTTCTTTTACCAAAGAGTTCCAATCCTCAAGGGAACGTTTTTTTAAAACTAGCTCCCTTTCCATCTCTTCTAAATCTTTTATTTTTTCTGAAAAACTTTCCTCAATATGTTGACAATTAAAGTCATTCATAACTTTTTTTATACTCTCTAGTGTAAATCCACTCTGTTTATAATATTTTATTACTGGTATTGTATATAAGTTATCTTTACTATAATATCTGTATCCATTATTATTTATTTCAAAGGGTGAAAGTAGTCCTATTTTGTCATAAAACCTTAGAGTTTTTTTCGCTATACCACAAATTTTTTCAACTTCTCCAATATAGTATTTCGCTTTTTCCATTTTATCACTCCCAAACTTCTATCCTACAATCTCTTTCAGCAATATTCTTATATCCTCTTTACTAATTTCTTTTGGATTTGTTTTTGTACAAATATCCTTCATTACTATTTCATAAACTGTTTCTACATCCTGTAAAAGTAAGCTACCATCAATTTTTAGCTCTTTTAAATTTTTAGGAATGGCAATAGATTTTTGTAATTTTTGAATATAGTTTATTAAGTTACTTGTTCCGATAACTGAGTTAACACCATTAAGACCAGCTATTTTCCCTAACTTTTGATATTTTTTTAAAATTTTATTTTCTGAATCTAAATATGATTTTCTATCTATATCTGAATTAAATTTAATTACATAAGGTAGTATAATTGCATTTATTTTTCCGTGTGGAATATGGAATCTTCCCCCAATAACATGAGCTAAACTATGAGTTAATCCAAGTCCTGCTGCATTAAATGCAAGTCCTGCTAAACATGATGCATTATGCATTTTTTCTCTAGCATACGTATCATTTCCATCTAAATAAGCTTTTGCTAAATTTTTTACAGTCAATTCAAAAGCTTTCTCTGCTAAAGCATCTGTAAAATCAGAAGCTTCTTTAGATACGTAAGCTTCTATTGCGTGTGTTAGTACATCCATTCCTGTATCTGCAGTTATACTTTTTGGAACTGATTTTACCACCTCTGGATCTAATATCGCTATTGTTGGCAATAAATCCTCATTTGTTAAAGCATACTTTAAACTTTCTTTTTCATTTGTTATAACTGAATACTTTGTTACTTCTGAACCTGTTCCACTAGTTGTTGGAATAGCATAAAAATCTATTTTTACATTTTCATCAATTCTTTTATAATACTCTCTTATAGCTTTAGCTCCATCTATTGAAGAACCTCCTCCTAAAGCGATTATCAACTCAAACCTTTCTCTCTTTAGAAGCTGCACACCTTTTGCAACAATTTTTATTGTAGGATCTGGTATAATCTCATCAAAAACTAAAACTTCACATTTTTCTAGTTTCTCTAATACTTTTTTTAAAATATCAGATGTCCCTATAAATTCATCACATACAACTAGTATCTTTTTATTATCTAACTCCCTTAATTTTTCTAGAGACCCTTCTCCAAAATATATAGTAGTTCCAATATTAAACCGTTTCATAACTAAACTCTCCTCACACTTTTAGTTAAAAAATACCAATTTACCCCAATTTAATTATATTTTAATCTTAACATATTTTCTTTTTTTTACCAAATAAAAAATGCAGACTTAGTATATCTTAAAATTAATTATCTAAAAAAATTACAAAAGTATGCTATTCATTATCATGTAAGAAGTGAAGGGCAAATTATAAAAAAGCTATTTATTCTCAAGAAGTAAGAACTTTAATTTATACAACGAATACAATTGAAGTATATAATAGACAATTAAGAAAAGTGACGAAAAATAAATCAGTTTTCCCAACAGATGATAGTTTGTTAAAGATGCTCTATTTAGCAACGCAAGACATTACCAAAAAATGGACAAGCCGTCAAAGAGAGTGGGGACAAATGATTTCACAATTCCAAATATATTTTGAAGGAAGAATTTAAAATTAAGTGTATGAATTTATAAAATTAATAAAGTGGGAAAATCCATCCACTTTATTAAAATTACACCAAAATATTTAAAAATTGATATTTAAAAAGGGATGATTTAAAAATAAATCATCCCTAAAAATATAAAATATTACTCTTAATTTTTAGAGTTTACACAAAATTTAAAGAAGACTCAAAGGTTGCCATTCCATAATCTTGTTATTAATTTTATTCTATAATTTGATAAGATTGTTTTATTTTTACAATTTTATTTATGCCTACCCCTTGTTCTTTTAGCTGTTTTTCAATTTCTTTGATTACTAAAAAATAGCTATAATCTCCTTTTGATTTGTTGGCATCTACTTTTATCTTAATTTTTTTACTTGACAAATAATCTATAGTTAAAATATTAGGCATTACTTTCACATCTTCATCTCCCTCTATTAATATTCTATAAATCTTTGAATTTATATCATTATTTGTTAAAATAAACTCTTTAGTTTGACTTTCTCCTCTTGATATTTTTTCATTAAAATTTAAATCATTTATTTTAAACCCATAAGAAAAAGTATTTAATAAAAGCATAATTATTAATTTGAAAATATTTTTTATTCCTCTCACCTCTTTTATCTTATCATGGTATAACAGTTATTATTACATCTAAAATCCCTTTATATTCTCCACTCTCAGTATCTTTTGTTGTTATCGCCTCTCCCAATATTTTAAAAGAATTTACATTTCCTGAGTTTGATTTTAAATCTTTTACTTGAATATTTTTTAATGGTATTGTAGTTTGAGATGTTATTCCACTGTTTTGCCTATACATATTGTTGTTATTTGTTGAACTTAAATCTATTAATATTTTTGCATTAGTTGGATTTTTAAACTCTATTAAACTTTCAGCTTTTTTTATATCACCTGGAAAAAAATCTCCAAAATCTAATTTTCCTTTTCCTGGTAAAATTTCAAAAGTTGTTCCTTGATTAAAGATATCTACTTCCATTTGTCCTAGAAAAATTTTTCCTGCTGCTTTATAATAAATTTTTATTGTAAATATTTCATTTATTGGTTTATTTTCTTTTTTTAATATGAACAATTCTCCAGATGATTTAATACCAATTTCTATTCCTAGATTCTTATACTCAACCTTAATATCTTTTCCCGTAGTTAGTATTCCATTATCTGCTTTTAATACACCACTTTTTGAACCTGTAACCTCCAATTCATTAACGATACTTTGCCCATTCTTTACTCCTATAGTATCAAAAACTCTACTATTTCCCAAAAAATTTAATTTTATATTACTTATTGATGATATTCCGTTAGTATTTCCTGAGTGCCATTTTAACTCTTGTGCTATCGAAACATCACTCATATTTAAGCTAGCTTGGGCTTTAATCTCTTCATATATATATTCCTTTTTTAATCTTCCAACATAACTATAGGTTTTCCCTTCGTTTGCCAAAGTAAATTCATTTTCGCGAGTTTCTGTTTGTCTATTTTTATCTAATTCAACTCTCAATTTTGTTAAAGAATTATAATCAGAAAGAATTCCTTTAGATAATAGTCCTATCGAATTTTCTCCATCTATACTACTCCATACTTCATATGACCCCGCTACATTTTTTTTATTCAACCCTTTTACACTTTGAACTATCATTTGCGTATTTGGCGTTTTAGAAGTATATCCTCCCTCTACTTTCATTAATTCTGGAAATTCTCCAAGAGATCTTGTATCATTGATTTTTTCTCTTAAAACTCCTGTTCCGTCCACCCAAATCCCAGTTTCTCCCGGTAATCTTTGTGGGATTATATTTAATCTTTTATCTAGTATTATAACCATTTCTCCAATATTTTCAGACAATCTTTCTGATATTTTTATTCGGATAATCTTTTTCATTGTCGTTGGCGTCTCAATTATAATTTCGTCATTAATTGCTTTACCATCCCAGTTTATCAACGTAAAAATTTCTTTCTCTTTATCTATATAAAATTCATATTTAACACCACTTACTGTTTTTGTAAATCTCAGTTCAGTGGCAGTTTTTGCCATTGCCATACCCGTAGGTAATGTAATTGCTTGAATATCTGTATATGGCGTATTTGGTATACTTTGTAACCTCCCGACTTTACTTACACTTAAAGCTTCTTCGGTAATAGTTTCATAAATTGAATAAGGTCTTCCAATCTCAACAATATTTCCATTTACATTTACATCCTCTTTTAAAGAGATTTTTATTGGAATTCTTAATCCATTTGTTGGTATTATTGTATAAGTTTCATCTCTGTCACTTGTTGCAGTATTATTCCAATGTCTAAATCTCAATGTTATCGGTAATTGATTAACAATCGTATATGCATTATACTGCAATATTCTATCATAGGTATTAGTTACATCGAGCATTAATTTCGTAGCTAAAATCCAACCATAATTATTATCTGTTGATTTTTTAGTTGGATAAGATAACCCATATGAGGCAAGTGAATTTAGTCCTGATGTTGTATAAAAATCTGATCCTATATCTGACTCTCTCTCTCTACTAACAGCAAATGAACGCCCTTTTATCAAACTATCATTTCCAAATAAAAATTTTGCTGCAGTAACTGGTGAACCTGCTGCACCTATAAACATTAAATTTTGAGGATTATTTGTACTTGAATCAAGAGAAAAGTTGTAATAACCAATTCCATCTTCAGGATTCCCTAATCCAGTTCCCTGTGTTCTATTTACTCTTAATAAATTCCCAATCCATAATAACTTTTTATTTCCTACTTCGATTACCTCTGCAAATGGTTTCCTATAAAATTGAATTTGATCAGCAAAAGAGGTTGGAACTATCTCCATTTGAACACTAATATCCCATATTTTCTCAAAACTTCCAGTTTGACTATTTCTTCTCCCTATATAAAAATTATTAGTATCATTTTTATCTATAGATATTATTTTATTTTCTGTGTCTATATCTAAATTTTGATTTTGAAGTGTTTGTACACTTCTTTTTTTTCTAGTAGTATTACTTCCATTAATGTCATCAGAATTTAAAATTTGATACTCATAATTTTCTTCTCTTATTTTGTCAAATTCTTCGGAAGGGAAAGAAATTATTACTTTTCCTTTCGAATTTTTTATTCCTGTTAATTTATTAGTATTAATTTTATTGACTGTTATATTCATTTCAGCACGATCTCTATTTTTAGTAGCCTCTACTGTTTTTACTTCTTTATATGGATTTTCTGTAATTAAATAATTTGGAGCTTCTGGAGGAGAAGCCAAATTTATATTTGTATTCAATATCCACAATAATATGAAACTCATTGTATATATTATATTTTTTATACTCATTTATCTTCTCCTAGTTCAAATTTTCTAAATATTTTTGTAATTCAGTAAATTCTAATATTTTTATTTTTTTTGATTCTAAATTTATTATTTCTACTCTTTTATCCTCCAATAATCCAATATAAATATTTTTATTTGTATTAATTACATCTAAATATTTTTCATCTGTTGAAATCTTCTCACTTAAAAAAGCATATTTTCCTATTTCTTCTGTTCCACCCCTAAATTCATTTTCTCCAATTTGCTCTATATAATCATAGTTTTTTGATACTTTTTTATTTTTCAAATTATATAATGCATATTTTAAATTTTTCTCCCCTATAAATATCTTGTCAATATATTTCGAAATTTCGTCATATTCATTTTGAACTAAAACTTTTTTGTCAGAATTCATTATTCCAAATTTATTGTCTTTAAGATATACAAATAAATTTTTATTTACCAAATAAGAATCATCATAAGTTACTGAGATCATTTTTTTTTTATTAGCTATTGCTAAAAATAAAATTAATATTATACTTAAAATTTTAATTTTTCTTATACTTTTTTTCATCTATCTTCTCCAATATAACCAATCATAGTTAATTTAAACATTGTCATAAATTTAACTTTTTCAAATCTTTTTTTCCCAGGTATGTCCACTTCTTTTACAATTAATTTTGATCTATATTTTCCATGCTTTGCATCTTTAGGTGGATTTATAAAAAGATTTACCTCTTTTTCTTCAAGGGGATTTAAGGTTATACTTTTAGGATATAATTCAATCCATTTAGTCATATCATTTTCAACTGTTTCCTCTAAATAAATCCTATATCTTATTTCTTTACCTGTCCTATTATACAATCTAAATGTTTCATTAACTCCATTCTCTATATTTTTTTCAAATTTTGAAGGATATATGTTTATATATCCATACATAATTTTAGAAAAAACAAAAAAAATTACTAACATACATTTCATTCTCTTTCTCCATCTCTTCTTAATCTATTTTTTTCATTGGTTTTCCATATTGTTCAACTATAATAGGAACATATCCAATATACTCACCTTCTAAATCTTCAGCTTTTATCCATTGATTATTTAATTTTTTTCTGTCTATTATTGCATATATTTTTATAAGTTTCTTTTCTTTAGTTAATCTAAATACCCTATCTGAATCTTCTATCATATATTTATCAATTTCAATCCATCTTTTATTATTAGTCATTAATCCTTTTTTGGGAAATTTAAGTATAAATTTTTTATCTCTATCAACTTCTAAATTATCTGAAATAACTTCTATACTTCCCTCTCCAACTATAACATCACCTGCTGCTCTGGTATTTATATTTTCAAACCGCATTGGCTCATGTATTTTTAATATAATTTCTGCATAGCTTTTAAAATAAATTAACACTACTAAAATTAATAATTTACTTTTCATCATTTCCTCCAGTTTTATAAAGAAAAAGGAAAGAAATTGAACTTCTTTTTCTTTCCTTAATTTTTTACTATTCACCAACTTCAACTGTTACATAAATTTTTTTTCGATGAGTTCCCTCTTTTGTGATCTTTTCACCATATATTTTTACATAATTATCTTTTGATATCTTTTCATTAATATATTTTGGTGAATAAATATATGTGTCTGGTTTCCCATCCATATCTATATCTATTACAGTTTCACTATATTTTATAGAATAATAATCTTTTTTTTCAGGAGTTCGATTTAATTCAATCTCAAAGGGAATTTCTTTTATTTGATTCCCAATTATTGTTTCTTCTATATTAATATCTGAAACTACTTCCAAAGGAATAAAAACATCTACCTTAGCTTCTACCATTACTGTATAAGTTTTTTCCAAATACCTTAAATCTTCACCATCTATATCTTCACCTGACTTTTTTATTTCTGGAATAGCAAAATCATCGTCTGAATTTTCTTGATTTACTATTTTAGGCGGTAATATTTTGGGTATTTCTGTATTAAGATTATCATTAGAAAAAATATTTTTAAAATAAATTAATAAAATCAACAAAATAAATATTTTAAATCTTCTCATAAATCTTTTCTCCTTGAATCGCTGAACTTATTTTGTAACTCTGAAGAATTTATAGAAATTTTATTATTATTAATTTTTAATATTATAAAATTTACAGAGCTATCTTCTGAATAATGTAGCTGAATCTCTTCTTTGATATTTTTTAATTTAAGTTTTGTCCCTACATAAGTAACCTCTATATAGTATTCTTCTGGAAACAATCCACTTATATCAAATAATCCTTCATTATCAGGAGCTGTTGTTTCAATCACTCCTCCTTTAAAGTCTTTTAATTCAATTATCAAATCATTATAAAATTCTATCTTTTCACTTTCAGTAAGCTTTAACTCTTTATCTATTTCAATATTTCCACTTAATGTTAACATTGGTTTTATTGGAATATACGCATCTATTGTAGAAGAAAAATTACTTCTAACTTTTATATTATTATTCCCCAAAGTAAAGGATGGTTTTTTTATTGTAACCTTCATATCATAAAGAATACCATTTCCTATTCCATAAAACATACCTTCTCCTTTTTCATTTGTTACTACTTTTTTATCTCCAATATTTACTTCTACTCCTGGAACTATTTTATCTCCAGCATCATAAATATCATTATTATTACTATCAATAAATGTAATCACTTTAACTCTTGAGCTATTCATGTTGTCTATATCCACTGTTGGATTTTTTAAATCAAATATTCTATCAACTCCAACTCTATGATTTCTAGTTCCATCATTTTTTAAATTTGTATCTATTCTTAGCCAATTATCAAGTTTAACAGCAAATTTAAAACTTATTTTTTCTTTTTCTTTTTTTGAGTATGCTAACTCCGTTGTAAAATCGAGAAATCCTCCAAAATTATTATTATACAAACTAATCCTTGTTTCATATTCATCACCATTTTTTCTCCAAGTATTTTCTATTCTTCCTGTTAATTTTTGCCATCCGCTATAATATGCGCCTACACGATATTCATTATCTTCTCTATTATTTAAATCTAAAGAAGTTCCTATAGTAAATAGAAACTTATTCCATATATAATCACTATCAAATGTAATATATTCTATTTCATCTTTTGACTTTCTATATTCTTTAAATTCATAAACATATCCAATATTTGTATTTTTAAATATATCATATTTTAAGTCAATTCTATCTTTTTTTATTTCATCATAAAAAATTCCAAATTTTTCATGTTCATAAATAAACCTCCATTTTGAGTAATTAAATTGATTTAAATATTTATAGGTATATCTTTCGTTAGAGGATATATATCTTCTATTATTCCCAATCTCTTCATATGATTCAAATTGATTTATTGCTTGATCCCCTGATAAACTAAAAATATAAGATACTGAGTTATAAGTCCCTCCATAAATTAAATCCAGCTTTAATTTATCTATGTATTTTGTTTCTTGATTAATATTTCCTGTAACATCTCTTCCAGTTTTTATATCCTCTATATTTCTAGAATAACCCACACCTAATGTAAGACTATTAGTAATACCATAAAAAATATTTAATTCTGTTTCAAATTTATCGTAATAACTATTCTCATTTATTCCCAATCTATATTCAAACTGTCTCTTTTGTTGTAAATTATAATCTTGTGTCGTTCTTATTTCTCTTGTATAAATTTTTCCATTTGGTTCATAAATTTTTAAAGTATACGTTCTATCTGACCTTATTAAAGGATTTTCAAATTCAACAATACCATTCTCTTCATCTTTTATTTCTATCGAAGTCCCCATATAAATTAATTCTGCTCTACTTCCTAGAGGAATATTTTCTCTAATTACAATTTGTCCACCTGCAGTTTCATAAAATCCTCTATCTTTATAAAAGGATAATCCCCATTCTCGATCATCTCCATTCCTTCTATTTTCTATATCAAAATTATGTCCATTCCATAAACCTGTATACTCTAATCTAACTGTATTTAATTCTTTATCCTTTAAATTATATTCAGAGGTTATTTGACCATATAGAAGTCCACCTTGATACCCTAAATTTCCATCCCAAGAATTTTGATATCCATTTTTCCCTAACTCTTTATCAAAATTTTTTCCTAATTGAATACGTGTATACCCTAAATCAAATGCTTTTCTTTTTGAATTGAATATCAGTTCATTTTTTTCACTCTTTTTTAAAATCTTGTTTTTAGATATATCCAATAATTGCATTACTTCATCAGGAGTATCAAAAGATAAATACATTCTTATTAAGTATTCATTAGGCTCAATTGAATACGTTCTTAAAAAAAAATCTGAAAATCTATCTGACTCTATATAAATCTCATCATTTTCTTGAAATACATATTCCTCTCTTAAATTTATCTTAACTTCCCTTAAAGAAGATCCTAGAAAAAGAATAAGTTCATTTTTAGTTTCCCTATAATTTTTAAAATTTATATGCCTTAAAAACTCTTTTATTGGAAAAAAATATCTTCCATTTTTTTCATAAATTTTGTATGTTCTAGAAATTAATTTTGAATCAATTAATAAATCATATAAATTTTCCTCTTCTATATTTTCTTTTAATATTTCTGATTTTAAGATATTAAATTCTTCATTTGTTATTAGATTTTGATTTTTTAAGTCTATCAATTCCTCTATGCTTATATCATCATGTGCATATATTAATAAAGACTTTATTATCAATAATATTAGTAAAAACATATAATTTTTACTAAAAATATTTTTAATAATCACTTTTCCTCCCAAACTTTATCTCATTAAATAAATAGACTTTATATTTATTTAATGAGATAAAGAATATCAACTTCTTTATCTCATTATTTAAATTTTAAGCTCCTGTTTGCCCCGAAACCTCAACTCTTAAAGCTACTGATGTATCCGCATACGTTCCAACTAATGTTCCAGCTTTAGCTGAAACAGCTAATTTCCCATTATAAATTGTCTTTGCTGTATTTAATCCTCCTGTTAAATTATACATTATCTCCACATCGTTTGCCGTCCCCGATGGAGTTCCTGCTACCGCTGTTCCATTTGCAGCTGTAACCGTTCCTCCTTTTACTAATGCTACTGTTGGCTCCTCTTTAAAAGCTTCTGCCACTCCATTTGTTAAAACTTTTGCTGTGAATACACCTTCAGCTGTCTTTACCTCAGTTCCACTTGCAAATAAAGCTGGCATTTTAAATGCAAAACCTGCTCCATCTGCTGATGCTGCTGATTGAATTTCCACAACCAATGATTTTTGTGCCGGACTAAATACTTGTCCAGTTACCTCTACTGCCAAATTCGCTGTAGCCTCCCCTGACTCAATTGGAACAATCACTCTATTATCTTGCCCATATGCAATCGCTGTTAATAAAAATAATGTCCCTAATACCTTTTTGTTCATAATAATATAATCCTCCTAAAAATATAATTTATAATAAATATAGTTTATAACTATATCTAACCCTAACTATTGTAATATCTCAATTTCTTTAATTACTTTTCTTGTATTTGATGGTGTTCTATAAAAAATTATTTTTCTTAAATCTCTCGTATTTTTGATTTTTGGAAAATGTAAAGTTACTTCTAAATTCTTTGTATTTCCTGGTAAATCAGCTACATACACACTTTCGTATAAAAAATTATTTTTTCCATAAGCTTCTGCTCCAAAATCTATACTTGCATAACTTGTATTAGACAAAAGACTTTTTACACTAATTCCACCATTTTCATTATTTAAAACTTTTATATTTTCTAGTTTTAAATGTTTTGTAAAATCAACCTCTCCCACGTAGGCTTGCATCTGCAGTATCGGAGCTACCATAATATGACTTGTTCCTTCAATTTTTCCTTGAGTGTTCTGAGCTAACGTCGGTATATTTATTGGTTGAAATTGTAATTTAAAATCGTACTCACCTTTAGGTGTTTCTTTTGGAGCTTTAACAAAAACTTTTACTATTCCTTTACTTTTTGGATTGATTGTTATAACTTTTGGAAAAACTTCTACATATTTTGCCCCATCATTCTTACTTCCACTTATTACATTCATCTTATATCTTTTTCGGATTAAAGAATCATTTGTTAAATAAAATTCTCGATATCCACCTTCATTTGTATCTATTCTTTCATTAAAAGATAAGTTATCTAATCTAAAAGAATAAGCTTTTAAAAAATTAAGTATAAACAAAATTATAAAAATACTATTTTTATATTTTTTAAAAAACATTTTTTCCCTCACATATATATTTGATAGTTTGTGACTACTTTATCATTTTTTTTGTAATTTGAAAATTAGATATTTTTTCATATCATAATATTAAAAAAATTCTAATTTATAAAAATTTAAGACACTATTTGTCAATATTATAGCTTTTTTATTTATTTATTAAACTATTTTTGAACAACAATATATTGTTTTATAGATTTTTTATAAATTTAATGCTACACTACATTAAAATTCAATTTACTTGAGGTGACTATTTTATGAAAATAACAAAAGAACATATCAAAATACTAGAATGCTTATTATATGATAATTATTCTACAGAAGAAATTAGTGAAATTTTATGCATTCCACAGTGTAAAATTCGGAGGCATTTACGAGAACTATTTTCTTTTTATAAAACTAAAAATATCACTGAGTTAAAAAAAATAAAAAATTTAATAAGTACAACAAAAAATTCTTTAGATATCAATAAGAAAGATCGAATTAACTATATCTTTTTCAATTTTTTTAAAACAAATATCATTAATTTAAATAAAATAAGTTTAGAATTAAATGTTTCTAGAAGAGTTTTATCAAAAGATTTAGAAGAAGCTAAAATAATTTTAAATAAATTTGACTTACAATATCAAAGTTTAAATTCTAAAGGAATTGAGTTGATTGGAGATGAATTTAAAAAAAAGGAGCTTTTTAATCTTATTCTTTTTAATTTATTTATAGAACGAAATTATCTTCCGAATTTATTTACACCACTTTTTGAGAGTTTTAATCAAATAATAACTAAAGATATTCAAAATTTTATTTTAAAAAAAATGAAACAGAGATATAAAATAGAGCATACTTATCTAATTTTAGAAATTGAATTACTCATATATATCGGAATAATTCGAAATAAACATATTTCTAATTTATATCAATTAAAAAATGAAATAAAATTAATTTTAGATTTTTGTGATAAAAATAACGAATACAATCTATTTAAACATTATCCAGATAAAGTTAAAGAAGTTACGAAATTTCTTGATTATTTAAATGGATTTATTATGTTATCTGATAACTTACCCATTGATGTAACTAAAGCTTTAGTCACTCGTTTTAGACTTATTGATGAATTTAAAAACCCTCTCAAAGTTAAAAAATTTTATCTTTTTAATAAAAATTTTGAAAAAGAACATAAAGATTTCTATATCAATTTAACAAATTTAATCGAAATTTATTTTAAAAAACTTTACAATTATCAAATAGATACTTTAGACAAAATTACATTCTTCTTAATTTTAAAAGGGTTTGTATATCCAACTAAAAATATTAATGTTATACCTAATAAAAACATTATTGTTTATAATTTTTTACAACTTTTTCTTCTTAATAATGCTATAAAAGACTTAAATAAAGAAGCTATTTTTATTTCAGAAATTGTTTCAGTTTATGCTTTAAAAGCTTATCTAAAAAATAATAATGTCAAAAATATTTTAATTTTTGAGAATATTCATCTTGAAAGTTTTACAAATTTAAATAATGAAATTGTTGTCATGAACTTATCTTTTCCTCTTGAAAATAGTGATTTTATCAAAATAAAAAAATCACTTTATTAAATTATAAAACATTTAAGTTTTTTTCTAAAATTTTCTAATTCTAAAAACCTTTGGTTTTATAAATACTATTAAAATTGTAGGATAAATTCCAAAAAGGAGGAAATAATTCCGAGGCCACTGAAAAAGTTCTCAAAAAATCAAGTTTAATTAACAGGATAAAGATTTAGTCTTTGTCCTGTTTTTTTATGATATAATATTTAAAATAAAAAATTCGGAGGTCGGCTTGCTAGTTCAAAATAAAAAAATTTCACCAAGTCCATTTTCTTCTCTTTATGATGTTATTATTGATAAAGAGAAGTTGAAGGAACACAGGCTGTTGAAACATACTTCTTTGATATAAAAAACTGCAAAATATGCTCTTTAAAAGAAGGATGTTACAAGGAGGGTGCAGAAAGCAAGTCATATTCTGTAACAATTAAGTCTCATACACATCAAGAATATGAAGATTTTCAAAATACTGAAGCTTTCAAAGAAAAAGCAAGAAATAGATATATGATAGAAGCAAAGAACGCTGAATTAAAAAATAACCACGGATATACGAGAGCTATATATGCGGGTATTTTTGGCATGGAAATTCAATGTGCATTTTCAATAATGGCCGTGAATTTGAAAAGAGTAATCAAATTATTGGAGGAATAACTCCAAATTTTAGTACTTTTACAAAGTATCGATAAGAAAAAAGAAGATCAAAATCCTTTAATAGGGGTCTAATTAAATATTTGTGTAAACCTTCAAGTTGGGGTAATATTAAATTATCT
>NZ_CAMTIK010000007.1 GCF_947072685.1 uncultured Cetobacterium sp. | reverse complement strand
GGAGTTATTAGAAGTATTTTTAATGAATCCTCTTATGAAGATATAACTTTTGATATAACTGATAAAAATATAATAAAGATAGAAGTTTTTGAAAATGCTACAAATAACTTAATGTCTCAGAGGATTGTAACTCCAAATGGATACAATACTCTTGTTATTAATCCAGCTTTAAAAGAGTATTGTACAGAGAATTTTGAATTTATAAAAAATGGACCACGTTTTCTTTATAATGAAAAAGATATTTTACTAGAAGAGCAAGAGTATAAAGATGGAGAGTTGGTAGGAACTTCTAAATATTATTATGAGGATGGAAGTTTAAAATTTTTAACAAATTTAAATCAAACAATAGAATTTTACGAAACAGGTGAATTAAAAAGTAAAGTATATAAATTTAAAAAGTTTTCAAAAATTGTGGAATACTATTTAAATGGAAATTTGATGAGCATAGGAACTTTTAATAATAGTAATGAATATATTGGAATGGGATGGACTTTTTATGAAAATGGTCAGCTAAAAAAGATTTGTTCTTATGTGGACAACTTAATAGATGGAGAGTATAAAGACTATTACAAAAATGGAGTTATAAAAACTGATAGTTTTTATATTTTAGGAAAAGAAAATTGCGAGTTTAAAAGCTATTATGAGAACGGCCAAATAGAATGTATCATAGATTTAGAAGATGGAAAACGTTGTGGGAAGTTTTTTAAATATTATAAATCTGGTCAGCTACAAGATGAGACATATTATTCTAATAATGCTCCAATAGATGATTCGTTACTTTATTATGAAAATGGTAAATTGTATGCTAAATTAGCTTATAAAAATGGATTAAGAGTTGGAATATCTCAGTGGTTTTATGAAACAGGAGAGTTACAATCAATTAGTAAATATGATTTAATTGATTGTAACTCGTACTTAAATTATTCAAAATCATATTATGAATCGGGAGCTTTAAAAAGCTATATTCAATGGGAGAATGCTCTTTGTGAGCATAACGACCAAGATTACTCATATAATATAACTCAGGGATCTGAGATATTAGAAACCTCTTATTATGAAAATGGAAATTTAAGAAAAAAACAGAAAATAGTTGGAGAAAACAAATACTCAATAGAGCGTTATGATGAAAATGAAATTCTGATACAAAAGGGAGTTTTCTTTAGAGATGAAAATGTATTTTATTGGATAGGTGAGCTACTAACATTTAATCAAAATAAATCTTTAAAAATAGTGACAAACTATTCAGAGGACGGAAAGTTTATAGATACACAAAACTATCTTAATGAGATTTTAGAGAGTACTACAATTTATTTATCAGATGAAAGTGTATATAGATTTATAAGTTATTATTCCAATGGAAATATGAGAGAAGAGGGACATTATATTTACGAAGATAATTATAATAACGATATCTCTTGGATAGGAGATCATAATTTTTATTCAGAAGGGGGAGAATTAATAGAATATGAAAAATAGAGTTGTTGAAAAATTTATATACAACAATTCTAGAGATTTACTATTTGGATGGCGTGAAATTATAAAAAGATATGATCCTATAGAAATAAAATACTATAATAAATACGGGCAGTTTCAGAAAATGGAGGGTACAGATGAGTAATTATATAAAATCAAACCAGAAGGATAAAGAGTTTTTAGAAAATAATGAGGAAGATATATTAAAGTGTATTGATAAAAAAGGGGAATATTATCTAAATATTTTTAAAGGATCAAAAAATAAAACGAATTTTTGTGCTTTATTTTTAGGTCCTTTATGGATGGGTTATAGACAAATGTATTTTGAAACTTTTATCGTTGGTTGTTGCGTTGCTCTATTAGGATTTTTAGCAATGATATATGAATTTGTTTCTGTAACAGTTATTTCTAACTCTGTTATTAGAAGTTTGAACTATGCTTTAATGGGATTGATGGGATTTTTTGGTAACTATATCTATTTTTTATCTTTGAAAAGAAGAATAAATAACGGTGATAAAAAAATAGGAGTTTCAAAAATAGGGATATTATATGGATTTCTTTTAGGTGTTTTAATGCCAATGGCTATTACCGGAGCAGTTGGAGTTATTTTAATGCTTTTATTAATTGACTAGTATGAAAGCCTCAAATAAAAAATTAATAATAGGAATTTGTATAGCTATTTTTATATTTTTAACATCTTTCACATCTAAAATTAAAAGAAGAGAGGGTTATATAGGGGTATATCCCTCTCTTAATTTCAAGGGAAGTAGCAATAGCTCAGAGGGAACGTTCTACATTCTTCTTAAACTAACTGTGGGACCTTTAGTAATCCCTATATATATGCTGGATAGAACATCGTCATTTATATATGATACTATTCTTTTTCCTATAGATGCATACAAAGATTACAAAGCTAGCAATGGGAAAATTACTAAATACTATGAGGATGAGTTTAGAGTTCAGTGGATTGGAAGAGGAGAAATAAAACCACTTTATACTGATAAAAAAAGATTGGAATATACTTTAAAAAATGGGAAATATATAGGTGAGTACTATGAATATTTTGAAGATGGAAGTATCAAAGAGTTTTCCAATTGGAAAAATGGAGAATTAGATGGAGTGAAAAAAACATATTATTCATCTAAGGAGATTCAAACAGATGAGGTATGGAAAGATAATCAATTAATATCTTTAGTTTATTATGATTCTGGTGATAAAAGAACAGGTTTTAAAGAGATTAAGTATTCAGAAAATGGGGATATTATCTATGAATGTGTTTTAAGTGAAGAGGAAGAAAAAGAATTATATAAAAAATTTTATAAATCTGATAATTAAATAATAATTTATAGAAACGAGTGGAAATGGGAGAAATTTTAATAATTACATTTTTTATTATTTGGTGCTATCTATGTTATGTTTATGATAGCTTTTATTCTGAACGAGTGACTGAGGAAAAATTAGAAAGTATTAAAGAGACTAAGGATATTTTATCTAAAAAAGATTTACTTATATTGAGTGGGATTTATAAAAATATATTCTTATTAAAAAATAAAGGAATTGTAACTATTTTAGAGGGAAAGATTAAAAAAAAAGATAGAAGCTTTCGTGGGAAATATGGGATTAAGTATACATATCCCTTTGATTATATTAACGATTGGAAAATAAATATTTTTAATACTTATTTTATAAATAAGGGCGAAATCTTTTTAAAAGAAAATGAAGTTGCAACTTTAAAAGGAGTTGTTGCTTTAGGTAGTTTTTATGTTATTGAGATAAATGGATTTAATATTTTAGATTATGCTAAAGAGGTTAAGAGCTTTCCAACTGAAAGAGATAAAACAGATCCAATTGTTAGTAACCTTGTTTTATCTTTTATATTTTTATTTGCTGCTTTTTTTAATCCTTTTTCAAAACTAACAACTGTGTTTACTTCGGTTGTTGTGGGGTGTACTATTATTTTTAATCTAAGAGGTATATTTTTTTCAAAACTGTATAAAATTGACAATAAATTATGTAAAGTGGAATATTTTCCAACTTTTTCAATAGATGATGTTATAACAAATGGAAGATTAACTACTAGAGTTAGTCGTCTTAGATGTATTGAAATATCTATTCTATTAACTTTAATAGTTTGCTTAATTTTTTCATTTAAAACTTTTAGAATATATAGTGATGGATTGCATAGATATACTCAAAAAGAGATAGTTATTGAGGGAAGCAAAGAGTATAGTTTTTTAGATTTTGAAATAGGGGATAAATTAATTTTAAAAAATATTCAGGCTATGTCAGATGAATCTACAGGAATAATCCATCTTTTAAGAAAGGAAAATCCAAGTGAAGATAATGAGGTAATGACTCTTCTTAAAGGGCTTCCACTATATCCTTTGAGAAATGAAAGCGTTATTCAAATAGCTGACATCTATAATTTTTATGAAAAAGAGATTGAGTTTTTAAAAGAGCATAGAGAGATTAGAAAAAATGATTTTATGTTTAAAATAGATTTGATACCTGAAAATATAAGACGTTACTATATTCTTTCAAATGGAGGTGTAAGTTACGATCTATTAAAAAGAAATTCAAAACAAATTTTAAAATTTATAAACGGAACGGAGTTTAGCACAACAGGGATTATAACGAAGAAAAATAAAATGACTAAAATAATAACGTTAGATGCCTCTAAAAAAGATTTTGGTGAAAAGGAGTTTGAAAATTTAAGAGTGATATTCAAACTTTATATTTTAATTGCTCTGTTATATTTATATCTATTTTTTACATATCTATATAAGTATTGGTTTATAAAAAATAGATTGGATGACACTGAAGATATTTAGGAGAGGTGGATGAAAAAAAAACGTGGATTTAGATTTATTTTATTTGGAATTATTATCTTTATTTTTTTTAAAAGTTGCCTCAATTATGAAAAAAACCCCCCTGAGTTTTTTGGAGATACTATCCACTGGAAAGGTAGTAGCTATATTATCTCTCAGGGCGGACACAAAGAGGGAGAAAGAATAGCTAAGGGAGATGGGTTTTCTCTATTTAGTGCAGGAGATCCAACAGAAACTTTTATAGTTTACAGATCTTTTTTAGATAATGCACTCTATGTAAAGGAGGATTTTAATATACCTACGGAGGGGAAGATAACTAAAGTGTCTTGGGCATACGAGATTTTTACTGATAAAGATCTGTGTGATACGATTTTAAAAATATTGGAAGAGAGTAAAAATTTAGAAATAAATAGATATGAATCAGAAGATCTAATTTTTAGACTAAAACCAGGTTTAGTTATGAGGACTTTATATGTTGCGTATGAAGACACATATATTCCAACCAAATATAAGGGAGAGATAGGAGTTATTAATGGGAAGTGGTCAATAACAACTAGTGCCGAAGAGAAGATTGGCGAGAATGGAATTTTATATAAATATAGTTATATTCTTGTCCCAGAAAATTATGTGAATGTTTTAGAAGATTACTTTAAAATAGGGGTGTATGGTGAATAAATTATGTTATAAATTTTTAATTTCTTTTATTTTTTTCTTTCAATTAAACCTATATGGAGACTCAATTCACAAAAATTTGGAATTGGAATTATATAAAGATGAAACAACAAAAATGAATGGAGTTTTAAAGTTTCAAAAAAATAAAAATAGATACGATATTATTTTTGAGATGCCTGAAAAAAATTTAAGTGCCGTTTTAGATACTTTAAATGTTAAAAAAGAGATTAAAAGTGTATTTTTATATGATATTAATAAAGATAATATTAAAGAGATATTTATAATTTATAATGAAAATAATAAAAATTCTTTGGAGGGGTATTCGTTAGGAAATTTATATCTAGATGAGATAGGGTATGAAGAAGATGAAGTAATAGATTTTTTTAAAACACTTAATATTGCTACTTCTCAAAAGTTAAATAAAAAAATTGAGAATGTTAAAAACTTCAATGCTAGCTTAGCTAAAAAAGAGCTGGAACAACTGGAACCTTACTATAAAGTTGTAAATTTTAATAATTATAATATTTGGGATGTTTTAGAAAGAGTTGGAAAAGATGACTACTATAGTAAAGGCTATCTTTATCAATATGAGCTTATTCCTCAAGACTATGAAAAGTTTAATCTCCAGAAATATTTTAAAATCTATTCACTTGATAAATTGAATTTCATAAAAAATATTGGTAGTAGCACTATATTTAGTGATGGAAATTACTATTTTCTTTTTCAAGTTCAAAGACAGGGACTAATAACTTTAGAAGAGGTTTTTCAGGGGGATATTTCAAAAGAAGGTATCGTAAAAAACGGAGAATACTTTAATAAATTTGAGAATGGTTATTATGAAAAAAATAATAAAGTTGAAATTTGGAACTCTTATGAGTATTCAGAGCAATTAAAGCGTTATCTTCCTGTTAAAAAATATTTTGCTAAAGGAGTGTTAACTAGAAAAGATATTCTCTACAGAAGGACGGAAGAACTTCACACATTTTCTTCAACTTTTTATAATTTAAAAAATGAAATAGAAAAAATAAAGTATTATGAACCAAATGGAGATATCTCGCAAATTAAAACTTATAAAAACTCTATTTTAGAAAAAGTTGTAAATTATACTCACTATAAAAGGAAGTATACAATCTATGATAAATTAGTCAATCCAAAAACTGGATATGAATATTATAAAGCTAGAGAGTCTTTAACACAGTTTAAAGATTTAAATCTTTTAGATGCAAATTTGGAAAATGAGGAACTTAATCTATACTCTCTAAAGGATTCCAATGACAAAGATATTTTTATAGTATTTCAAAGTTATTCTCCTGGAAAAACTTCTCAAGAGGGGATTCGTTGGTATGAAGATCCACTTAAATATTTTGGAATAAAAGAGATTTTTTATGGGAAGAGAAAAAGTGAAAAAATAAAATCTTATGAAGATATAGTTAAAGATGGGTATTTTGAAGAGTTTAATTTAGGATTTTTCCCTGGGACAGCCTCTATAACAGGATCACCATGTAATATAGAAACTGTTGTAAAAACTGGATATTTTGAAAATGGATTGGAAAGTGGAGTTCGGAAAAACTATGATTCTTCTAGTGGAGATTTAGTTTCATCATTCACCTATATTAAAGGTATTTTACAAGGGTCTTATAACCTGTATGATAGTGATAAGATATTAAAAGAGAATGGTGAGTACAAAGATGGTGAGAAAATTATCCTTTGGAAAGCACCACCTTTCTTTATTTTTAGTTCTTAATTTAGCTTTCTAAGAACAAAAAAAGGTTCTCAAGTATGAGGACCTTTTTTGTTGCTTTATAGGTATAGTTAAATTAAGGTGAGTTTTTTTAAAGATTTGATCATTAGTGGAATACTTACACCTAAACATAATAATTCAGCAATCGGAGTAGCAAGCCAAATACCTATATCTCCAAGTATAATTGGAAGACTAAAAAGAGGGATCATAACAAATATTATAGATCTACCACAAGAGATAAAAGCTGACTCAAGAGGCTTTTCAATAGAGGTATGAAAACTACTAGAAATAATATTGATAAAAGATAGTAGGTAAGTAAAAGTAAAGAAAAATATTACATCATTAGTTAAGGAAGCAAGTTTTTTATCTCCATTAGAAAATATATTTATTAAGCTTTCACCAAAAATTTGCATAGCAATAAAAGCGACAATTCCAATAGCAGCCCCAGATTTTAAAGATATTTTAAGGACATCTTTTATTTTATCTATTCTTTTAGCTCCAAGATTGTAGGAAACAATTGGTTGAAGTGCTTGAGAAAGACCGTATAAAGAGATATTAACTATTGAATTTACATAAAAAACAATACTTAAAGCTGAAATTCCCAAAATCCCAATATTTTTCATAACAATAATATTAAAGATAAAAGTTGTGATAGCAGATGATACGGTAGTCAACATTTCAGAACTACCATTGTAAAAAATGTCTTTGACATCGTTGAGAGAACCAGCTAATTTCCCAAATTTTATATGTGGAATAAGAGTCAGAGCTCCTAGCATATTAGCAAAACAAGTAGCAATTGCAGCTCCTTCCATTCCCATTCCAAGTTGAATTATGAATATAAAATCTAAAAAAACATTTCCAATAAAGCAAACTAATGCACTGATAAAAACTTGATTGGGTTTTCCTGCTATTCTAATAAATGTTTCTGTAAATATAGGCATGTTAAAAAATACAGAACCTGCAACCAATATAGAAAGATAGTTTTTGACATAAGGATAGATTTCCTCAGTAACTCCTAATAGGCTTGTAACTGATTTGAAGTTAATCAAAACCAATATAGATAAACTAAGTAAAACAGAAAAAAATAATACCAGAGTTAAAGTTGTTAATCCTTCAGCTTTAGTGATATTCTTATTACCGGAAGCTATTCCAACAAGAACCCCCCCACCAACGCAAATCATAAGAGCGATACTTAAAAATAAGTTTATCAGAGGCATTGAAAGATTAACTGCAGCCAATCCAATAGATCCGATACCTTTGCTTAGAAAGATTCCATCGACAATCATTTGCAAAGATACAATAAGCATGCCTAAAATACTGGGTATAGCAAATTTAAAAAATAATTTTTTAACACATCCATTTTCTAATGTGATATTTTGTGCCATTGTTGTCTCCTTTTATAAAAAAAATTTATTTATTTATTTAAGTGTTATATGATATTATAAACTATATACTTTAGTATATAGTCAAGGAGGGAAAATGAAAAATAGGTATAAAACTTCAGAATTAGCTAAAATCTTTAATATATCTAAGCAGACCCTTATTTTTTACCACAAAAAAGAGATTCTAGTTCCTGATTATATAGATGATGAGAATGGATACAGATATTATTCAAATTCACAAATTTGGGATTTATTTTTTATAATAGCTTTAAAAGAAGCAGGATTTTCTTTAGAAGAGATAAAAAAATATAGTAGAGTTAAAAAAGTAGTTGAAAATATAGAATTTTTAGAAGAAAAAGTGGATGATATAGATGAAAAAATAAGTGAACTAATGCGAAGTAAAAAAATAATAAAGGAAAAAATATTATGTTTAAAAGAGATGTCAAGCAATTTGGAAGAGAAAATAAAACATGTAAGAAGAGCAAAAGAGAAAGTGTTTTTCATAAAACTGAAAAATCCTTTCGATGAGGGAGAAATAGCAGAAACTTACGATAAGCTAAAGCGAATATGTAACAAAAATAATATAAAAGATATAGTTTTTATTACAACAGTAGGGATAACTAAATTTCAAAAGATAAAAGATTTACCGTTAGAAAAAATAGGAATTCTTTTGCCTAATGAATTAAATATGGAGGGACAAGAGTATATTCAAGAGGGTGAGTATATCTCGCTGAAGCATAAGACAACGTTTGATATGATAGACTTGACATATCAAAATTTAATAAAGTATATACTCGAAAAGGGGTACGAGATAATGGGGGATTCGATTGAGATAGGAAATGAAGTGGTCATACCGATGGAAAATGGTTTTGGAGGGATTATAGAGATTTTTATACCTGTAAAAAAAATTGAAAAAATTGAGTAATTAGGTTATTCTATTTATAGCATAAAAATAAGGAGAGGTTATGGATACTAAAAAAGCAAGAAAGAAAAAAGCGATGGGGTTAGAAGGAGTAATTTGTATATTAGTTTTATCAAGCTTAATATACCTGTTGTCAAGTAAAATGGGTGGAATAAACATGATAAATACAATTATAAAAACGGCACATGATTTGTTATTAAATACCGTATTTTTTATAATGGGAGTTTCTGTTATAGCGGGGGCATTCGCAGGGATACTATCCGAGTTTGGTGTGATAGCTATTTTGAATAAAATGTTATCCCCACTTATGAGACCTCTGTATAGATTGCCTGGAGCAGCAGTTTTAGGAATACTTACGACATACATATCTGATAATCCAGCAATTTTAAGTTTATCTGCAGATAAGGGATTTACTAAGTATTTTAAAAAATATCAGCTCCCTGCATTAACAAATTTAGGAACATCTTTTGGTATGGGTTTTATAGTATCAACATTTATGATTGCTCAGAGTGGAAGCATGGGCGAGAACTTAGTACTTCCAGTTATAATAGGAAATTTGGGAGCATTTGCAGGAAGTATAGTAAGTGTGAATCTTATGATAAACTCCACTAAAAAAATATTCCATGAAAATGGAAATGATTTGGAAGAAAGTTCAACATCAGATTTCTTGAACTATAGAGAGATAAGAGATGGAAATGTATTGGAAAGATTGTTAGAAGCTCTTTTAGAAGGTGGAAAAAATGGTGTACAGATGGGAATGGAAATTATACCAGGAGTACTAATAATTTGTACAACAGTTCTATTGTTGACAAATGGACCTACAGTAAATGGTTATACAGGTGGGGCTTATGAGGGAATAGCACTATTACCTTATATAGGAGAAAAGTTACAATTTATACTGAAACCACTGTTTGGATTTACAAGTGCAAAAGCGTTAGCTTTTCCAATAACATCACTAGGTGCAGTAGGTGCAGCATTAGGATTAGTCCCTCAGTTTATAGCAGATGGGGCAATAACCTCAAGAGAGATTGCTGTTTTTACAGCAATGGGAATGACATGGAGCGGTTACTTAAGTACTCATGTTGCTATGATGGATAGTTTGGGATACAGAAAATTGACAGGAAAAGCTATATTTAGTCATACAATAGGTGGAATTGTAGCTGGAATCACAGCTAATATTCTATATACAATTTTTATATAGGAGGACAATACTATGAAAAGAGATTATAAAATTGATTTACATATACACACAAATGTGAATCCCCACGCTTTTAGTACTTTGGAAGAGAATGTAAGGGCTGCATCTAAAAAAGGAATGGATGTGATTGCTATAACAAATCATGGGCCAGCTTTGCCAGATACACCTCATTGGTGGCATCTTGTAAATATTGCGATACTTCCTGAGTATATTGAAGGGGTTAGAGTTTTAAAAGGAGTAGAAGCAAACATATTAGATGAAAATGGAAAGTTGGATATAAATCAAAATATTTACGGAAGAATGGATATTATTTTGGCAGGATTTCATACAGTGAATGAGTATGAAGATATAGATAACATCACTAAAAATACTAACGCCATATTGAATTTGATAAAAAGTCAAAAAGCTGATATAATAGTTCATCTAGGTAATCCAATTTTTCCTGTGGACTATGAAAAAGTAGTTAAGGCTGCAAAAGAAAACAGTGTAGCTTTGGAAATAAATAACACCTCTTTAGGTACAATAACAAGAGCGGGCTCAAGAAAAAATTGTAAAAAGATGTTAGAGTTAGCTAAAAAAGAAGGGTGTTATATAGTATTAGGATCGGATTCACACTATTCTGACCATATAGGTGAGTTTACAAATGCAATTAAACTTATAGAGGAAGTAGGATATCCCGAAGAGTTAATATTAAATAACTCAGTGGAAAACCTTGAAAAATTTTTAAAATTAAGAAAAGGGTTAAGACCGAAAGAGATTAACACTTAAGTTTAGGAGGAATTAATGAAAAAAAATAGAGTTTGCGAACTATTAGGAATTAAATATCCAATAATCCAAGGAGCTATGGCTTGGATATCGGACGGAAATTTAGCAGGACACGTTTCTAAAGCTGGTGGACTAGGAATAATTGCTGGTGGAGGAATGCCGCCAGAAATATTAAGACAAGAGATAAAAAAAGCAAAAGCTATAACAGAAAATCCATTTGGTGTTAATTTAATGCTTATGATGGAAAGTGTAGCTGAACAAATAGATGTATGTATTGAAGAGGGTGTAAGGGTTGTTACAACTGGAGCCGGAAATCCAGGAGTTTATATGGAAAAGCTAAAATCAGCTGGAATAAAAGTTATACCAGTTGTTGCATCGGTTGCTCTTGCAAAAAGAATGGAGAAAATAGGTGCGGATGCAATTGTTGCTGAAGGATTAGAAGCAGGAGGTCATATTGGTGAAATAACAACAATGGCTTTAGCTACACAAGTGGCAAGAGAAGTTTCTATTCCTGTAATAGTAGCTGGTGGTATAGCTTCGGGAGAACAATTCTTAGCAGCTTTATCTTTAGGAGGAGAGGCAATTCAAGTTGGAACAATTTTTATTGTTGCTGATGAGTGTAATGTTCATGAAAACTATAAAAAATTAGTACTGAAAGCTAGAGATAGATCAACAGTGACAACTGGAAATTATACAGGGCATCCAGTGAGAGTTTTAAATAATAAATTTTCAAAAGCAATTTTAGAATTAGAGACAAAGGGAGCCTCTAAAGAAGAGATTGAAGAGTTAGGAAGAGGAAAGTTAAGACTTGCTGTTGTAGAAGGGGATATAGAGCAAGGAAGTGTTATGTCTGGACAAGTTGCTGGAATGGTAAAAGAGGCTTTAAGTTGTCAAGAGATTGTGGATAAGCTAATGTCAGAATTAAAAGTTGAAAAAGTAAAATTAGATGAAAAAATTTCAACTATAATTTTTGAATAAAATAAAAAATGGGGTGGAGAAATCTACCCTTTTTATCTAAAATAACAAATTAGGGAGAGGATAAGTATGTTTAAAAGAGTATTAGAAACTACACAGTATTTAGAAAATAGAGTTGAAAATAGACCAAAAATTGCAATAATATTAGGATCAGGTTTGGGTGGACTTGTAGACTATATTGAAAATAAAGTAGTTATTCCTTATGAAGAGATTCCAAATTTCCCAGTATCTACAGTAGCAGGTCATGCTGGAGAGCTTGTATTTGGAACTATTAATGGAATTGAGGTTCTTGTGATGAAAGGAAGATTTCATTACTATGAAGGATATGATATGAAACAGGTAACTTATCCACAATATGTATTCAAACAGTTTGGAATAGAGACAATGATAGTTAGTAATGCTGCAGGTGGAGCAAATAAAACTTTTAAACCAGGAACATTAATGATTATAAATGATCATATAAACTTTTTTGGGACAAGTCCATTGATAGGAAGTAATGATGAAAGATTTGGACCGAGATTTCCAGATATGTCAGAAACTTATAGTAAAGAATTGATAGATACAGCTAAAAAAACAGCTAAAAAATTAAATATAGAATATAGAGAAGGAGTTTATTTAGGATCTTCAGGGCCAGCGTATGAAACAGCAGCAGAAGTGAAGATGATGATGACTATGGGTGCCGATGCCGTAGGAATGTCAACTGTACCAGAATCAATTGTAGCAAACTACTTGGGTATAAAAATACTAGGTATTTCTTGTATAACTAATATGGCGACAGGGATTGCCACAAAACCTCATTCTCACGAAGAGGTAATGGAAATAGCTAACCAAACAGGAGCAAAATTCTGCAATTGGATTGCAGAGACTGTAAAAGAGTTATAAAATATTAATTTTCACAGGAGGAATATTATGAAGGCAGCATTTTTTGATATTGATGGGACAATTTACAGAAATTCACTATTGACAGAGCATTTTAAAAAACTTATAAAATATGAACTTTTAGATATAAGGGAATATGAACTAAAAGTAAAAGATGCTTTTAAAAAGTGGGATGAAAGAGTTGGTGATTACGATAAGTATTTGGAAGAAATTACAACAACTTATGTAGATGCTATAAAAGGATTATCACTACAATATAATGATTTTATTTCAGATCAAGTGCTTGAATTAAAGGGGAACAGAGTTTATAAATTTACAAGAGATATGATAAAATGGCATAAAGAACAAGGTCATAAAGTAATTTTTATATCAGGAAGTCCAGATTTTTTAGTGTCAAGAATGGCAGAAAAATGGGGAGCAGATGATTTTTGTGGTTCAGTTTATCATTTTGAAGATGGAAAACTTTCAGGAGAGATATCTCCAATGTGGGATTCTAAAAATAAAATGATAGCAATAAATAATTTTTGTGCAAAATATGATATAGACCTATCAGAAAGTTATGCTTATGGTGACACAAATGGAGATTATAGTATGTTAAGTCTTGTGGGAAATCCAAGAGCAATTAATCCTTCAAGAGAACTTTTAGAGAAAATAAAAACTGATTGTAAATTGAAAGATAAGACTGAAATATATGTTGAAAGAAAAGATGTTATATATAAAGTATCTTCCGATGTAGAGATTTTATAAAAAAAAACTTGACTTTTATACAAAAAAGTTTTAATATCTATTAAAATATAAAAATAATTTTTTAAAAAAGGAGGAAGTTATGTTCATAAATTTCAATAATAATAATAATTGTAATAATAATAATAACAATAATTATAATTTCTTGAAATTTAAAAAATGTAATTTCCATTAATCTAAAATAGAGAAAAGTTTATATTGAATTTTAAATAGATATACCTTGTACAGGTATGGTGTATTTTATTAATTAGAACTCTCAACTATTCCAGAAATAATGGATTGTTGAGAGTTTTTTATTTTTATAAAATCTTAGGAGGTAGAATTATATGTATAAAGCAAAATTGGATATTATGGAAACAGAGAGAGCGATAAAAAAAGTGAAAGATTTTTTTGAAAGGAATTTAGCAAAAAGATTGGATTTAACAAGAGTTTCGGCACCGTTATTTGTGACGCCACAAAGTGGATTAAATGATGATTTAAACGGAAAAGAAAGAGCTGTGTCATTTGACACTAAATGTAAGCAAGATGCAGTTATTGTGCATTCACTTGCAAAATGGAAAAGAATGGCTCTTCATAAGTACGGGTTCGAGCATGGGAAAGGACTCTATACAGATATGAACGCTATTAGAAGAGATGAGGATTTAAGTCCAATACATTCGTATTATGTCGATCAATGGGACTGGGAGAAGGTTTTAAAAAAAGAGGAGAGAACAACAGAAAATTTAAAGATGATTGTAGAAAAAATATATAGTTCTTTGAAAGATACAGAGTTATATATAAGAGATATTTATCCAGAGTTATCGGAGAAACTCCCTGAGAAAATAACTTTTATTACTTCGCAAGAGTTGGAAGAGCTATATCCAGAATTAACGTCTAAAGAAAGAGAACATACATATGCAAAAAAATGTGGGGCTATTTTTATAAGTGAAATTGGAAAGGTTTTAACTTCTGGAGAAAAGCATGATGGAAGAGCACCAGACTATGATGACTGGGATTTAAATGGGGATATAATAGTTTACTATAAGCCTTTAGATATAGGGTTGGAGCTATCATCAATGGGAATCCGTGTATCGGAAGAATCTTTAGAAAAGCAATTGAAAATTGCAGATGCAGAGAATAGAAAAGAGTTGGAGTTTCATAAGAAATTATTAGCTGGAGAGTTACCGTACACAGTGGGAGGAGGAATAGGACAGTCAAGATTATGCTTATTCTTTTTAGATAAGTTACATATAGGTGAGGTTCAAGCATCACTTTGGTCAAAAGAAATATTGGAAGAGTGTAAAGAAAAAAACATTCCACTTTTATAAATAAAATAAACTTGTTTTTCTTGCTTTGAAAGGTATATAATTATAGTATGAATTAACTACCGGAGGTGAGAGGAATAAAAGAGATAATAAATAAATTAGCAGAAGAAAATTTTTTAGAAAAAGAGCAATTAGAAGAGTTACTAGAAAAATTAAATGAAGAGACAAGAGATTATTTGATTAAAAAAGCATATAATATTAGAACTTTAAATTATAGCAACCATGTTTTTTTAAGAGGATTGATAGAGATTTCCAATATCTGTAAGTGTGATTGTCATTATTGTGGAATAAGGGTTTCAAATAAACAAGTAAGTAGATACAGATTGTCTCCAGATCAAATTTTGGAATGTTGTAATAATGGCTATCATTTAGGGTATCGAACATTTGTACTTCAAGGTGGAGAAGATAGTTATTTCACTGATGAGATTTTAATTGAAATTATAAGAAAATTGAAAAAAGAGTATAAAGATATAGCAATAACACTTTCTTTAGGAGAGAGAGGAAAGGAGTCTTTTAAAAAACTATATGATGCTGGGGCCGATAGATATCTATTGAGACATGAAACAGCGGATAGAGAGTTATATAAAAGACTTCATCCAAATATGAGTTATGAAAAGAGATTGGAGTCATTGTATGATCTAAAAGAGATTGGCTACCAAGTAGGAAGTGGCTTTTTAATAGGCTTGCCTGGATTAAAATTAAAAGACTATGCCAAGGATTTAATTTTATTGAAGCAATTAGAGCCTCATATGGTGGGAATAGGTCCATTTATTCCACATATAGCTACGCCTTTGAAAGATGAAGTTGGTGGGAATTCATATGATACAATAACTCTTTTGGCAATAATAAGGTTACTTTTACCACATGTTCTTTTACCAGCTACAACCGCTTTAGGAACAATAGATTCTAAAGGAAGAGAAAAAGGATTTAAAGCAGGAGCAAATGTAATTATGCCAAATCTATCTCCAATGGATTGTAGAAAAAAGTATTCTTTGTATGATGGGAAAAAATTTTTAGATAATGAGTCAGCAGAAGAAAAAGTTAGGATTGAAAAAAGCATACTAGATTCGGGATTTGAACCGATATTGACAAGGGGTGACAATATTAAATGGAAAAGGAAATAAATTTTATCGATCAAGAATATATAGAGCGTTTAATTTTAGAAGCTAAAAATACATCTTCAGAAGAGATTGAAAGAATATTGAAGAAAGCAAAGAATAGAGAAGGACTAACTCATAAAGAGGTGGCATCACTTTTAGAGATAAGCGACAAAAACCAAAAGAAAGAATTATATAATATAGCTGGGGAACTAAAAAAAGCTATTTATGGAAATAGAATTGTTGTATTTGCACCTCTTTATGTGAGTGATTACTGTGTTAATAACTGTACATATTGTGGATATAAAAGAGATAATAATTTTTCAAGAAAAAAACTAACAAGAGATCAAATTCAAAAAGAGGTTAAACTTTTAGAAAAAATGGGGCATAAAAGATTAGCTTTAGAGCTGGGAGAGGATCCAGTAAATGTACCAATAGAGTATACACTTGAAGCGATAGATGCTGTTTATAGTACTAAGTTTGAAAATGGAGCCATAAGAAGAATAAATGTCAATATAGCGGCAACGACGGTTGAAGATTATAAAAAATTAAAAGAAGCAGAAATAGGGACATATATATTGTTTCAAGAGACATATCATAAACCTACATATGAAAAAGTACATCCCAAAAGTTTAAAAGGGAATTATGAATACCACTTAAATGCTTTCAATAGATGTATGAAAGCTGGAATTGATGACGTAGGTGCAGGAGTTCTATTTGGATTGTCTAATTATAAATTTGAAATAATAGCTTTAATGTTGCATAATGAATATTTAGAAAAAACGATGGGGGTTGGATTTCATACTATTTCAGTTCCCAGAATAAAAAAAGCTGAAGGAATGAGCTTAGAAGAGTATCCACATCAAATAGATGACGATACATTTAGAAACATTGTAGCGATTTTGAGATTGGCAGTTCCTTTTACAGGGATGATACTTTCGACAAGAGAAACAGCTGAACTGAGAAAAGAGCTTATAAAGTATGGAATATCACAAGTAAGTGCAGGATCATCCGCTGATGTTGGTGGCTACACAGATAGAGAAGAGGGGAAAACACAAACTCAATTTGAACTGGCAGATCACAGAACACCATTAGAAATATTGAAAGAACTTTTAGATGAAGAGTTTATTCCAAGTTATTGTACAGCATGTTATAGAATGGGAAGAACAGGAGATCGCTTTATGCAACTAGTTAAAAGTGGAAATATTCAAAATGTATGTTCTCCCAACGCACTTCTAACTTTAATGGAGTATGCTATGGATTATGGGGATAAAGATTTGTTAGAAAAAGTTGAACAGGTTATAGATAGAGAGATTTTAAATATAGAAAGAAAAGATATAAAAGATTTAACTTTAGAGAAGTTAGAAAGAATAAAAAAAGGAGAGAGAGACCTTTACCTATAGGAGGAGTTAATGAAGAGTACACCTAATTCAAATAGATTACATATTGGAATTTTCGGAAAAACAAATTCAGGAAAGTCCTCTCTTTTAAATGCTATTGTTGAGCAGGAGATATCAATAGTTTCCAATGTTGCGGGGACAACAACTGATACTGTAACAAAAGCAATGGAGTTTTTACCATATGGACCGGTACTTTTTATAGATACAGCAGGTTTAGATGATGAAAGTGAACTTGGTGAGCTGAGAATGAAAAGAGCGATTCAGGAATTAAAAAGAACAGATTTTGCCTTACTTGTAATGGATGTAAATGCCATTGATATGGCTTTTTATAAAGATCAAGAACTCACTTTTAAAAAGTATAACATACCATTTGTATTAGTTTTGAATAAATGTGAGGATTTAACAGATGCTAGTAAGTATATTATAAAAAAAATATTTCCTCATGGAATATTTATATCAACTCAGAATAGAGAGAGTATATTAAATTTAAAAGAGAATATTTTAAAAGAGATTCAAAAGGAACAGGAAGAACCTAAACTAATAAGTGATATTATCCCTTATAATGGGAAAGTGATAATGGTTATCCCAATTGATTCAGAAGCACCAAAAGGGAGATTAATATTACCACAGGTTCAACTTTTAAGAGAGTGTTTGGACTCAGGAATAAAAAGTTATGTGGTCAGAGATACAGAATTAAAAAGTGCGCTAGAAGATATCTCGGATGTAGATTTAGTGATAACTGATTCACAAGCGTTTAAAAATGTAGAAAAAATAGTGGGGAATAAAGCGAAACTGACAAGTTTTTCCATTATTTTTGCAAGGCAAAAAGGAGATTTAAGGGATTTAGTTAGTGGAGTAAAGAAACTTTCAAAACTAAATCATGGAGATAAAATATTGATTTCTGAAACCTGTACTCATAATACATCACATGAAGATATAGGAAGAGTAAAAATTCCAAAACTTATAAGAAATTACAGTGGAAAAGAGCTGGAATTTGAATTTGTGGCGGGAAAAGATTTTCCAGAAGACCTATCTAAATATGCAATGGTTATCCATTGTGGTGGATGTATGATAAATAGAAAGTTGATGCAAAGCAGAATTGATGAAGTCAAAAGTTTAAAAGTACCAATAACAAATTATGGCTTGGTTATTGCTGAAGTAAATGGAATATTAGATAAGGCTGTAAAAGTTTTTAGATAAGTAAACCCCTTCATTAAAGATATTTTAATGGAGGGGTTTATTATTTTATAGTACATATTAAATAAATATATAATAAGTGCTATTGACTTTAAGCCATTCATTGGGTAATATAAGTATCACTTGAGAAGTTGAAAAATTAAATAGGAGGTCCAAAATGATTTTTAATCCAGTAATACTATCCGTTACTACTATGATTGTGCTAAGTTTATTAAAATTAAATGTTATTCTTGCAATATTAGTGGCGGCATTAGTAGCAGGTGTAACTTCAGGAATTGGAGTAAGTGAAACAATGAGAACACTTATTGGTGGAATGGGAGGAAACTCTGAAACTGCACTTAGTTATATTTTGTTGGGTACTTTAGCAGTTGCTATTAATAGCACTGGAGTAGCCGCACTTTTATCAAAGAAAATTTCAAAGGTAGTCAGTGGAAAAAAATGGATATTGGCTATGATTATAGCTACAATAGCATGTTTTTCTCAGAATTTGATACCAGTTCATATAGCTTTTATACCAATTTTGATTCCACCATTATTAAAATTGATGGATGAATTAAAAATGGATAGAAGAGCAATGGCTTGTTCCTTGACTTTTGGATTAAAAATGCCATATATAGTTCTTCCGGTTGGGTTTGGATTGATATTTCATGGAATAATCCGAGATCAAATCATAAGTAATGGAATGAATGTTCAGTTAGATCAAGTTTGGAAGGCGACTTGGATTTTAGGGGTTGCAATGTTTATAGGTTTATTGATAGCTGTTTTTATAAGTTATAGTAAACCCAGAGAGTATAAAGATTTAACAGTTGGTGGCATTGTGGAGGAGATTCCAGAAAAGATGGAACTAAAACATTGGTACACATTGATGTCTGCAATAATTGCATTTGGAATTCAGTTGTATACAGGTTCATTACCTTTAGGTGCAATTGTAGCAATAGCTTTTATGGTTGCAACAAAAGTTATTAAATGGACAGATATAGATAATTTAGTGAGTGGTGGAATTGGAATAATGGGGCTTATAGCTTTTATAATGCTAGTAGCAGCAGGATATGGAAGTGTAATAAGAGAAACAGGGGCTATCTCTGGATTAGTTCAAGGTGTCGTTGGAGTAGTGGGTGGAAGTAAAATGATGGGATCTTTTGTAATGCTTTTAGTTGGATTGTTTGTAACCATGGGAATCGGAACTTCTTTTGGTACAATTCCAATACTAGCGGCAATCTATGTACCATTATGTATAGAGTTGGGAATTTCACCTTTAGGAACAATTGTTTTAATAGCTTGTGCAGGTGCATTGGGAGATGCAGGGTCACCAGCTTCAGATTCAACATTAGGACCAACTGCAGGATTAAATGCTGATGGACAGCATGATCATATAAGGGATACTTGTATTCCAACATTTATGCACTATAATATACCACTTATAATTGCAGGAGTTATAGGCGGAGTACTATTCTAAAAGGAGGCAGATTGATTTGGAACTACTTATGGGGAACAAAAGATTAAGTTTAGAGGATTTGATTGATGTAACAAGAAGAGGCTATAAGGTGAAGGTATCAGAAGATGCCAAAATGAAGGTAGCTAAGGCGAGAGAATTAGTTGAAAGATATGTAAATGAGGGAAAGGTATCTTATGGAATAACAACAGGTTTTGGAAAGTTTTCGGATAAAGTTATTTCAAAAGAAGAAACAGCCACATTACAAAGAAATTTAATCATTAGCCATTCATGTGGAGTTGGAAATCCATTGCCTTTAGATCAAGCTAAAGGAATAATGGTCCTTAGAGTAAATAATTTGATACAGGGCTATTCGGGTGTAAGGCAAATAGTGATAGATCTATTGGTTGATATGATAAATAAAGATGTAATTCCTTATATACCAGAAAAGGGTTCTCTGGGTGCTTCAGGAGACTTAGCCCCACTTTCTCATATGGTTTTAGTTATGTTAGGAATGGGAAAAGCTTACTATAATGGAGAGTTATTAGAAGGGAAAATAGCTTTGAAAAAAGCGAAGTTAAAGCCGTTGGATGAATTGTCTTCTAAAGAGGGATTAGCACTTATAAATGGAACTCAAGTGATGACATCAGTTGGAGCTCATGCAGTCTATGATGCTATTAATTTGATGAAACATCTAGATATAGCTGTCGGACTGTCAATGGAAGCATTAAATGGAATTATTTGTGCGTTTGATCCTAAACTTCAAGAAGTTAGAGGACATTTGGGACAGATTAAAACCGCAAAAAATATAAAAAAAATATTAAAAGATAGTAGCTCTATAACAAAACAAGGAGAACTTAGAGTTCAGGATCCATATAGCCTAAGATGTTCACCACAAGTACACGGAGCAAGTAAAGATACGTTGAACTATGTAAAAGAAAAAGTTGAAATAGAAATAAATGCAGTGACTGATAATCCTATAATTTTTCCAGATGAGAATGAAGTTTTATCTGGGGGGAATTTTCATGGGCAACCTATGGCGCTTCCGTTTGATTTTTTAGGGATAGCTTTAGCTGAAATGGCTAATATTTCTGAAAGAAGACTTGAGAGATTAGTGAATCCAGCTTTAAATAATGGATTGCCAGCATTTTTAGTAAAAAATGGAGGAGTAAATTCAGGATTTATGATTGTTCAGTATAGTGCGGCTTCCTTAGTTTCAGAAAATAAAGTTTTAGCTCATCCAGCATCTGTAGATTCAATACCATCATCTGCAAATCAAGAAGATCATGTTTCTATGGGGACTATAGCTGCTAGAAAAGCTTATGAAATTTTAGGTAATGCAAGGAAGGTTATAGCTATGGAAATACTGACAGCATGTCAAGGTATTGATTTAAGAGATGTTCGAAAATTAGGGAAGGGAACAAATGAAGCTCATACTCTGGTGAGAGAATTGGTAGAGTACTACGATGCAGACAGAGTTATGTATATAGATATTGAAAAAGTGGAAGAACTTATAAAGACAAATAAAATTGTTGAAAAAGTAGAGGAGAATGTAGGTATTTTAAAAATCTAATTCAAACTTGGAGGAAGAGATGAGAAAGTTAGTACAGTGTGTGCCTAATTACAGTGAAGGAAAAGATTTAGAAAAAATAGAAAAAATAGCGGCTCCATTTAAAAACAATAAAAATATTAAGTTTATGGGTTGTGAGCCAGATGCAGATTATAACAGAACAGTTATAACTGTAATTGGAGAACCAGATGATATAGTAAAAGCAGTTGTAGAATCTGTTGGAATAGCTACTGAATTAATAGATATGAATTTTCAAAAGGGTGAGCATTTAAGAATGGGAGCAACAGATGTGATTCCATTTATTCCTATAAAAGATATCACGATGGCTGAGTGTATTGAGTTATCGAAAATTGTCGCGAAAGAGATATGGGAAAATTTCAAAATCCCAGTTTTTTTATATGAGGAGTCGGCAACAGCTCCGAATAGAGTTTCTTTACCCTCTATTAGAAAGGGTGAATTTGAAGGGATGGGAGAAAAATTAAAACTGGATGAATGGAAGCCAGATTTTGGAGAAAGAGTTCCTCATTTAACAGCGGGAGTAACTGCGGTTGGAGGAAGAATGTCTCTTATAGCTTTCAATATTAATTTAGATACAACTAATGTAAATATAGCTAAAGAAATTTCTAAGGCTATAAGATTTTCTAGTGGTGGTTTTAGATATATTCAAGCGGGTCCGGCGGAAATAAAGGAAAAAGGATTTGTTCAAGTTACTATGAATATAAAAGATTATAAGAAAAATCCGATTTATAGAGTTTATGAAACTGTAAAAATGGAAGCTAGAAGATACGGTGTGAATGTTTTAGGAAGTGAAATAATAGGTGCGGTTCCAATGGAGGCTTTAGTAGATTCAATGGAATACTATTTAGGTTTAGATGGATTTAAAATAGATAAGGTAATAGAAAATGAGTTGTTGAAGTAGAAAGTATGGGGTGAGTTTATGAATGCAGATTTGATAGTTTATAATATTGGGCAATTAGTTACTTCTAAAGAGCTTTTAATACCTAATGACGGGGAAAGTTTGATGGAAAATATAGAAATAATTCAAGGTGGATATTTAGCCGTATCTGGAGGAGAAATAATAGGAATAGGAAAAGGTGATGTCCCTTCAAAGTTTGTAAAATTTACAACAAAATTAATTGATGCTGAAGGGAAAGTTGTTACTCCAGGATTAATAGATTCTCATACTCACTTAGTGCATGCAGGGTCTAGAGAAAATGAGTTTTTAGACAAAATTCAAGGAGTACCGTATCTAGAAATTTTAGAAAAGGGTGGTGGGATACTAAGTTCTGTAAAATCTACTCAACAAGCTACAGAGGAGGAACTGGTTTTTAAGGCCAAAAAAAGTTTGAAGAGAATGCTAGGATTTGGAGTCACAACTATTGAATCTAAAAGTGGATATGGATTAGATAGGAATACAGAGTTAAAGCAACTCTACGTGAACGAAAGATTAAATCATGAGCAAGAAGTAGAAATTGTCTCGACATTCATGGGAGCTCATGCTCTTCCAAAAGAGTTTAAAAATAATAGAGAAGGATTTATAGAATCTGTTATTGCGTTATTGCCGGAAATTAAAGAGAAAAAATTAGCAGAATTTTTTGATGTCTTCTGTGAAGAAGGGGTTTTTTCAATAGAAGAAAGCAGAAAAATGTTGTTAGAAGCGAAAAAAAATAAATTAAAATTAAGACTACATGCGGATGAAATTATAAATATAGGTGGAGCACAGTTAGCAGTTGAAGTTGGTGCGTATTCAGCAGATCATCTTATGGCTATAAGTGAGAATGGAATTAAAGCATTGAAAAATAGTAAAACTATAGCAAATTTACTTCCTGGGACATCATTTAGTCTAAATAAAGAGTATGCTCCTGCAAGAAAAATGATAGATGAAGGAGTTCAAGTAGCACTTTCAACAGATTATAATCCAGGATCATGTCCAACAGAGAATTTACAATTAATCATGCAAATAGCTGCATTGAAATTAAAAATGCGTCCTAAAGAGATATTTAAAGCTGTAACTATAAATGCAGCGAAATCCTTAGGAAAAGATAAAAAAATAGGGTCTTTAGAGATTGGAAAAAAAGCAGATTTTGTAATTTTTGATGCCAATAATATAGAGTATATACTTTATCATTTTGGAATTAGTCATACAAAAAAAGTGTTTAAGGGTGGATGTTTAGTTTTTAAAAAGTAGGAGGATATGATGAAATTACTAGATTTGACAGTGGAAGAGTTTCTAAATGAAGTAGATTCTAAAAGCCCAGCTCCAGGAGGTGGATCGGTATCAGCATTGGTATCGGCGTTAGGGTGTACATTAGCAAGAATGGTAGCACATTTAACCTTTGGAAAGAAAAAATATAAAGAGCTTTCAGATGAAGATATAGAAATTTTTGGAAAAGCGTTCAATGAAATAGGGTACGATAGAAAAAAATTAGAAGAGCTCGTAGATAGAGATACGGAAGCTTATAATTTAGTGATGGACGCATACAAGCTTCCAAAAGAAACGCAGGTGGAAAGGGATACAAGAGGTCAAGCTATAGAAAATAGCTTGAAAATGGCTATTAAAACTCCACTAGATATTTGTAGGTTATCAGAAAAAACTTTAAAAAATTTGAAATATATATTAAAATATGGGAACAAGAATGCAATTACAGATTTGGGGGTCTCAGCCATATTGTTATACTCAGGAATTGAAGGCGGAATATTAAATGTAAAGATAAACCTATCAGCTTTGCCAAATAGCTCATATAAAGAGGATATCATTAAAGAGTTGAATGAGCTGGTTATAGCTTCAGAAGAGGTTAAAAAAGAGATATTAGAGGCTGTAAATCAAAATTTGTAGTGAAGTGACACTTTTGTGTCACTTTTTTTTAAGAAAAGGGGAGTTATAGATGATAAAAATAGGAATTATAGGAACGAGTAAAATTAGTAATCAATTTATAGAAGCAGCATTGAAAGTTAAAGGTTGCTCTATAAGAACTATTTATTCAAGAAGTTATGAAAAGGGAAAAGAGTTTGGAGATATATATGGAGTAAATCATATTGTAACAACTCTGGATGAATTAGGGAAAAGTGATGTGGATATGGTTTATATTGCTAGTCCAAATTCTCTTCATTGCTCTCAAGTTATAGAGCTTTTAAATGCAAAAAAAAATATTCTTTGTGAAAAACCAATGGGTCTAAATGAAAAAGAAATTGATGAAATGTTCAATGCAGCTTATAAAAATAAAGTTACCTTGATGGAAGCAATGAAAAATACATTTCTACCAAATTTTAAATCTATTCAAGATAATATCCATAAAATAGGTATTGTGAGAGGATTTATTGGAAATTTTTGTCAATATTCTTCTAGATATACAGATTTAAAGAATGGGAATTTGACAAATATATTTGATCCGAAATTTGGAGGAGGTGCTCATTTAGATATAGGAGTTTATCCGTTATACTTTGCGTTGAGATTATTTGGGATTCCAATTTCATCAACAGGTAGAGATTATCTTTTAAATAGCGGAGTTTCTGGGATAGGAAATATTGTATTGGAGTATAAAAATATGATAGCAAGTATATTTTATTCAAAAATAACAAACAGTTATATAGGAAGTGAAATTCAAGGTGAGAAAGGTTGTATCGTAATAGATAGTATTTCTAATATTAAAAATATAAAAATAATCTATAATGACGCTTCTGAGGAGATAATAACTGTACCTCAAGAAGAGAATAGCATGATATATGAACTAAAAGGTTTTTTAAAATTAATTGAGGAAAAAAAGGTAGAATCCGAAATAAATACTTGGGAGCTATCTAAAAATGTAGCGAAAATAATGACAAAATAAATTGGTCTATCCAAAAAGTAAATTTTTTATATTTTACTTTTTGGATAGCCATTTTTTATATTTTAGTCTAAAATTTCAAGCGAGGATTTTCCTAATATATTGAATGTTATAGAGATCCTATTTTCATTTAGAGAAACATCCATAATTTTTAAGTCAGAAATATTTGTTTTGAGATGAACATTTTTATCAACTTCAATGTATCCTAATTTTTGTTGAAGGAAATCTTTCGCTAAATTTATTTCTTTTGAAGTATTGAAAGAAAGATAGTTTTCAATAATATTTTTTCTGATTTTATTTTTAAACAGTTTATTGGCAATACTTAACATGAAACTATTTGTCTCTAAAACATAGTCAAAATTTTCACTGGAAAGAGTTTCAGTGTTGGCATCAAAATTAGGTTTAATAGTTGCTTTTATTATACCTGTTGGTTTTAAAAAATTTAAAATAGAAACTGAAAAATCACTTGTTATGTAGAGTTCATTATTTAAATTTGAAAGTGCAATATTATCTATATGGGAATATACACCAGGAATAACTTTAAAATTTTCTTTTGGAAGATTCTTGTTGATTACTTCATTCAAAGAGCTGTATGAAGATGAAACAGGTAAAAAAATATTAAAGTTATTGTCAACAAATCCAAAATTTATAGGAGGGAGTGCTGTTAAATTTAAAGGCGAGGGTTTCTCACCAAAATAAAGTTGTATCTGAGCATCTGCGCCAACTTTTATTCCTAGTCGATCATCTGTTGAAACTAAGTCAGAATATCTAGCTGAATTTAGATTTGCTGTAAGCCAAAGATTATATTGTGGATTTATGAGGATAGGTTCTTTTAGTTGTAACCAATATTTTTCAACGAGTTCTCTTAGGTTAAAAGATGATATTTTAGAATCTAGGTCCTTCGTAGCTACTTTAAGTTTAGAAACAACACTTTTTTCTAAACTATCAGCAATATTGATATCTGTTTTTAATTTTAAACCATAAACATTTAAAGTTAAAGGAATAGTATTGTTTGAAATATTTAAAAATGGGGAGCTATAAGACTCGATAGTCCAATTCGGAGTAATACTAACTCTACTTTTAATCCCAGCATCTCCATCTAAATTGATTTCTGTGCCTTGTTTTTGTTTGTTCCAATTTGCTTTAAAGAGACCTGTAAAATTAGTGACAGCTTGAACCTCTTGTCCTTGAGCACTAAAAACAATAGGAGTTCTGTTTATTTTATATGCCCACATGAAAGATTCTGAAAATTGTGAAAACTTCTTATCTACAGCCCCAAGAATATCTAAACCAACAGATAAAAGGTTATTGTTATTACCAGCAAAAATTTGAGTTCCAGAACCGGAATCTTCAATGGTGTTTGGAAGTTCTTTGTTTATAATATTTTCAACTATAGATTTTTTTAAAGAAATATCTATATCAATTTTAGAGGTTGGATTTTCTATAGAGTAGAGATTAGATGAACAGATAGCTAAGATTAAAAATATAAAATAATGTCTTTTCATTTTTTATCCTCCTTATTAAATAAAAAAGTAAGAAGCCCCCTTTTTGAGGCTTCTTTTTAGTATAAATTATCTGTGAGTTTTAATTTTAGGGAAATATTTAGTATGTAAAAGCTCATGTGCTTTTCTACTCAATGGATAGTCCAAGTACTTGTCGTAAATAGCTAAAACTTGAGGATTTTCATGAGATCTTCTGTGCTCTGACATCTTATCAATGTTATTGAGCCCCTCCGCTCTTTTTTCAAGCGTTATCTGTTTTTTAATGGCTTTTGGTTGCCCACCACCACCAATACATCCACCTTTACATGCCATGATTTCAATAGCGTGATAGAATTCATCCCCGCTTCTTATTTTATCTAGCATCTTTTTGGCTTCTTCTAAACCATGAGCAATTCCGATTCGAAGTTCAATATGTCCAATTTTAAGGTCACAACTTCTAAATCCATCCCATCCTCTAAGAGCTTCAAATTCAATATTTTCAATTCTTTCTCCGGTAATCATTTCAATAGTAGTTCTAGTTGCGGCTTCAATAACCCCTCCTGTTCTACCAAAAATAATACCAGCCCCTGAATACTCTCCAAGAGGATTATCAAACTCTTCATCCTCAACTGTGGCTAGATCGATTTCAGTTTCTTTAAAGATTTTAATAAGTTCTCTAGTCGTTATAACGTAGTCAGTATCATAGTTATCCCCTCTAGAAAATTCTGGTCTAGCAGCTTCATATTTTTTTGCTAAACAAGGCATCAAGGCAACAGTTGTAACTTGGTCTCTCTTATAACCTTTATCTTTAGCCCAGATATCTTTAGCTATTGTTGAGAAAATTTGCATGGGGGACTTAACTGTAGATGGGATATCTAGCATATCTGGATAGCTCTGCTCTATAAACTTAACCCAAGCAGGACAACAAGATGTTAGGATAGGCAATCTAACGTTATCATCTCCTTTAAAAAAGGCTTCAAGTCTATGTTGAAACTCAGTAGCTTCTTCCATAATTGTTAAATCAGCAGCCCAAGTAGTATCAAAAACATAGTCAACTCCTAACATTCTAAGAGCTCCGTTGATTTTCTTTTCGATATTAGTTCCAGCTTCAAAACCAAAAGCTTCTCCTAAAGCGACTCTTACTGCTGGGGCCATCTGAGTAAGAACAATTTTTCCAGGAGTAGCTAAATCTCTAAGAAACTTCAAACTGTTATCTCCTTCATTGATTGCATTTACAGGACAAACAGCAACGCACTGACCACAGTGAGTACATCTTTCGATATCAATATGATGTCTTTCTTTTAACTTTCCATCGATACAATGAACTGGACAAACTTTTGAACAAGCAGTACACCCGATACATTTACTAGTTATTCTAAATCTTACAAGCTGTGGACATTCACCTGTATAACATCTGTGTTCTTCAATATGTTCTTCAAACTCTTTGTAAAAAGCATCTATAGTTTCTTCTATTAGGTTATGCTTTTGATTGGTAGAATCTTTTATAAGTTGTGAAAGCTGTCTTAGAAGGTATATATCCCTCATATTAGCCTTTCCTTTAGATATTCTATCTAGAACCCTCCAAGATCTTTCGATTTCAAATTTAGCTATAAGGTACTCTCTGTATTCACCTTTTGAAAGTTTACCCAAGATGAACTCAGTGTAATATTTTGCAAATTGAACCATACAACTTTCACCGGATAAAATAATAAGTGTTTTAGGATGGTTAGAATCAAAATAATGCTCGAAATCAACAATTTTGTTTAAATCATCTTTTGTTGCAAACCCACCAAAAGGTAGACCAAACTGTGCAGCTTTAAAATCTTTACCCAGCTTCATTCCACCAGCAAGGTCAATAATACTTTTTAGAGTTGCATTCTCAGGAATTTCGTATATACCAGGATTGTTAACTTTTCCTGAAATAGTTATTAATCTATTGTCACCAATAAGGCCACCCATCAGGTCACTTTCCATGAAAACTGATCCGAGAGAAGTTCTAAGTAAATTTTGTTTCTTGTTCATAAACACTCCTTTTAATCTTTATAATTTTTTAATATATTTTTAAAAAGTTTAAATTTACGACTACTTATATCCAGTAAATTAGGTTCATCTCCTTGATTGTTCAAGAAGTTAGCTATAATGTTTGGAATTGTATCTGTTTTAAAATGTTTTGCTTTTGCAAGAATTTTAAAAGCACCGGGATTATTCAAGAAAACAGCTATATATAGAGGATTATCAAAATTGAAATTGCACCTTAGAAAAATTTTAATAAATTCATCTGTTTTTTCCCTAGACATTTTCATATTTCCCAAACAATAAAGAGGAACTAAATCCTTCCCCTTTATAAAAGATGTTAAATTTCCTCCAAGCATTAAAATCATGTCAAACAGGACAGGGTCCTCTTTTAAAATAAGAGCTCTATGCAGAGGGGTTAATTTATCTTTTTTTCCAAAACTATTTATATTTTTACCTAAAATAATATCCTCTAGCTCCAAAATTTTATCTTTAAAATTAGGAAGGTTTCCAAAATTTTCTGAAAGTAAACCCATTCGAGCAGTCCTTATTCCTGTTTCATTATTTAAAGATTGAAAAATAAGTAAAGCATCGTTGAATTTATTCATCTTAAGCAATAAATCCCCAACAAAATTTGAATCCTTTTTTTCTCTAAAAAAGTTGAGAATTTTTTGAAGTTCTTTGGGAGTAAAAATATTATCTTCAATTCCTATTTTAATTCCCTCTTTTATTTCTTTCTCCTTATATGAAATTCCAAATTTTTTATTGCATTCAACCGCATCTAAAAACAAAGAATTTTCAATAGAAGTATCTATAATTAGTTTCTTATAATAGTTTTGTTTTCCTTTTAAATTTGTTGAATTTATTTTTTTTATTGCATTTTTAAATAAAAATGCAGAGATATCTTTTTCAATTTCTCTTTCAAGAATCCATGTGGGTTCACCAGCTTTTTCAAAAGCGTATTTGGCCTCTTCAATTTTTTCGAGTTTAAAGAGTTTAATCCCTTCTTTTAGCCACTCCGATTTTTCTTTTTTAGAACTTTGAACCTTTTTATCAATAACTATATTATTGTTTGGAGTTAAGAAATCATGGAGTTCCTTTAAAATAATATTAGAATTAATATTTTCCTCCATAATAATAAGTTTTTCTTGAGCTCGAGTGATACCAACGTAAAACATATTGAAATATTTTCTATATCTCTGATCATGTTTTGCTTCTTTTGAAAAGATTTTATTCCATTGCATCTGGTAAGCTGAGGATAAATTATAGCAAATGATATTATTATACTCCAAACCTTTAATCTCTTGAATAGTAAAAATTCTATGTTTATTTTTTAGCTTATCTAAAAGATTATTTTTAACAGTTTCATCGGGAACAACAATGGCATAAGTTACATCATTTTGTGCATTCTCAATAAGTGTGAGGTCAATTTGTGTGAGATTAACTTCTCCATCCTTATGGATGGAAATCTCTTTATAGTCATCAATTCCTAAATTTCCAATATATGTGGCTCTAAGAGTGGAAAAATAATTAGCTAAATCAACGATTTTCTTTCCACTTCTATAATTTTTAGAAAGAATTTTAATATTAATATTTTTTTTAAACTTTGAATAAAAAAGATTTCTAATTCTTTCAAAATTAAAAAAGGTTGAATTGACCATTTGATGAATATCACCAGCTAAAAACACACTATCTTTAGATTTAGCAAAGGAGATTAAAGAAAATATTTGAAGTTCCGTTAAATCTTGAATCTCATCTATTATGATAAAATCAAAGCTCAACTCAATATTTAATGCCAGTCTTGCTAAGTCATTCAAATCAAAAAAGTTATTGTTTTTTAGCCATTGATTGTAATTTTGGCAAATTTGATATACAGCTATTCTATTCTCTGTATTCAAAATAGAATACTTCAGACTTAAATTTAAATAGTCATCCAGTTCAATGGTTGATTTAGATGTGTCCCTATTCCAATTGTCAGCAATCCCTTTAACCATAATCCCTTTAATAATCCCATTGATTTCAGAATAGATTTCTTCTTCAGAAATCCCTAATTTCTTTCGATTTGGATAGGAAAAATTTAAAAAAGAATGAAACTCTTTAAAACCAACAATGCTATTTTGAGAAATTTCTAGATGTTGTGAAAAAAAACTTTTAAGAGTATAAAACACACCAATATTTGGAGAAGAGTTATTTCGAAACTCAAGGTATTGGTCAAAAGAATTATCTTTAAGATATTGATTAGCGGTTAGATAAAGAACTTGACTGTAGTTATAAATTGAGCGATTTTCTTCCAAATTTAAAAGTTTTCTAAGAGTAAGGGTACTCTTTCCACTTCCAGCACTTCCAGCAACAAAGTATGGAGGTAAATCACTAAGACAGTTAAACTGTTCATCATTTAAATAATAGTATTTAAACTTTTTATTGTGGAAATTTTTAGAGAAATCTTCATCGTCTAACATTTCATAGGTGATTAAATTGTTCCAGTTGAAATAGTCCTCATCTAAAGTTTCGATATTATCTTGGCTATCAAATGTAATAAATTCTTTTAAATTAGATGTCTGTAGCTCTTTTCTTTTAGCTTTTTTGATAGCGTTATCATGAGAAGAGAAAAGTAGAAAGATAATATTACCATTGATTTCTCGTGAAAAATTATTCAATAAAAAAAATATTCGATCACCACTATCAACTCTAAATTCAAAGAGAGATGTAGTTCCTTTAATTTTTTTTATCCAAAATCCTTTTGGTAAATCGAATGATAAGAGTTTATTTTGTTTTATTGTATTGTAAAAATAATAGAGTCTATTTAAAACTTTATTGTTTTTTTCATAAGGTATACTTTTAAAGAAATAATCTGTAATTAAAAATTTCATAAATCTACTCCTAATGTTTGACCTGATTAGATGGTATATTATTTTAAGAAAAAATTCAAGGTCTTTAGTTAACAAATAAAAAAAAGATTATACTTTAACCACAATATAATCTTTTAGTGTTTATTATTTTATATTTAATTCTTTTAATGTATCTGAAAGATAACTAATATCTTCAATAGACATTTTTTTTATTTCATTTTTTAAAGTCGTTCGTTTTTTTATAAAGCTATCTCTTTTTAAAGATGAGAATAATGAAAATACCATTATTGGAAGTAATATTAAAAGAGGAAAGGCAATTATTATTGAAGCTGTTTTCAACATATCTAATCCTCCAGCAGAAATTAAAGCAATTGCTAAAAGTGATTGAAAAATTCCCCAGACTAACTTTTTGTAAGCAGGTGGATTTAAATCACCATCTGAAGTCATCATTCCGAGAACATAAGTTGCGGAATCAGCGGATGTTATGAAAAATGACGCAAGTAATAAAATTGCAACTCCACTCATTAACTCTCCAAATTTATATTGTCCAAAAACAAGAAATAGGGTTGTTTCGGTATGTTCAATTGCTACCTGTGCAAACTCTTTTCCCAATGTTATTCCAAGCGTTCCAAAAGCTGAAAACCAAATAAAAGAAACAAGCGATGGGATGACAACAACTCCGATTATAAACTCTCTTATAGTTCTTCCTTTGGATATTCTAGCGATAAAAGTTCCTACAAAAGGGGTCCATGCTACCCAGTTTGACCAATAAAAAATTGTCCAAGATGAGAGCCAAGTTTTATCTCCAAAACTATTGGTTCTTAAACTGATTTTCAAGAAATTATTTAAGTAGTTTCCTAAACTTTCGGAAAAAACATTAAAAATAGAGATTGTTGGTCCAAATATGATAACTATTAAAAGTAATAAAAAAGATATAAAAATGTTTAAATTGGATAGGATTTTAATTCCTTTATCCAAAGAACTTAAAGCAGAGTATATAAAGATTACTGTTACGATAGCTATTATGATTATTTGAGTGGTTATATTGTTTGGAATTTTAAAAAGATAGTTTAACCCGCTGTTGATCTGTAATGCTCCTAGGCCCAAAGTTGTTGCTACTCCAGTTATTGTAGCTAAAACAGCGATGATATCTATCAACATTTTTATTTGATTTTCATATTTAATTCCTTTTAAAATTGGTGAAAATATGGAGCTTATAAGTCCCTTTTCCTCTTTTCTAAATTGGAAATATGCCATTGCTAATGCTAAAAAACTATATATGGCCCACGGATGTATTCCCCAGTGGAAAAAAGATGTACTGAATGCAAAATCTATTGCGGACTTAGAGCCACTCTCAATTCCACCTATTGGATTGATAAAATGAGTCATAGGTTCTGCTACTCCAAAAAAAACTAAACCTACACCCATTCCCGCAGAAAAAAGCATTGAAAACCATGAAATGTTTGAATATTCTGGCTTGGAATTATCTTTTCCTAATCGAATATCGCCGTAACGACTACAGCAAAGGTATAAACATACAAAAGCTATTAACAATACTATTATTAAGTATAAAAATCCAAAATTCGTTATAATGGAGCTTAATAATACTTTTGTTATCTTTTCAAACTCTGTTTTTTTGAACCCAACAATGGTTAAAATTGTAAAAATGATGAAGAATGGGATGTAAAAGATTGGATTTCCTTTTAAAAGACCTCTTTTAGAAATTTTTGTTAAAATTATATTATTTTCTTTGTTCACACTCATGTAAAACCTCCCTTTTTTTAAGTAATAGATATATTTTAACATGGATGATAGGTTTAGTCAAATTTCGCAAAAAAAATAGCTATCAAATATAAAAATTTGATAGCTATTTATCTAAGTTCTAAAAATACGATTCAATAAGATTTCATCTATTTAATGATACCTTTATTACTAAGTAAATTACAACCGCCTTTGTATTCTGGAAAATGATATCTGACAAGGGAAGCGATAAAATACTTATTGATTTTGTTTCTTTTAACAAACAATTTAAATCCTTTGTTAAGCTTGATCTTACTTATTAATTCTGGAATAATAATATTTCCATCATTATCGTTAGAAAAAACTAGATTTTTAAATAATTCTATTTCAGATTCTGTTATATTGACAAATGTTACAAGACCAATATAAGATCTATCAAAGCTGATAATTTTATCAGAATTATCAATAGCATTGTTCAGTGAAACATTCGAATAATTAAGTTTTTCTTGAATATAACTTTTTTCAAGGATTTTACCTTCAGACTCAATAAATTTCTCTAGCTCCTCAACTCTATTAAAACCTTGATCACCGATTGTCAAAACCCTACTATTACCATTTGTAGTAAGATTGAGTTCTTGGGCAAAATGGTATTTAAAAAGAGAATAAAAAACATGATCTGAATAGATACCAATGTTGTTTAATATTTTCTCTAAATTTTTATAAACAGCAATGCTATCAATATAATTTTCATTAAATGAAAGTATTTTATCTTTTAATTTTAAAAAATCAGCAATATTATATTTAATTTTATTGATATGAATATAAGTTCTAGAATCAGTCATTATAATGCCATCTATTCTAGAAAGCAACCCTTCTAGTCTACGTGCTAGATAGACAGCGGAATTATCGTTGATATTTTCAATCTCTTCAAAATATAGGTTATAATCTAATTTAGAATTGATATCTTGAATTATTAATTTTATGGTATTTTCATCCACTCTTAAAGGGTGTGAAACAAGTTTTACAAAATAGAGCTCAAGAATATCTTTATATCCATTATTTTGAACATAATATTTGCCATGTTTCTCATAACCAAGTTTTGTAATAATTTTCTCAATTTCCTCTTGTGTAATCCATTTAAAATTTTTAAAACTACTTCTAATTGTTTTAACATTTTCTGTGGTTAAAATATTTGTGAACTCAAGAGAATAGAATATTTTAAAGAAACGTTCTCTTTTATCAAATAAAAATAAATCTAAAAAGTCAATATAAAAAGGTCTAGAAAAAATTTCATTACGCTTTAAAAAGCTGACTAAAAAATTATAACTAGAACCAAAAAGTCCTAACATCTCCTGAAGAGAGATTTCATCTTTAAAATCAGATTCGATTTTTAATGCGACATTGAGGTTAGTATTTTTAAATATATTGCTTATAATTTGTTTGAGTTTTATCTCTATTTGTCTAGTTCTTTCACGACTAATATTTCTTTGAGTCCCAATCTCTTCAAGAGTTTTATTTTTTTCAAGTCTATCTATTAAAAGTTGAGTGTCCTCTTCTGAAAGAGTTGTTTTAATTTTTTTTAAAGTTTCTTTTAATGGAAGCGTTGTAGTACATATTTCATAGATTCGTTCCAACTCGCTGGTAGAAAGTTTCAACTTCTCGATCTCTTCGATATTATAACTTAAGAATTCTCCAACAGAAATCCCTTCAATATGTTTTATATTGAAAATTATTTTATCTAGACGACAGTTCATAATTATTTTAAATGTTTTTTGTCTTGAAAACCTTTCCATAATTTCAGATAGATCATTTTTTATATCTGAAATTCGTCCAGGGCCAACTCCAGGTACTTTAGAATACTTGGACAATAGCTCCTCGTTTATTTCTGAGAGATAGATTGCATTCTCTTCAATACAAAAGTTTAAAAATTTCAACTTCTTTTCATCCGCATAAATAAATCTATCAATTTTAAGGTAGTTGCACCATAAATTATATGTACTCATCAAATTTCCCTCCCCAAAAAACTCTGCTCCTAATGTAGAACTAGGTTAAAGCCATTATATTTTTCTTTCGGTGTTGTATGATTCATATTTTTCTTTAAATGTATCGATGTCTTTTTGGCTAAAACCAAACTCTAGAAGGCTTTGAAAATCAAAACTCTCCAGCTCTATCATAAATTCGATGTTATTTTCAGATAAAATATTCAAAAGTTTTCTGGACTTTTGATATATTTTAGTCACTTTATCCCCCTTCATAAGGAAGGTTTTAACATCCCATTCAATAACTCCATTCTTATAGTCTAAAAATTTTTTAAGTCCTTCTTGAACATAGCGCTCATTTTTTAAAATTGTTTCAAACATCTCGATCTCTATATTTTGAAGATATTTGATACCAGATTCTAAAAGCTTTTCTCTAATAGCTACAAACTTATTTGCAGAGTAAAAATGATGTAAATCCACAAGAAAAGAGTATTGCCATTGTTCTTTTGGTAAAATTTTGTTAAGTTTAATGAAATTTTCTCTAAGTTTTATCTTTTCTTCTTGTAAATTTCGAAGATTTTTTTCCATAAGCTGCCATTGTTTTGGGTAGTCAGTATTTGGCTTAGACTCCAAAGAAGAGTAGTTGTTTATGAGATTGTCTTTTTCCTCTAATTCCTTTTGAAGATAATTTAACTTTTCATTTAAAGATAAGTTAAGTTTTTCTAGCTCTTTTATATTTTTGTTATTAAATAGCTTAAATAAAAAACTCATCAATTTCCTCCCCTTTAAAATTTAATACTTTGAATGTATAATATACTACTAACTATAATCATTATAATTCATTTTGGGTAAAAATTCAAATTAAAATATAGTATTCTTCAAATATTTGACAATATATAATACATAAAGTAATATATCACTATATAGAAAAAAAACAGGAGGAGTAAATGGTTCAAAAAATAATAATTTATAACTTAGTAGTGCTAACTTTCGATGCTTTTACATATTTTTTTATGAATAATAAATACAGAGGATATTTGGGTGTGAATGATTATTTAAGATTATTTAAAAATCCAACATATAGAAAAAGCTTATTGACAAAAATATTTATAGTAGATTTTGTGGTAATCTTATTTTTTGTACTGTTTAATTGAGAGTGTTAATTGGAATTACGCAAATTATATGTTGATTTATATTTGAAAATAGACTACAATAATAGTATTGAAATTTATAAATTTGGAGGAAAGATGTTAATAAGTAGAGAGGTTGATTATGGTGTAAGAATTGTACTTTTATTGTGTGAAGTAAATAGAAAAATGGATGCAAAGGAAATTTCAGAAATTTCAGGAGTATCTATAAGATTCACACTAAAAATACTTGGAAAATTAACTTCGTCTGACCTAGTAGAATCATTCCGTGGAGCAAAAGGTGGTTACATAGTTTCTAAAAAACCTAAAGAGATAAGTGTATATGATATAGTTAGAGTTTTAGAGGGTGGAATTAAGGTAAATGGTTGTTTTGAAGATAAGACAAGTTGCGCACCTAATAAAATGGCCTTATGTGGATTAAGATGTAAGTTGGAAGAAGTGAGTTTAAAGATAAGAAAAGAGCTACAAGAGGTAACAATGGATAAGCTAGAGAATTGTTCAGGGTATGAAAATTAATTATTATTTTAAATAAAGGGGTAGTAAAAAATGAAGATTTTGAAAACTAAAGGTGTTTGTGCAAAAGAGATAGGGATAAAATTGGATGGAGATATAGTTGAAAAAATAGAATTTTTTGGTGGATGTGATGGGAATACAATAGCTATTGAAAAACTAGTTGAAGGAATGACAATAGAGAATGTAATTAAAAAACTTGAAGGGATCGATTGCTCTGAAAGAGGAACATCTTGCCCAGATCAATTAGCTAAGTTGTTGAAAGAATTAAATTAATATCTAAAAAAAGGAATCTCTTAAATTAAAAAGTATATAATTTGTAATTTGTAATTTAAGGAGGCTTTGAGATGAAAAAATTGATAGTAGCTTCATTGTTGGCAACTTTATTGATTGGGTGTTCTAATATGACATCTAGAGAGAAAAGCACACTGGTTGGAGCAGGAGCAGGAGCTCTTGTTGGATCAGTTATAACTGGGAACTCTAGAGGAGCTCTTATAGGAGCAGGAGTTGGTGCACTTGGTGGTGCAGCGGTGGATAATCAGAATAAACGAGGCAATATATTAGGGAATTAATGTTAGAAAAAAAGTCGGAAGTTTCCGACTTTTTTTTATCTAGTAAATTAGAATTGTTGTAAAAATGTTAAAGCCATTTTAGCAGTGACTATAGTTGTTACAACCAAAAATACAGGTCTGATAAATTTAGTGCCTTTTGACACTGCAACTTTGGCCCCTGTTGTAGCTCCGATTAGCATAACCAATCCAATTGTTAAGGAGTACATATATGCAATTTTTCCAAAATATATAAAAGTTATAACACTGGCGATATTACTGGCTAGATTTAAAAATTTAGAGTTTCCACTGGCTTGGATAAAGTCTAGTTTAAAAATTTTAATGAAAGCAAATATTATAAATGAGCCAGTTCCAGGACCAAAAAATCCATCATAAAATCCAAGAAGTAAAGCCATGACCATCCCAAGCTTTAAAGTTTTAGGATTTGTTCCATTAAATTCACTTTTATCTCCTAAATTTTTGTTTTTTAAAGTATAAAGTAAGACAAACACTAAAAGACTAAATGCCAAAGGATAAAGATATTTAGAATCAATAAGCATGACAGATTTTACTCCTAAAATAGCACCTAAGAAAGAAAAGGGAATGAAATATACAATCAAATTCCAATTTACTTTGCCTGAACGAGCAAATTTCAAGGCGCTTCCAACAGTTGAAAAAGAAGCAGCAAGTTTATTTGTACCAAGAGCTACATGAGGGTCTAGACCAGCTGCCAGAAAAGCAGGCAAACTTATTAACCCCCCACCACCAGCAATAGCGTCAACAAAAGCAGCGCAAAAACATGCGGATGCTAAAAATAAAAAATTAATTAAACTAATTTGAGAAAAAAACGTTTCTATCATAAAGTCCCCCTAATTATTTTGTTAAAGTATATCATTATTTGTTTTTTTTATCAATTTTAAAATGGGGAAAGTTGATAACTTTGACATAACAATTCTTTTTTTATTTTTGTTAGTTTTTTTATCCGAATCTCCTCTTTTAAAGCTAAAGATTTAGAATCAAAAGTAGAAAAAAATTCTATCCGTATCGGTTTTTTTGCCCGCGTATATTTAGCTCCTCTTCCAGAAATATGGGCCTCAAATCGTTTTGTTAGATCTGTTGTTATACCTGTATAGAGGCTGTTGTCCTCACATCTTAAAATATATACGAACCACTTTTTTTTTACTTTTTCCATAAATTGCCCCACCTTTTTATAAATATCTTACCATTATAGTATATCTATAAATTTAGTGAAAGCTTTTTTTCCAAAAACATCTCTTTTAAAAACACCCGCATGCTCTAGAACGGTTAAAAAAACTTTTCCAATCTCTTCTTTTAAAATTGAGGAATCGATAGGAGTAGAGTTATTTTTCATAATGTTTTTAGCCCAATTGTGGTGCTTGGAGAGAATAGGATCATTTTTTAATTTTATATCCCATTCTTTATCGTTTAAATATATTTCAAGAGACTTCATTTCATCTTGTAATCTACCAGGTAAAATAGCTAATCCCATAACTTCAATAAGTCCAATATTTTCTTTTTTGATATTATGAACATCTGAGTGAGGATGAAAAATACCCATAGGATGCTCGTCTGAACATCTATTGTTTCTAAGAGCTAAATCGATTTGAAAACTATTATCAACTTTTCTGGCGATAGGAGTTACTGTATTGTGAGGAATATTATCAGTAAAAGCTAAAATATCACAAGAAAGATCGCTATATGTTTGCCATTTTTTAAAAACATATTCAGTGGCTTTGGAAAGCTCTTCTTTATCTTTAGAAGTTAATCTAATCACTGACATTGGCCAATTAACAATTTCAGCATCCACATTATTAAACTTTTTTATCTTGAAAGATTTTTCTATCGAGGCTTTTTCCATCGGAAAAATATGATTGCCAGCTTGATAATGATCATGGGATAGAATAGAGCCTCCTACAATAGGCAAATCTGCATTCGAACCAATACAGTAATGCGGGAAACTATCAACAAACTCTAAAAGTCTATCAAAAGTATTTTTGCTCATTTTCATTGGTCTGTGTTCTTCACAAAATATTATAGAATGCTCATTGTAGTAAACATATGGTGAGAACTGGAAATACCAGTTTTCATTTTTTAATGTCATGGGGATAACTCTGTGCGTTTGTCTAGCTGGATGATTTAGTCGACCTCTATAGCCAACATTATCTATGCAGAGAAGACAGTTTGGATAAGAAGATTTAGGCATATTTTTTTCACGCTCAATATCTTTGGGATCTTTTTCAGGCTTAGCTAAGTTGATAGTTATTTCAAGATCTCCATATTGTGTTGGCGAAAGCCAATGTAAGTTTTTTTCAATTCTTTTAGCCCGGATATAATTAGTATTTTTTGAAAAATTATAATAATTTTTTGTGGCTAGTTCAGGGGAGTTTTTAAAATCAGTATAAAAATTTTTTATAACTTCACTCGGTCGTGGAGATATACAGTTCATAATTTTTGTATCTAAAAGTTCCATTTCTACAAGGGAATTGTTTATGAACTTATTTCTAACTGCCCATTGACAGATAGCGATTAATAGATCTTCGATATTGTTATCATTTGCTTTAATATTTTCATCTTTCCATTCATCTAAGTTAAGACAATCTAAAATTAAGTTTCTAGAGTAAATTTCATCCTCTTTGTCTATAAATTTTTTATCTATTCCATAGTTGAGAACTTCTTGTATGAGAGAAAAGATAGACATTAAAAATCACCTAACTTTCTAGCTCCATCTCCAGGATTACCGATGTAGAATGTGGCTTCTAAACCCGTTTTTTCTTTATACTTATCTCCAACATTCTGAACAAAATTATCTATACAATTGTTTTTTACAAGGGAAACTGTACATCCACCAAAACCAGCTCCAGTCATTCTTGATCCTATAACCCCATCTTCCTCCCATGCAGCTTGAACTAAGCTATCTAATTCCCAACCTGTAACTTCATAATTATCTCTTAAAGAGATATGTGACTGATTCATAAGTGAACCGAAATTTTCAAGATCTCCATTCTTTAAACTTTTCATAGCTTCTGAGACTCTGTAGTTTTCAGTAACAGCATGTTGTGCTCTAATTTGAGCTTCTTCAGATTTTATAAAATGTTTATATTTCTCAAAAGAAGTGTTGTCCATATCACAAAGAGATGTAATTTTAACCCCATTATTTCTTAGGTCACTTAATGCCTCCTCACAAGAAGATCTTCTTTCGTTGTATTTTGAATCTCCCAATCCTCTTCTTTTATTTGTATTAGCAATTATTATGGAAGAATCTTTAAGTATAAAAGGGGCATATGAATAATCTAAAGTATTACAATCCAAAAGAATAGCATGATTTTTTTTCCCCATTCCAATAGAAAATTGATCCATAATACCGCAATTAACTCCGATGAACTCATTTTCAGCTTTTTGACTTAATTTAACCATCTCTACCATGGAAATATCCAAATTAAAAAGATGTTTTAAAACAACAGCAGTTAGAACTTCTATTGATGCGGATGAAGAAAGTCCAGCACCGTTAGGAATATTTCCAAAAAATAAGATGTCGAACCCAAAATCTATATTGAAATTAGAATCTAGAAATGTCTTTATAACTCCTTTTGGGTAGTTTGCCCAATCATCAGACAGTTTGTAGCATAAGTCAGAAAGAGAAAATTCAACAATACCTAAACTTTTGAAATTTTCAGAAAACATTCTAAATGTTTTATCTTTTCTTTTCTTAACCACGGCATAAGTTCCAAAATCTAAAGCACATGGAAAAACTTTTCCACCATTATAATCGATATGCTCACCAATTAGATTGACTCTTCCAGGTGCAAAAAAAACTTCTACCGAATCATTTGTATCAAACTCTTTTTTAAACCTCTCCACTAAAGTATCTATAATTTTCATAACTCACTCTCCAATCATTTTTATTTGAGTATACTTCAAAAGAGGTTATATTAGAAGAATGAAATTGATTTTTAATATAAACTTATTTAAAAAAGTAAAAAAAGTATGTGCGATAGACATTGACTAAAAAAAATATAAAGGGTATTATAAAAACAAAAGGTTGGGGGGGAATATATGGATTTTACTCATTCTCAATTGAGAATTTTAGAGATGATAAAAAATAAAAAGAGAATATCTAGGAAGAAAATAGCTGAAGAGTTAAGATTAACTCCCGCTGCTATAACAAAATCTATTAATCCACTTTTGAAATTAGGAGTTGTTTTAGAAGATTCGGAGGGGGAATCTACTGGGGGAAGAAAACCGATAGAATTAATTTTGAATAGAGAGTGGCTAGGAGCGGTTTTGGGTATATCGTTAACACCTACAGCCTTAATTATCTCTGTTGGTGATATATCGGGGAATATTTATAAGAGTAAAAGTTATGAAATTTTAGATTCAGATGATTTAGTTAAATTTTTAAAAAAAATTATACGAGAAGAGTTACTTGCAGAACAAAAAATAAAAGTCATATCTTTAGTGCTGACAGGGTTGATCAATTCAGACAATGGAGTATTGATCTTTTCTCCTCACTATAATTGGAAGAAAGTTAATATAAAAGAGTTACTTGGGAAAGAGTTTGAAATTCCGATATTGATAGAAAATGATGTACGAGCTATGGCGTTGAGCGAGAGGTATTTTAACACCTCGAAAGAATCTAATAATTTTGTGGTTTTGAATGTTTCTGAGGGGATAGGAAGCTCGATTTTCGTAGGTGAAGATTTATTAGCAGGCTATGGTTTTATGTCTGGAGAAATAGGGCATGTAGTTATGGATAGATCTAGTTTAAGAAAATGTTCTTGTGGGAAAAGAGGATGTTTAGAAGCAGAAGCATCAAACAAAGCGATAATAAATAAGATATTTTCAATGATTAAACTAAATAATTATAGCAGTTTGAAAGAACGGTTAAAACAGAATGGCGAAATTAATATAAATGATATTGTTGAAGCGGTAAATAAAAGAGACTTTCTGAGCACAAAAGTAGCAACAGAGGCTATAGTGATAATAGCTCATAGTATAGATATGATTATTTCCATACTAAATCCAGAAAAAATAATTTTATTTGGAGAGTTGTTTAATGAAAAGTACCTGTTGAACACTTTAAAATTAGAGTTACAAAAAGTGACTTTAGAGGAACAAAAATATGAGCTTGTTGTATCAAAGCTATTGGAAGAGATACACATATACAATCCTTTAGCTGTTGTAATACATAATATTTTTAGAAAAAATATTTGGAGGAGATAGGTATGGAGTTGAAAATATCAATATTTGGGAAAACATCTGATGGAGAAGACGTTCTTTTGTATAACTTTTTAAATGAATATATAGACGTTGAGATATTATCATATGGTGGGATTATAAAAAGTTTAAAGGTACCAGATAGATACGGGATATTTGAAAATGTTGTTCTAGGTTATGAAAGTTTCAGAGAATATGAAAATGATTTGTGCCATCATGCTTGTATAACTGGAAGAGTTGCTGGAAGAACAAAAGATGCAGTACTAGAAATAAACGAAAAGAAATATCCCCTTTCTAAAAATAATGGAAAAAATAATCTTCACGGTGGAGAAAATACAATTCATAATAGGAATTGGAGGGCATGTGGAGAAGTTGTAGACAATGAGGGTATTTTAACATTGGAAACTTTCAGTCCTCATTTGGAGGAGGGTTTTCCTGGGAATGTTGAATTTAAAGTGATCTACAGAATTCAAAAAAATAAATTGGTGATTGAATATGTAGGGTATCCAGATAGAGAGACGTATTTAAATTTAACAAATCATGCTTATTTTAATCTTTCTGGAAATGCTAAAGAAAAAATACTATTTCAAGAGGTTTTAATAAATGGAATAGGATATGGAAAAGTTGATAATGAAACACTCCCAGTATCTGTGGAGAAAGAGGATTTATTTGTAAAAATGTCTAAATATTCAAAGTTAAATGATATAGTAAAATCTAAACACTCACAAGTGGAGATAGTAGGTGGCGGGATTGATCACCCCTTTATTTTATCTAAATTAGACAACTATGACGTTTCTCTAAAAGATGAAAAGAGTGGTAGAGTTTTATTTGTAAAAAGTGATCAGCCTGTAGCAGTAATATATACGGGGAATTTTTTAGAGGAAAAATATAATGGGATATGTTTTGAAATGCAAGATTATCCAGATATTCAAAATTTTATGCCTACAAAAATAAAAATCTATAATAAAAGCAAACCATATCAACAAAATACAGAGTTTTTGTTCGATATACTATAAAAAAGTTTTAAAAATAATCAAAAAACTTGAAAAAAAATAAAAAGAGTGTATAATATCCTCATATTTAGTAAATATAAAAGGAGGAATTATTAATATGGCAGAAGTAATATTAAAAAATGTTGAAAAAAGTTATCCTAATGGATTTAAAGCAGTTCACGGAATTGATCTTGAGATTAAAGATGGAGAGTTTATGGTTTTTGTTGGACCATCAGGATGTGCAAAATCAACAACACTTAGAATGGTAGCTGGATTAGAAGAGATTACAGGTGGAGAAGTTTTTATAGGAGATAAGCTCGTTAATGATTTACCTCCAAAAGATAGAGGGATTGCAATGGTGTTTCAAAACTATGCGCTATATCCTCATATGACAGTTTATGATAATATGGCCTTTGGATTAAAAATGGCTAAAGTTCCAAAGGGAGAGATTGATAAAAGAGTTAGAGAAGCTGCTGATAAATTGGAGATAACAGATTTATTGGATAGAAAACCTAAAGAGATGTCAGGTGGGCAAAGGCAGAGGGTCGCTGTAGGAAGAGCAATTGTTAGAAAACCGGATGTATTTTTATTTGATGAACCACTATCAAATTTAGATGCAAAACTGAGAGTTTCCATGAGGGTGAGAATTACACAGCTTCATAAGCAATTGAAAGAAGAGGGGCAAAATGCAACTATGATTTACGTAACTCATGATCAGGTTGAGGCCATGACTATGGGAGATAGAATCTGTGTGTTGAATTATGGTAAAATTATGCAAGTGGATACACCATTAAATCTTTATAATAAGCCCTCAAATAAATTTGTAGCTGGGTTTATAGGCTCTCCGGCAATGAATATTGTAAAGGCAAAACTTATTGGAGAAAATGATTCTATTTACGTAGAATTATCAAATAAAGATAGAATAAAACTACCAAAAGAGAAAGCGGATAAGGTCCAAGAGCAAGTTGGAAAAGACGTATGGTTTGGTATAAGACCAGAAAATATTGGAAATAAAAATATGGAGTTAAATGAGAGTGAAAAATATATCTCAGGAAAGATAAATATAGTAGAACAGATGGGAAATGAAGAGTTCATCTATTTTATGATTGGCGATACACAATATACATCAAGAATACCTGTAGAGAAATCGACGGGAGCTAATTTTAATCAAAACGAATATTTTTATTTTGATATGAATAAATGTCATATATTTGATATTAAAACTGAAAAAAACATTACAATTTAATATGTAAAAAACAAATTAAAGAGAGACTTTGAAAAAAAGTCTCTCTTTGTTTAATTACGAAAACCAAATGTTGATAAAGTGATTGAAGTTTGAACAGGAAAATGATATAATTCAGTAATTGTGTAAAAAAGGATAGTTAGGAGAGAAAAGGTATGAATGACTGTGTAATTTTAAAAGGAAAAAAAGACAGATTAATTGTACAATTAGACAGCAATATTGATTTTGGATCTTTAAAAGATAAGTTTTCTGAAAAGATTAAACAGGCAGAATCATTTATAGGGAGTGCGAAAATAGCTATAGAATTTACTAATAGAAAATTAACTGAAGTAGAAGAAAATATTTTAATAAATATAATAAATAAAGAGACTAGCATAGAGATAGCATTTATTTTTTCCGAAAAATCAATTTTTTCTGAATTGCCTACAACAAAGTTACTTTTTAATTCAATAAAAGATGTTACAGATGAAGGGGCGACAAAATTTTATAAAGGGACTCTTCGTTCTGGGCACAATCTTGAATTTGATGGAAATGTTGTTGTTTTAGGAGATGTAAATCCAGGGGCTGTCATAAAATCAAAAGGGAATGTGCTTGTTTTGGGTTATCTAAATGGGACTGTTTATGCTGGAGAGGATGAGGGAACAGAGGCATTTGTAGGAGCTTTTTCATTAAATCCAATTCAAATAAAAATAGGACAGATAATAGCTAAAAATCCGAGTTCAAATATATTAGATGCAAATAAAGTAAAGAAAACAACTGATTTTGAAATTGCATTTTTAAAAGATGGGAATATATTTATAGAAAAATTTAACAAGACTACTTTAGATTACATGGTAAAAATATAAGGAAAAGGGAGGAATTATGGGAAAAGTTATAGTAATTACTTCAGGAAAAGGCGGAGTAGGAAAGACAACAAGTAGTGCTAATTTAGGTGCAGCTTTAGCTATGCAAAATCAGAAGACGCTTTTAATTGATACAGATATTGGATTAAGAAATTTAGATGTTGTGATGGGATTAGAGAATAGAATAGTATATGATTTGATAGATATTATAGAGGGGAACTGTAAACCAAGACAAGCAATCATTAAGGATAAAAGAAATGAGAATTTACATCTTTTGCCAGCTGCTCAGTCAAAAGATAAAAATGCAGTAACACCTGAACAAATGAAAGAGTTAATAGAGTCTTTAAAAGAGGAGTTTGACTATATTTTAGTTGATTGTCCTGCAGGAATAGAGCAAGGTTTTAAAAATGCTATCGCAGCAGCAGAGGAAGCTTATGTAGTGACAACACCTGAAATTTCAGCTGTTAGAGATGCAGATCGTATTATTGGATTACTAGAGGCAAATGAAATAAGAAATCCAAAACTGATTGTAAATCGTTTGAGAGTAGATATGGTTAGAGATGGAAATATGCTTAGTGTGCAGGATGTCACAGATATTTTAGGAATAAAGCCTATTGGAATAGTACCAGATGATGAAAATATAGTTATATCTACAAATAAAGGAGAACCTTTGGTATACAGAGGAGATTCTTTAGCAGCAAAAGCTTATACAAATATAGCGACAAGAACTTTAGGGCAGACTGTTGAATTTTTAGATTTAGATCCTAAAGTTAGTTTTTTCCATAAAATAAAAGAAATATTTAAAAAGTAAGGAGGGAGAAAGATGGGAATTTTAAATTTCTTTAACAAAGAGAAGTCTAGCTCAGTGGCTAAGGATCGATTAAAATTAGTTTTAATTCATGATAGAGCTATGTTGTCTCCTAAGGTACTTGAAATGTTGAAAGATGAACTTATTGCAGTGATTTCAAAATATGTGGATATTGACAGAGAAGCTTTGAATATAGAGGTTTCTCAAGAGTCAGAAGTAGGAAGAGAAACAGCGTTAATTGCAAATATACCGATAAGAATAAAAAAATAGTACTTTTAAGTACTATTTTTTTTTAATATCTATAAAAGAGGTGAGTTATGATTTATGATTGTATTGTAATTGGAAGTGGTGCGGCTGGATTAACAGTATCTTTTGGATTAAAAACAGCTGGAAAAAAAATACTGATAATTGAAAGAGATGAGCCAGGTGGAGAGTGTACTTGGAATGGTTGCATACCTTCTAAAAGTTTTATTTCATATTCAAAAACAGGGATAGATCTAAAAGTTGCTTTAGAAAAAGTAAGGGAAAAAATATTTGAGATAGCCAGAGCAGAAAATTCAGATGTGATCATGAAAAAAGGGATTGATTTTGTAAAAGGAAAAGCTGTTTTTATATCTAAAACCGAGGTGAAGGTTAATGGGGAAATATATAGTGGGAAAAATATAGTTATAGCCACAGGGAGCAGACCGTACATACCTAAAATAAGCGGATTGGAAAAAGTAGAATTTCTGACAAATGAAAACTTTTTTAAAGAGACAGATAACTTTAAAAGTATTGTGATGATTGGTGGTGGAGTGATATCTTTAGAGTTATCGTTTGCTTTGAAAAAATTTGGTATAGATGTAACTATATTGGAACTTGGAAAAAGATTTCTTCCGATGGAGGATATTGAAGTAGGAGATTTTTATAAGGAGAAGTTATCCCAAGAGGGAATAAAATTAATATTGGATTGTGGTGAGATAAAGATTGAAAAACATGGAGAGAAGACTGTCGTAAAATGTGCTGAGAGAGAATTTGAAACAGAAAAATTATTTTTATCAGTTGGAAGAGCAGCTAATTTAGAAGAGCTGGATTTAGAAAAAATTGGAATTAAATTTGATAAAAAAGGAATTTTTGTGAACAAATATCTTCAGACAACAGTAAAAGAGGTATATGCAGTTGGAGATGTTGTAGGACCGTATAGGTTTTCTCATATTGCAGGATACCATGGTGAGATAGTAATAAGAAATATAATTTTTCCATATATAAAGAAAAAAGCTGAGTATGAAAATATATCTTGGGCTATCTTTAGCAATCCGGAATTTTCAAGAGTTGGGATGAGTGAAGAGGAGGCGAGGAGTAAAAATTTAAGAATTAGAGTTTACACTCTTTTAGAAAGTGAAAATGATAGAAGTATTGTGTCTCTTGAAAATCAATTTAAGTTAAAAGTAATTTGTGATAGTAAATTTAATATCTTGGGAGCCAGTTGTATTGGTGAAAGAGCAGGTGAAATAATAAATTTACTTCAACTTTTAAAAAGTCAAAATTTAAAATTTTATAAAATGGTAAATTCAGTACAAGCGTATCCAACATATGGAGATTCAGTAAGAAAACTTGCGAAAAAAGCTTATGGAGATTATTTGAAAGAAATAATATCATTTAAACTATAAAGCACAAGATATGATAGTTAGATTTTTGGGGGGAAGAAATGAAAAAAGAAAATTCGAGTAAGTTATTATTACTGTTGGTGGCTATGATATGGGGGAGTGGGTTTCCAGCAACAAAAATAATTTTAGAAAGTGGAATAAAACCTTTTGAATTTTTAGCAATTAGATTTTTTATAACAGCTTTAATAATGGTAGTAATTATGAAAATAAAAAAAATAAAGGTGAAAAAAGATGAGCTTATAATTGGAGGAGTCGCAGGAATTATACTTTTTGCTGCTTTTAGTTTTCAAACGATAGGATTGGTTTATACAACATCTTCTAAAAATGCATTTATAACTGGAGCAAATGTTATATTTGTTCCATATATAACATGGATACTGACTAAACAAAAACCTAAGTTAATCTATTATGTATCCTCTGTAATCTGTTTTTTAGGAATAGGAGTTTTATCTTTTGAGAATAATTTAGCAATTAATTTTGGGGATTTTCTAACATTTTTATGTGCGATATGTTTTGCTCTTCAGATATCTGCAATAGGGAGTAAAATTAAAGGAAGAAATCCGTTTGCAATAAATACATTCCAGATGTTATCAGCAGGAATAGTTTCAATTGTTGCGAATATACTTTTTGAAAATACCACAATTTTGACAAGGGATTATGATTTAAAGCAGATGATAGCACTTATTTATATAATAACTTTTAATACATTTATTTGCTATTCTATTCAGACATTTGCTCAAAAAGATATAGAACCATCTAAAGTATCTCTTATACTTACAACTGAGATAATATTTGGTGCTATTTTTTCAGTTCTTATACTGGGAGATAAGTTAAATCTCCAGCTTGTTATAGGTGGTCTTTTAATATTTCTATCAATAATTTTAACAGAGTTACGAAAAAGTTGAAATAGGAGGCAGATATGAGTCATATAGTAGGAAAATCCGCATATAAAAGTTTGGAGGAGAGATTAAACAGATTCCCTCAAGGAGCACCACCATCAAAAGTTTTATACCAAATCTTAGAGATTCTTTTTTCAGAGAAAGAAGCATCTCTTGTAGCTCAACTTCCAATAAAACCATTCACTTTAAAAAAAGCAGCCACAATATGGAAAATATCGGAAAAAGATGCTAAAAATATTTTGGATGGATTGGCCTCTAAAGCTATAATTTTAGATATTGTTCAAAAAGGTGTTCAAACATATATATTGCCCCCACCTATGGCAGGATTTATAGAGTTTTCAATGATGAGAACTAGAGGAGACATAGACCAGCATCTTTTGGGAGAATTACTCTATCAGTATATGAATGTGGAGGAAGATTTTATAAAAGATCTTTTTTATAGTACTGAAACAAAGTTGGGAAGAGTTTTTGTAAATGAGGATGCTTTAAAAAAATCTGAAGATTCAAAAGAGTTGGAAAATCTAGTACAAATTTTGGATTATGAAAGAGCTTCACATATCATCGGGAGTTCTGAACATATGGGAGTAAGTATGTGCTATTGTAGACATAAAATGCAGCATGTAGGAAAAGCATGTGATGCACCTATGGATATTTGTATGACATTTGGAAATGTAGCTAACTCCTTAATAAACAACGGTTATGCAAGAAGAGTTGATAAAATAGAGGGAATAGATTTGCTTCAACAAGCATATGAAAGCAATTTAGTTCAATGTGGAGAGAATGTTAGAGAAGGAGTCACATTTATATGTAACTGCTGTGGATGTTGCTGTGAAGCACTTGTGGCTGCTAAAAAATTTGGAGTACTTCACCCTGTTGAAACAACAAGTTTTATACCTAAAATAAATTATGAAACATGTATAAATTGTGGGAAATGTTTTAAAACTTGTCCAGTAAATGCAATAAAAAAAGAAAATGGAGTTGTAGTTATTCAAGAAGAACTATGCTTAGGATGTGGAGTTTGTGGGAGAATATGCCCTAAGAATTGTATATTATTGATGCCCAGAGAAAATAAAATTATTACTCCTATAAACTCTGTCCATAGATCTGTTCTTATGGCAATAGAAAAAGGGATGTTACAAGATTTAATTTTTGATAATAAAGCTCTCTATAGCCATAGAGCTATGGCTGCAATATTAGGTACAATTTTAAAACTATCATCTGTTCAAAAAATAATGGCAAGTGAGCAAATCAGGTCAATTTATTTAGAAAAATTACTGAAAAACAGTTGAAAATATTGATAAAAAATTCATTATGTGATATTATAATTGTTGAATAATAATTCAATAAAAAGAGAAGAGGTCATAATGAAAAACAAAAGAAATGTACTAACAATAGTTTTAACGAGCTTAATTATGCTAGCTTGTGGAGCAAAAGAAAAATCAATAATCGGAAAAGGAAATGGATTTTCTGGAGAAGTGAAAGTAAATGTAATAACAGAAAATGACAAAATAAAAGAGTTAGAGTTAGTTGAAGATAATGAAACATCTCACATAATTTCAAGAGCTTTTCCAATTTTGAAAGAGCGAATATTGAAGGAACAATCACCAATTGTTGATAATGTTTCAGGAGCAACATACACGTCACTAGGAATTAAAAGAGCTATAGCTGCAGCGTTAAAAGAAGGTGGTAAAGATTTTGGAAGAATTACAATAAGGACTAAAGGACCAGAAAAGCCTGTGACTAACTTAGAACCTATAATGACAGATTTAGTTATTGTGGGAGGAGGACCAGCTGGATTAGCTGCTGCAATTACTGCAAAAGAGAATGGTTTAAATAATATAATTTTAATTGAGAAGTTAGATATTTTAAGTGGAAATGGAAAGTATGATATGAACTTTTATGATCTGATAAATTCTGAAGCAGAAAAAAAAGCCGGTGTAGAAGATTCTGTTGAAAAGTTAATAAAAGATAATACAAATCCGATGGATACGCTAGAAAGAACAAGAGCTCAAGCTGAAGGAGCTATAAAACTTGATTCTTGGTTAAGAGATATGGGAATAAAACTTAACCATTACTATGGTAAAAGAGGACATATGGCTGAAAAAGATGCCTATGCGGGAGAAGAAGTTCAAAATGGAATGGAAGCAAAAGTAAAAAGTTTAGGAATTGATGTTAGAACAGGAACAAAAGGAACAGACTTAATCGTTAAAGATGGAGCGATTACAGGGGTAAAGGTTCAAAATGGAAATACTTTTTATGATATCCATTCAAAGGCAATTATAGTTGCAACTGGAGGATTTTCTTCAAATAAAGAATTACTTGCAAAATATTCACCAGGAACAGAAAAATTTCAAACATCAAATCAGTTAGGAGCAACGGGTGATTTTATCCCTGTATTTGAAAAAAATAATATAAAATTAGAAAATCTAGAGGAGTTAAATTTATTTCCATTTATAATTAGATCTACCAGAGATTTAACAGGTGGTGGAGATGGGTTTATGCTTGTAAACTCAACAGGAAAAAGATTTATGAGCGAGAGTATATCTAAAAATAAGAGATTTGAAGCCGCAAATACAATTTTAGCTCAACCGGAAGGGAAAGCTTTTTATATATATGATCAAAATTTATACAATTCTAGTTACCGTTTACAGAAACATGTGGCAAAAGGATATCATATAAAAGCTGATACAATCGAGGAGTTAGCAAAAAAATTAGGAGTTCCTTCGCAGGAATTAGTTGAAACTAGAGATAGTTTTAATAATGCAGTTCGTGGAGAAATTAAAGATGAATTTAGAGATAAACCATTTAAAAGAGAATTTAAAATGGAAGGACCTTATTATGGGGTTCAAGTTGAATCAGCAGTACATATGACAAGAGGTGGAGTAGCCGCTAATGAAAAAACAGAAGTTATAGATATTGAAGGAGATGTTGTTCCTGGGTTATATGCAGCGGGAGAAGTTACCAACAGTAGTGCTGCATATAGTGCGTCTGTAATATTTGGTCGTATAGCTGGAGAAAATGCAGTAAAATATATAAAGAAATAGACAAAAAACCTATCTGAATTTTTTAGATAGGTTTTTTATTTTTGATAAATTTCAATTGTAAAGTGTATTAACCTTTGCCCATTGACTTTTATAAAAAAATAAAGTACATAGAATACTAAGTAAAATTTTTATAAAAGAAAAGGGAGGGATTTATGAATTTTTCAAGTGATAATTTTGGATTTTTAATTAACTTTAATATGATTGGAACATTAGCAATAGGCTTAGTATCTTTATATATAGGATTATATATAAAGAATAATTTTAAATTTTTTAATAAATTTGGAATACCTGCCCCAGTTATAGGAGGAATACTCTTTGCGGTAGTTCATCTATTTATTAGAGAGTTAGGGATAGGGAGTATAAAATATGATACAACTCTTCAAGATCCTTTCATGGTAGTATTTTTTACAACGATTGGAATAGGGTCATCTATTAGTGCATTAAAAAAAGGTGGGAAACTTTTAGTAATATTTTGGTTATTAAGTGGTATAATGACTTTTATGCAAACTGTTATTGGGGTGGGAATTGCTAAAGCAACAAATATCCACCCCTTATATGGAGTTTTAGCAGGGTCTGTTTCTATGAGTGGGGGGCATGGATCAGCAGGAGCTTTTGGAAAAACAGTCGAGCAATTAGGTGTTATGGGTGCAAGTACTATGGCACTTTCTTCTGCAACATTTGGACTGTTAGCAGGAGGACTTTTAGGAGCACCTCTAGCTTTATATTTAATAAGAAAAAATAATTTAAAGGCAATAAATATAGTAGGAAAAGATGATGTAAATTTTGAAGAGAATTCTTCACATCAAAATATAACAGCAGATGAGCTTTTAAAGCATGTTGCAATTCTTTCGGTAATTATGATGGTTGGAACATCATTTTCATCTTTGTTAAAAACAAAATTTGATTTAGCTCTTCCGTCCTATGTTGGGGCTATGTTTGTTGCAATAGTTTTTAATAATTTCAATGTAAAATATAATTTTGTTAAAATAAATAGAAGTTTGATAGATATACTAGGAATAACATCTTTAAATATATTTTTGTCTATGGCTTTAATCTCTTTAAGGTTGTGGGAGTTAGCATCGTTAGCCATACCAATGTTTTTAATTTTATTTGCCCAAGTTTTATTTATGGCTTTTTTTACAAGTCAGGTTTTATTTAAAGTGATGGGGAAAGATTATGATGCGGCTGTAATGGTTTCGGGGATGTGTGGTTCAGGATTAGGGGCTACAACCAATGCTATGCTAAATATGGGAGAGGTTTCTGAAAGACACGGATATACGGTTAATCCGTATTTAATAGTGACTCTGACTGGAGCTTTTTTAATAGATATATTTCAAATGCCAATAATTATTGGTGCAATAAATATGTTTAAATAATAAATTTTCTGAAAAAAGGAGGCTTATTCTGAAAAAATTAGGAATATTATTAGTATTTATAACTTTGCTTTTAACTGTAACTTCATGTTCATCTTTAGAGATGGAAACAGGGGGGGCATCAAAGAGTACAACTCAAAAATATTAATAGGATTGAAAAATAGCAGAGTCAACCGACTCTGCTATTTTTTAGATACTTTTATGTTCTAGTAAAACCGCTTCATCATACTCGTAATCTTTAAAGCTAGTATTAAAAAATACTGCATAGATTACTGGGATTACCCCAAGGGCAAGAAATGTGTCTGTAACAAGTCCAAATATTAATACAACAGCTACTGGTTGGAAAAGAGGACCTCCAAAGAAGTATAGAGGAAGTAGACCAACTAGAGTTGTAGCAACGGTTAAAAATATAGGTCTAAGTCTAGACTGACATCCAAATACAATTGCATCCTGATCCGTTCGATTCAATTCTTCCTTTTCTATTGTCATCTTATCGACCAGAATGATAGCGTGATTAAGAACGACTCCAGCAAGGGAGATAATACCAATCATAGCCATAAATCCTAAGTCTGTTCCAGTTAGAAGTAGACCGATAGCAACTCCAGGGATAGATAAAGGAATAACAAGCATTATACATAGTCCTTTTCTTATGGAATTGAACTGTGCAACAACTAGAAAGAACATTCCAAGAATAGCTAAAGGAACTTGTTGAAATAGTGCTTCTTGGTTTTGTTCAGAAGTTTGCATTATACCTGATGAGAAATATTTTACATCAGGACCCCATTCCTTTAATTTCTCTTCAAGCCAAGGCATAAATAGTTTATTTACTTCAAGTGGAGTTGTACTTGATTCTACAGCCGCATCTACTTCGATAGAATAGGCCATACTTCTGGTAGAAACTAGACTTTCATTATATTCTAAAGAGATATTTGCAATTTGTTTTAGAGGAACATTTTCTCCTTTTGAATTTATTAATTCAATAGATTGAATTGAATTAATATCGTTATTATATTTGTCAGTTCCTCTTAAAACTATGGGAATAATAGTACTTTTAGGAGGAGCTTCAAAATTTCTAAAAATACTGGCATTATAGCCTTGTAGAACAAATTGTAAATCTCTTCCAATAGTTTCATTTGAAAATCCAGCCATTTGGGCTTTCTCTGAATCAATTTCAATATATATTTTAGGAACTTCAACTCCCCAAGTATCTGTAACAGCGTATGTACCATCAAGTGAAGTCAATTTATTACGAACTTCCTCAGATATTTTTTTTAGAGTTTTTATATCTCTTGACGAAAATACATATCCTAAATCTTTAGCTAGTGAAACTCCACTTCCAAGACCTTTTGAAACAACATCAATTTGAGGATATTTATTTAGGAGGTAAGAGTTTATATCGGCACTAATTTTAGGGATAAGTTTGTAATCAGTCAGGTTATACATAATATATGCATATTCTGGGAGATTGCTTTGTGGAGAATAACCTGTTGAAAATCTAGGAGCTCCACCCCCAATGAAAGACCCCCAACTTAAAACACCATCTTTTTTATACGTTTTAGATGTACCACCAGTAGTTATATAATTCCAAATTCCAGGTGGAAGAGGACTTTGAGAGCCGGTACTATAATTGGTTTCAATATATTTATTGAGATCTTGAACAACTTCTCGGGTAAAATTCACATCTGTTCCCTTAGGAAGGGTAATATATGTTGACATAACAGGGTCTGTAGAACCTGGCATAAAATTGCTAGGTGCTAATGTTAGTAGCCAAATTCCAAATACGAAAGATAAAGAAGTTAGTATAAGTGTCGTTTTTTTATTTTTTAATAAAGTTATAAGAATATTTCTATAAGCAAGGTATGGTTTACTATTTAAGTTTTGTTTTTTCCCAGGATCTATTTTTATAAAATCATAACAAAGTAGAGGAATAAAAGTTTGATTTATTAACCATGAACCAAGTAGAGCAAGCATAACAACAATAGTTAATGGCCCCACGTATTCACCCATATTCTGTTTATTTAAAATAATGGGTGAAAATGCCATAATTGTTGTCAAAGAACTTACAAGTAAAGGAATAGCTAAGGTTCTAGATGATTCTAAGCAGGCATCCATTCGGCTTTGTCCTTCCTCTAGTAAAACCATAACATTTTCAGACATAACAACAGCGTTGTCAACAAGCATTCCTAAAGCTATTATAAGGCCGGCAAGAGTAATTTGATTTATTCCATAACCCATATAATATAAGCCTATAAGTGCAAAAGCTATTGAAGTTGGGGTTAATGCAGCAACAATTAATCCAGATCGAATACCTAAAAAAACAAGCATAACTAAAACAATAGTAGTAACTGCTTGAAAAAGATTAACGATAAAGGAAGTTACATTAGTTTGAACTAAATCAGGTAAATAATAGATTTCACCGACTTCTAATCCAATAGGAATATCATGTTTAAATTTTTTCAAAGTTTCTTGTATACCTCTTCCCATTAAAAGAACATCTTCACCGCTACCCAAAGAAATTCCCAATACAAGAGATTGGTTGCCGTTGAAATCGACAGAGTATGGAGAGGGATCTTGATAGCCTTTATAAATATTAGCGACCTCTTTAAGGTATATGCTTGATTTCCCGTCAGGACTAGTTATAATTGTATTCGAGATATCATCAATACTTTTAAAATTTCCAGAAGGTGTAATTTTTAAACGATTTTGATTTACGACTAAATCTCCACCCTTAATAATAACATTTAAACTATTAAGTGTGTTAAGAATATTGTCTAAAGTAATCCCTGTTTGAGACAGGACTTTATTGTCAATATCAAGATAGATAGCTTCATTTTGAACTCCCGTAATTTCAATACTTCCTATTTGTGGAACATTAAAAATCAAAATTTCTTTTAGCTGTTCAGCAGTTTGATAGAGTTCTTCATACGAGTAATCGTCTCCACCAATAGCTAGTAATGTTCCATAGATATCTCCATAGAAAGTATTTATTTGAGGTGTTTGTATCCCGCTTGGAAGAGAGGGAACCACGAAAGTATTTATTCTGTCTCTTAACTCTTGCCAAACAGGCTGAATATCTTTATACTCAGCTTTGATATTAACATATACATTAGATTGGCCATCGGTATTTGTCGAGTTAACATACCAAAGAGAATCCATATTTTGTACTTGTTCAGCAATACGTTTACTAACTAAATCAGCCATTTGTTTTGCGGTAGCACCGGGCCAGTTTGTTGTTATGAGAGCAACTTTTATAGTAAAGCCTGGATCCTGAGATTTTTCAGAGCTATTATAAGATCTATATCCCATAACAAGCAATAGAAAAATTATGAGATAGGTTGTAACTTTATTTTTAATTGCTAATTCCGTTAATTTCATAGTTATTCAGCCCCTTTTACAAGAGAGACCTTTTGATTTTCAAGGACTGTATTGCTCCCTTTAGTCACAAAATATTCTCCGCGTGTTAATCCAGAAGTAATCTGAACTCCTTCTTTTGTATTTGATCCAAGAGTAACAATTTTTTTCGTTATAATTCCAGTGTTATTTTGAATATCTGTCACTACAAATACATATTTAGAACCATCAGGTGCTGTTAAAACAGAAGTCAGTGGAACCGAAATAATCTCTCCCTTTTCAGCATAGGAATTAATTGTAACTTTAGCCATCATCCCAACTTTAACAATATCTGAAGGGTCGATAATTTTGGCCTTAACAGGATATGTGCTACCATATCCAACTGATAGAGTACCAATATTTGTAATTACACCTTTTACGTTAGTTTTATTGAGAGATGTTATATCAATATCGACATTATCTCCTAATTTTAAATCACCAACAACTGATTGAGAAACATTAAATTCAACAAACCTTTCTCCAGATGTATTTAAAACAAATACAGTGGTATTTGGGGTAATACTTTGATTAACTTCACTTTTTACTTCTCCAATACTTCCATTAGTAGGAGCAATTAGGAATGTATATCCCAATTGGATTTTAGCGAGATTAAGCCCTTCTTGAAGTGCATTGACAGAAGAAATTGCCGATTTATAACTAGCTGTAGCGCTGTCATAGGAAGCTTTAGAGATACTGTTCTCTAAATAGAGTGTTTCAGCTCTTTTAAAGTTAGCACTGGCTTCAGTTAAAGAGGCTTTTCCTTGGTCTAAATTAGCTAAAGCTTTTTGGTAATTAACTTGATATTCAATAGGATCTAAAGTTGCAAGAAGATCTCCTTTATGAACAACATCTCCTAAACGTGCAATTCTGTTATTTATTGTACCGGATACTCTAAAACTTAAGTTTGAAAGCGCTTCCGTACTAACACTACCTGAATAAGTTCTTTTAATTACATCAAGCCTGGGTTGAACAATCTCAAATACGACAGATTTTGGTGCTTCTTCTTGATTGCCATTTTTAGATCTACCACAGGCAAGTAAAAGAATAATACTAGTAAAAATAATAAATTTATTTTTCATATGTCCCCTCCTAATTTTCAATCTCTCGCTGAAGTGCATTTAAAATATTTTTTCTTTCAGATTCATCTATTGTTAAAGATGACTTACCGTAAAGGTTCTCTAGCTGAAGAGTAGAGTTTATAAGATTAAAGTTATCGATAACATATTTCAGCTCTTGTGTTAAAGTGTTATTTTGAGCAGATAAGAAATCAGTTATGGTGATGCTCCCTTCTGCATAAAGATTTTTAACAATATTTAAATTTTTTTGGGCAACATCAGCGGATGTTTTTGTAGTATAGCTTTGAACAAAATTTGTAAGAAGTTGTGTGTATGTCTGCAAAACTTGTTGAGCTAGTTGATTTTTTAAAGATAATTTATTATATTCTAAAGATTTAAGTTCACTTTCAAGTTTTTTGTTGTTATAGTAAATTTCACCACCACTGATTAGAGGTAAACTGACAGATACCCCAGCTTCCCAATATTCATTTGGAAATTTATTATCAGAGTTTTTACCCCAAGGTGTAATTATATTGTTTTTATTGTAATTACCAAAAGCTTCTACAGTTGGAATGTAACGTTCTCTTTTTGAAGATGTATATTGTCTTTCTGTTCCTTTGATAGTGTTGTCTAACTGTTGTAGCGTATTAGAGTTTGAAAGAGCTCCTTCGATTAGAAAGTTTTGTATTTTTTTAGATCTATCAGATTCTAGATAGAAATTTTTGCTTAGATTATCACTCAGCAAAAAGAATGGAGCAATATCGGACAAAGTCTGGTATGTATATGTATTTGCTTCAGGATAATTCAAAAGATTATTGAGATACAGCTCTTGAGAACGAATTTCACCTTTCACATTGGCAATATCAGCAAGTGCACTAGCTACATCAGATTCCAATCGATAGACGTCTTGTAATCCACCAGAGCCCACACGATAGTTGATTTTTGCGATATCTAAAGTTTCTTTTAAAAGTTTATAGTTACTCATTTGTATTTTTAATTGAGCGTGTAGTTGAAGTATATTAACATATGTTGATGCCACATAATAGATGACATTTAATTTTTCTTGATCATATTGTTTTCTACTAGAATCGAGTGCTAGTTTTTCAATATATACGCTGGCATTAATTTGGTCGCTAAAAATAACTTGAGATAATTTTAAAAATGAATTTACACTATTTGTAGCAGCTCCCTGTTCAAATGCTGGTGAGCGACTGTCAAGAGCGCTATAGTTCATATTAGCAGATAATTGGGGTAATCGTTGCGAGTTTACAACTTTAGTGCTGTAAAAATTTGTGAATATGTTTTGTTTAATTTGCAATAAATCTACATTGGAATTAAGTGCTCTTTGAACAGCTCCTTTTAGAGAAAGTTTAGGATTTTCAGTCTTTTTCAAATTAATTTCTGACATTTCTTGTAAAAAAATTAGATTTGGGAAAATTCCAATTTTTGAAGCAATAGCAGAGTTAAGATAGATATCTTTTCTAGGTTCATCTACCTCAATAATTTTCCCCATCCCTCTTCCTGTTTTAAAAAACATATAGTTAAGAGAAGCTGCACGGAGTCTTTTCATCATCTCATTGTCTAAGTTTAATCCAGAATAAGCAAGAGGTTTTAAACTGGCATTAAAATCTATTAAAAAACTGGGAATACCGTTATTAATACTATTGATAAGATTTGTTTCACTTGAATTAAGAACATTTACTTTTAAACCATCAATTTTAGTATTTTGTTCAAGTTTTTTTAAATTATTAGAATCCATATTGGAGATTAAAACATTGACTTCGTTGACTTGATCAATCTCCCTAAAGACAGAGATAAAATCATTTAAATTAATTTTACTGTAGATATAGTTAACATTAGATGGGGCAATTGCTTTTTTCTCTCCAAATCCAAATGGGATAGAATAAAATTTGTTTTTATCAACATTTTTTATATTTTCTAATGGTGCACATGTTAAAATAAAAATAGCATCAATTTTTTTATTTGAATTTAAATTATTTACTCCCTCCTGTATATTGTGATTAGTTAAATAAAATTTTTCTGTTATTTTAGGTGAATATTCTGTTCCACTAAAATTTTTATTAAGTTCATCTTGTAGGACTTTTAAAGCATTATTTGAACAAGCTGAATTGTTTTCTAAGACAACTCCAACATCAAGAACTTTAGAAAAAACAGAAATATTAACTAGAAATAATAGTATTAAAATTTCTTTCATGAAAACCCTCCCTTTAAAATATTTGTATAAGGAAATATTCAATTTTTTTTTTAAAAATCCTTTAAATATAAAAAAGATATCAGCTTAAAAACTGATATCTTTTTTTCGCAAATTGTAACTAGCTAATGCCTGTTTTATCCATAGAGGTTTTCCAATCATAGCTCTACCAACAGCAACAAAATCAAGTAAATTATTTTCGACTAAATAACTGGCTTGATTTTCATTAGTTATTTTCCGAACTCCTATAACTGGAATTTTTAAACATTTTTTTATTTCCATTCCCATATATATCACCCAATCAAAATTAAAATCTTTAGGAAAAAATATTTTTGCCTGACTTTTGAAATTTGGATCAGGTATTCCGTGTGAAACATGTATTATATCTACCCCTAAATTTTCTAAGTATTTGGCATTATTAATACCATCTTCTAAAGATGGTTCATTTCCCCCTATTCGACAACTTAAAATAAAATTACCATCAAAAATATTTTTAGTTTTTATTAGAAGTTGAGTTATAAAAAACATTCTTTTTTTTAAAGAACCACCATATTTATCTATTCGGTTATTTTCAAGTTTAGACATCAATTGAGAGAGAAGATAACCATGAGCAGCATGTATTTCTATACCATCAAATCCACAGAGTTTAGCACGATAAAAAGCGTCTATAAAATCATCAAGAATTGAATCAATTTTATTTTCAGAAATATTGTTTAAATTATTTAAAAATCCAGCATGATGAATTTGAATTAATGTAGTACAACCGTGTTTTTTACATCGAAAAGCTAATTCTTTGAGACCTGGAATAAAAGAATCGTTCCAAATTCCAAGTTGATTTTCTCTAAGCTTGCCATTTGGAGAAACACAGCAAGCTTCGACAATAATCATACCAACCCCATTAAAAGCAATGGATTCATACCAATCTAAAAGAGTTTTTGTGACAAGTCCATCTTTTTTGATCATGGAAAAACGAACCATAGGAGGAAGAACAATTCGATTTTTAATTGTAATATTTTTAATTGTTATTGGTGCAAAGATGTTCATAGACACACTCCTGGAATTAAAAGACCTATAATTAAAAAATAATATGAAAAATTACAAAGATTTATCATTGATATTCTCTAGATATTCTCTTACAGGCTTCAATATATTTTTGATACAATTATTCTCAAAAGGTGACACTAAATTTGCGTGTTTTAAGAGATCCAAAAATGATTTAGTTCCACCTATATTGCATAGATTGATATAATCAGTCCAAGCTTCTTGTCTGTTAACCTTCATATGTTTCCAGAATTGTAATGCACAGACTTGAGCTAAAGCATAATCAATATAATAAAAAGGAACTTCAAAAATATGAGCTTGCTGAATCCACCATCCTCCATTTTCAAGAAATAAATTTTCAGAATAATCAGAATGAGGTTTATATAATTTTTCTAAATCTCTCCAAATAGTTTTTCTTTCATTTGGAGTCAAAGTAGGATTTTTATAGATTTCATGTTGAAATTCATCAACAAGAGAGCCGTATGGGATGAATTTAATAGCCCCACCCAGATGAGTATAAAAATATTTTTCTGTATCCTCTTTAAAGAAATTTTTCATCCAATCCCAAGTAAAAAATTCCATACTCATAGAATGAATTTCAGAACTTTCGTAAGTAGCCCACAATAGTTCTGGAGTTTCAATCCACTTTGATCTATATACTTGAAATGCATGTCCAGCTTCATGAGTGAGAACATCTATATCTCCACTTGTACCATTAAAATTTGAAAAAATAAATGGAGACTTATAATCAGCAATAAAAGTGCAATATCCTCCACCGGCTTTACCTTTTTTAGTAGTTAAATCCATAAGATTATGTTCGATCATGTAATCTATAAATTCAGATGTCTCTGGAGACATCTCATGATACATTTGTTTCCCTTGCTCAATAATCCAATTTGTATCTCCTTTAGGAATAGCATTTCCAGTATTAAATTCAAATTTTTCATCGTAGTAACTAAGAGAATCTAGGTTAAGTCTTCTAGCTTGTTTTTTATAAAGGGAGGTTGCTACTGGAACAATCTCTTCTATAACTTGCTTTCTGAAGTTAGCGACCATATCACTTGAATAATCTATACGATTCATCCGAATATACCCTAATTCTATAAAATTATTAAAACCTAGTTTTTTCGCGATACGATCTCTAATTATAACTAAATTATTAAAAATTTCATCAAAATTAGATTCATTTTTTTTGAAAAATGAATATTTAGCTTCTTGAGCGTTTTTTCTAATATCTCTATTTTGCGATAAGATAAATGGGGTCATTCCAGAAAGGTTTCTTTCTTCGCCTTCAAATAAAATTTTAGCTGAAGCTAGAAGTTTAACATATTTTGAAACTTCTTTATTTTCCTCCTGTAAATCTTCGATAATATCAGATGAAAATGATTTCAAACTATTTTCTATAAGTTTGAAAAATTGATTTCCTAAGACATCTTTTATTTGATTTTTATTAGGGTGAGAGATTAAAGCTTTATAAAACAATGTATCCAGTTCATGGAACAACGGGGCAATATCATCCCAGTAAGCTTTTTCTTCATTGTAAAAAGAATCCTCAGTATCTATTGTATGTCTTATATGAGATAAATTTGACATGGTATCAATAGAGTTTCTAATTTTATTGATGTCTTTTATAATCTCTAATTGTTCGCTTAAGTTTTTTGATTCATTGATTTTTTGAATAAAATTTAGAAAATTAATTTTTATTTTGTTGTAGTCCGGTCTTATATAAATATAATCTGAAAAATTCATAAAATCCTCCTTTATTAAAATAATACATATTTATTATAGTTTAAAAAATAGATATCATCAACTTTTATTTGTAAATACAAAGATTCATGCAAAATAATATGGTACTTTAATTAAAAATAGTGTAATATATAGTGTAAATACTTAAAATAAAGGAGAACAAAATGAAGAAAGAAATTTTAGGATTATTTTTATTAGGAGCAAGTTCAGTATTTGCATTAGATGCACATGCTAGATTTGGAGCAATAACAAATGCAAGTTCTTATAATAAAGAGGAAAAAACATTTGAAAATTATGCACCCACAGTAAGTTTAGAATTAACTCAGACATTGCTTCTGGCAGATGTTGGAGTTGGAATCGCTTATAATGGAAAAACTTCAGGAACAGATATAGAAACAATTCCTGCCTATGGATTGGTAAAGGTAAATCTGTTTCCGATTGCTATAAAACCCTATTTAGTAGGAAAAGTTGGAAAGGTATTATATACTCGTGATAATGTTTCTAGATCAAATCCAGATGGTGATTATTTCTATGGAGCAGGAGTTGGTATGGATATCTTCTCTTTACAAGGAGAGGTTTTATATTCAGTTACTAAAATTGATGGTGATAGAAGAGGTAATGATGATTTAAAGCAAGTTAGTTTTACATTAGGGTATAATTTCTTTTAATCTATTATAAAAAACAAACACTTGAATCTGTTATATTCAAGTGTTTGTTTTTTTAAAGTTCAAAAATTGTTGAAAGATAGTTTGCCACACCGCTATCGTCATTACTTAACTTTAATGTTTCAAATTCATTTTTTAGCTCTTCAAATCCGTTGGCCATAACAAGTCCTTTTCCTGCAAATTTAAGCATATCATAATCATTAAAAGCATCCCCGAAAGCAAGAGTATGTTTTAAATCAATATTTTTTAATTTTGCTAAAAATTTTAAAGCAATCCCTTTAGATGTTTGGTAGTGGACAATATCTAGATAACAGTCCTGTGAAATGAAAGCGTTAATATCATCTGTTTTATTGAAATTTTCTGATAATTTTTTTAAGATATCATTATTATGATTGATTATTACAATTTTTTCAAAATTGTAATGTTCTACATTTTCTAGAGTTATTTCTATCGGATTTTCAGGAGGAGATAAAAGAAATAGAGATGCTTCCTCGACTTTTCCTTTCTGTATATAAATATTATTTCCAGAGCTAGCAAAAAAAATACTTTCAGTATTCTCTATTTCTCTAAATATTTGTTTAGCTGTTGTATTGGAAATAGTTTTTTGAAATATTAATTCACCTTGGTTATTATATATTGTTGAACCATTATTACAAATAATTTCAGAATCTAATCCCAAACTATCCGCTATTTTTTTAGCTCCTCTATAATTTCTACCTGTCGCAATTACAAAATATACCCCATTTTCTTTAAGTTTACTAATAGTTTTTTTTGTATAATCAGAAAGATTCTTATTGCTATCAACAAGAGTTCCATCTAAATCTGAGATGACTAATTTATACATATACCCCTCCTCATATTAAATTCACATAAAAAGCACTAAGAGTATTATATTATTAACTTGATATAAATTCAACGTTATATTTTAGAATAAAAAATTCATAAATCTTTCAAATGATTGAAAAATATGTTAAAATATTAATATATTAAATAGAAAAAGGAAATATAGATGAAAAAACTAAAAATTTTGATTTTACAAGAAAAGGAAATAACCACACAAAATTTAAAAGAATTAGGAGTGCTACTTTTAAAGGAGTATCATTTTGAATTTATAAATTTTTCAGATTATCTTAAAGTTAATTTAGAAGATTTTGATTTTATAATTTTTGATACATATAATGAATATCTTTTTGAATATTTTAAATCTTCTCTTGAAAAATTAATAATATCTGTTGATATATTAAAAGAGGAGAGACCTTCAGACTATATAAAAAAAGGGGCTGTTAACTTTTTTTTAAAACCCTACTCTCTGAAAGAAATCCGATTAACATTGGAAAAACTAAGGGAAACTATAGTAGCTAAAAGTGAAGCGGATGAAAATAAACGCAAATTTTTTACTCTTTTAGATAATATACCCTACATGGCATGGTTTAAAAATAAAGATAGTGAGTACATGATTGTAAATAATGAATTTAAAGAACATTGTGGAAAAGATATTGAAACTATTAGAGGAAGAGGAGATCATTTCGTTTGGGATGGAATGATAGGTGAAAACTGTAGATTATATGATCTTCAGGTTATGAACGAAAGAAAGCAGATTATTTTTGATGAGGTTATCCCTGGGAAAAAAGGTTACAAGCATTTTAATATTTATAAAGTACCAGTAGTTGGGGAAGATAACTCTGTCATTGGAACTATGGGAATAGCTAAAGATATAACAGATTTAAAAAATAAAGATGTGAAATTTGATATAATGTTAGAAAATATGCCGTTTGCAGTTTTTACTAAAAATAGAGAGGGGTTTATTATTAAAAGTAATAGCACATTTTTTAAATTAATGGACGTAACACCTCTATCTTCTTTCGATGTCAAAGAGGATTATTTTTTAGGAGAAGATCATATAGAAAATATCATAGCAGAGGATAATGAGGTTATTTTTAGTAAAAAAAATATTCATCTTGTAAAAACAATTTTGACAAATGATGGAGAAAAAGCACTAGAAGTTCATAAATCTCCAATAATAGATATTTCAGGAGAAGTTATAGGAATTGTTTGTACAATGAGAGATATTACAGATATGAAGAGTCAAGAGGCTAAAATAAGAAAAATGGCATATACAGATTCATTAACAGGATTAGCCAATAGAAGAGGATTATATAATTATATAGATCTTGAACTATCGTGTAATAATTTGGATGCTACAATTATGTTTATGGATTTAGATAATTTTAAATATTTAAATGATAATTTTGGACACCTGTATGGAGATAAAGTATTGATAACTTTTGCAAAAGAGTTACAAGAAGTTTGTAAAAATGGATTTGTATCTAGAATAGGTGGAGATGAATTCGTTATTGTTTGGAAAGGTGAAATGTCTAGTGAAAAAATTATAGAGGTAGCTGATAAAATTTTAAATCTTTTAACAGGAAATGGGAATAAAGGTAAATATAATAAAATATCTGCTAGTATAGGTATAGTTACTGGTAATATAGGTGAAGAAGGTACTGATTCATTTTTAACTAAGGGAGATTTAGCACTTTACAAAGCGAAAGATCAAGGTAAAAATCAATATATATTCTACAATTCAGATTTAGATAAAAAAAGGTGTTTGGATGAAGAAATTAATCAGGATTTAAGAAATGCTTTAGAGAAAGAGGAACTTGAACTATATTATCAACCACAGTATACATGTGATAAGGGACTTGTGGGATTAGAAGCATTGTTGAGATGGAACAATGATAAGTATAGAAAAGTGCCGATAGTGGATATTATAAATATTATGGAAAAATCTACTTTGATAGATGAAATAGGTAAATTTATAATAAAAACTGCATTTTCTTTTGCTAAAAAAATCAATGAAAATAGAGAAAATAAAATAATTGTTTCTGTCAATATATCTGCAGTTCAAATAATGAAGCATAATTTTGTTAGAACTATTAAAAAAATAATATTTGAAACAGGTGTAGAACCAAATAATGTTGGAATCGAGATTACAGAAACAGTATTATTACAAAATATAGGTGAAAATATCTTAAAAATTAAAGAACTAAAAGATATTGGAATTAAAATATCGCTAGATGATTTTGGAACTGGATATTCTTCATTTAGTTATCTTGTAAAAATACCGCTTTCTAATATAAAAATTGATAAAAATTTTATTTGGGGAATGAAAGACAGTGAAGAATATAGAACTTTAGTAAAATTATGTATCGATACAGCCCATGCTTTAAATTTAAAAGTTATTGCTGAGGGGGTTGAAACAGTTGAGGATTTAGAGTTGTTAAAAGAGATGAAAGTAGATCTAATTCAAGGGTATTTATTTTCTAGACCTTTACCAAAACATATTCTAGAGGAAACTATATTATAATAATAGATCGAAGAGTAAAAGGATAAAACTTTTTCTCTTCTTTTTTTATCAAAAAATTTAGGGATTTTAACAAAAACGCCGTATAATGATTTATTATGTTAAATAAAACTTAGGAGGAAAGTATGGAAAGAATTAATACTTTAAAAAAAGAGATTTCTAAAAAGGTAATTGGACAAAATGATATGGTTGAGAAAATTCTTATTGGAATTTTAACAGGAAACCATATTCTATTGGAGGGTCTTCCTGGGTTAGCAAAATCACTAACAGTCTCTACAATAGCAGAGACTTTGGGATTAAGTTTTTCAAGAATTCAATTTACTCCAGATTTGTTACCGAGCGATATTGTAGGAACAGAGATATATAATGAAAAAACTGGAGATTTCAGTGTAAAAAAAGGACCTATATTTGCCAATATAGTTCTAGCTGATGAAATAAATAGAGCTCCTGCAAAAGTTCAATCTGCTCTTTTAGAAGCTATGCAAGAGAAACAAGTTACAATTGCTAGTGAAACATTTAAACTAGATAAACCGTTTATAGTTTTAGCAACTCAAAACCCGATAGAGCAAGATGGGACATATCCACTACCAGAGGCTCAGCAAGATAGATTTTTAATGAAAGTAAAAATAGAGTACCCAACATATGAAGAGGAGATGGAAATGCTTGATTTACTAACAGGTGAAAAAGAATTTTCAGATATTCGAATAAATACAATTATATCTCTACAAGATTTGGAAGAGATAAAAGAAATAATTAAAAAAGTTGTTATAGATCAAAAGTTAAAAAAATATATTTTAGATATTGTATTTAAAACTAGAGAACATTCCGATTATATTGCTTGTGGAGCTTCACCTAGAGCTAGTATAAGTTTGGTCATAGCATCTAAAGCTGCTGCATTTTTAGATGGAAGAGATTTTGTAATGCCACAAGATATAAGAAAAGTTATTTATGATGTTTTACGTCACAGACTTATTTTAACATATGAATCTGAAGCAGAGGACAAAAAGGTAGTAGATATAATAGATGATATACTAAAAACAGTTGTTTTACCATAAGGAGAGACTATGGATAATAGATTAGAGAGTAAAAAGGAACTTTTAAAAAAGATAAAGAGTATTGAAATAAAAGCTACTATTTTATCTGACAATATTTTTGCAGGACAGTATCAATCTTGTTTAAAAGGAAATGGAATGGAGTTCTCTGATATTAGAAGATATGCTCCAGGAGATGATGTGAAAAAAATAGATTGGAAAGTTACTGCTAAACAAAGGAAAGCATATGTTAAAGAGTTTGTAGAGGAAAGAGAACTTTCTATTTTTTTGCTAGTTGACATATCAGCATCTAATAGATTTAAAGCAAAGTTAGATCTTATAACAGAATTAGTTGGAAGTTTAGCATTTAGTGCTAACAAAAATAGTGATAGAGTCGGAGCACTGTTTTTTTCTAATCAAATTGAGAGAGTTATCCCTTTAAAAAAAGGGAAAAAACATACGCTATCTATAATTGAAAACCTATTGACGATTAATCCTAAAGGAGATAAAACAGATATTGCTACGGCTTTAAGATACTTTGGAAAAGTTTTCAAAAGAAGATCCGTTATCTTTCTAATATCAGACTTTTTAGATGTTAACTATGAAAAAGAATTGAAAATCCTATCTCAGCGACATGAAATTATACCGGTAAGAATTGGCGATAAAAAATATGAATCACTTCCAATTGGAGCTATTTTCACTTTAGAAGATGCTGAAACTGGTGAACAAATAGTTGTTGAAAATTATAAAGAGAATAGTAGTGATATAAATATAAATAATATTTCTAATGGAATAAATTTATATGTTGGAGAGGATTATGTAAAAGAGATTTCAAAATTTTTTAATAGAGGGAGAGTGCGATGAAAAAAATAACTATTGGGATTTTTCTTTTACTTTCTCTACTATCTTTTAGCAAAGAATATAATATTGGTGATAAAATAACTCTAAAAATAGAGGGTGCTATCAATGAAAGTGAAATTGAGAAAGCTTTAGAAGGTTATAAAATATCATCCTTAGAAAAGGATAAAGATGGCTCTTATGTTGTAACATTTACTATATATAAAGTTGGTGAAAATGAAATTAAAATCGGAAATAAAAAACTAAAAATAGATGTAGTTTCAACAATAGAACCTTCTGAAAAAGATATTTACGAAGCTCTTTCAAATCCAAATAATACATATATAGAAACTGATTATCCACATATGGGAATTTTAGCAACTATAGCAGGAATAATTGCAGTTATAACAGCATTTTTTATGCATTTAGTAGATAGAGCTAAAGATCCGTATATTATATTGAAAAAAGAGATGTCTAAAGTTAATGGATCTAATTGGAAGGAGAAAATTAGTTTAGAATTACGGAGGTATATAGATGGTATGTATGGAACTAATTTTTTAGGTGGAGAATACAAAGCTATTTATCCTATAACAGAAAAAGATACTGACTTTATTAAAAGTATGGATTATTTAAAATTTGGACCTAATAGAGATGGTGATTATTTAGAATATAAAAAGAAAGCCTTTGACATAGTAGAGAGATTAAGAAGGGAGAAAAAGAACAGTGTATAACTTTAAGATGCCATATATATTGATACTGATTCCTATAGTTACCTATCTTTTTTTTAGAAAAAGATCTCAAGGTGCTATTAAGGTTCCAGGAATACAAATTATTAAAAAATATTCAAAAGGAAGCAAAAAACATCTATTAGGACGATTTTTTATATATCTATCTACTATATTTATGATTTTAGCTTTGGCTCGTCCTCAATTTACAAAAGAGGGTAAAGTTGTAAAAAAAGATGGTGTAGATATAGCTATAGCTTTAGATCTTTCTAAATCTATGGAAGCTAGAGATTTTAATCCCAATAGACTAGAAAAATCTAAAGAGTTATTAAAAGAATTTATTGATAAAAGACCAAATGATAGATTATCTCTAGTTGTGTTTGGAGGAGAGGCATACACAAAGGTTCCATTAACATTTGACCACAGTGTATTAAAAAATATGATTTCAAATATAACAACTGATGATATAACAAGTAACAATAGAACTGCTATTGGTATGGGATTAGGAGTAGCATTAAATAGATTAAAGGACTCTGATTCAAAATCTAAAGTTATCATATTAATGACAGATGGTGAAAATAACTCTGGTGAAATGAGCCCTATAGGAGCTGCTAAAATAGCTAAAGAGTTAGGAATAAAAGTTTATACTATTGGAATTGGAGCTAAAGAGATTGCAATTCCAGGATTTTTTGGAACTTCATATATTGAAAATAAAGAACTTGATGAAAATCTTTTAAATCTTATTGCAGAAAAAACAAATGGAAAATATTTTAGAGCTAGTGATTCTAAAGAGTTTCAAAATATTTTTAACGAAATAAATAATTTAGAAAAAAGTAAGATAGATAGTCGAAGTATCTATGACATCACAGAATATTTTGAGGAATTATTAAAAATTGCCTTAATTTTATTATTATTAGGTGTATTTTTCGAATATTTTAAATATATAAGAATACCTTAGGAGGGATAGTTATGGAGTTTGGAAATACAGCTAGTATTAAATTTATAGTTTTCCCTATTTTAATTATTTTATTTTTAATATTAGGAGTAAGAAAAAGAGAGAATATATTGGAGAAAATGGGTTGGAAACAGGATACCATGATTATGGTTATTAAAACACTTTTTCTTTCTCTAGGTGGAATTTTAGTATTTATAGCACTGCTTTCACCGCAAAAGTTAAAAGAGGAGGAGAAAATAGAGGTTCAAGGAAGTGACATTTATGTTCTAATGGATATATCTAAATCTATGTTAGCTGAAGATACTTATCCAAATAGATTGGAAATAAGTAAAAAAGAGTTAAAAGAGATTTTAAATAATCTTAAGGGAGATAGAGTTGGAATTATTCCATTTTCGGATAGTGCATATGTTCAAATACCTTTAACAGATGATTATTTTATGGCAATAAATTATATTGATGTGATAGATAGTAAGCTTATTTCAGGTGGAGGAACAGAACTTTTAGAAGCTTTAAAATTAGCAAATAACTCTTTTGAAAAGGCAGATACAAAAGATAAAAATATTATTATTTTTTCAGATGGTGGAGATAGAAATTCTAAAATTTTAAAGTATGTTAAAGATAATCATATTAAGACTTTTATCTTTGGAGTTGGAACTGATGAAGGAAGCGTAATTCCACTAGATAATGGATTTGTAAAAGATAACAGTGGAAATATCGTTGTATCTAAATTAAATGATGATTTTTTAAAAGAGTTAGCTAAAGAAAGTGGTGGACAATACTATTCTTTAAATAATTTAAATACAGGTAATTATCAAAAATTAATCGCTGATATTGGTAAATTAGATAAAACTTCTCAAAGAGATGAAAAACTAAACATTTATGAACAATACTATCAATATCCACTAGAAATAGGACTTTTATTAATACTTATTGGTTATTTTTTAAGAAGAAAAGAGAAGGAGGGGGAATATGTTTAAAAAAATATTAGTTCTTCTTCTAGGAATAGCTTTAATTGTATTTGGAGTTATGAGATTAAAAAAAGATAAGGTAATTGAAGAACCTGGATATTTAAAATTTATGAATGGGAACTCACTAATAAAAGAAAACAAAATTAAAGAAGCTTTAGAAGAGTATAAATTAGCTATGGATACCAATCGAGATATAAATATAAAAAAGAATTTTGAAATTGTTAAAAATAAAGTTGAAGAAAAAAAACAAAATCAGCAAAAAGATCAACAAAACAACGAACAAAATAATGAAGATAAAAATGACTCACAAAATAGCAATAAGAAAAGTGATACGCAAAATAATGAACAAAATAAAGAAAATACTCCAAAAGAGTTAACTCCAGAGGAGAAAACTATGAAGCAAAAAGAAGAAGAGTTGCGAAGTATTCTGCAAAGACTTGAAGGAAACGAAAAACAAGCTTTTAAAAATAATGAGAGAGTTTTAAATACAAGCGAAAATAAAAATAATGAAAATAGATGGTAGAGGAGAGCAGAATGAAAAAATTTAATTTATTTTTAATGATGTTAATGCTTTGGAAATTAACTTTTCCTGAATTAATATTAAACTCTTCTAATTTATCTCCTACAAAATATGAAGATTTTAATTTAGAAGTTTCATTTGTAAATGAAGATAAAGAAAGATATAGAATAGAGGGGTTGAAAAATTTTGATGTTTTATCCAAAGGTTCTAGCAATAGCTATAATGTAATTAATGGAAAAACAACATCAGTAAAAAGTGATGTTTATAGATTGAAATCAAAGAAAGATGGAGAGTTTACGTTAAAAGTTATCACTGAAAAAGGCAGTGAAAAAGCTCTCTTGATAGATGTAAGAGAAAATAAGCAGCTAGATAAAGTTATGGAAGATAGATTTTCTTTACAAGTGGATATACCTAAAAAAAGTTATTATTTTGGTGAAAAAATCCCTTTTCAAGAGAACTTTATAAGCACTGTTAATATTAGTTCTTTTTCTCAAGTTAAAGCACCAAATTTTCAAGATTTTTCAGTAAAAGATATCACTAAATATAATAACAATAGTTATGTACAAAATCAAATAGAGTATAAAGGAAAACAAGCGATTGAGCTTAATATATTTAAAGGGATCTTGCAAGCTAATAGTAGTGGAGAAAAAAATATTATAACAAGTGAAGTTAAAGTAGGAGAACCAACAAGAGATTTTTTCTATGAAAATACAACTTTAGTTGGTGAAGATAATTTAAAAATAAATATTAAGCCGCTTCCTGTAGATACCCCTAAAAATTTTAAAGATATTGTGGGAACTCTTACCTATAAAGAGAATTGGAAAAATAAAGAGGTAAATGTTGGACAAGCTACCACTTTAAATCTAACTCTATCTGGAAGCGGAAATCTAGCTTTATTAGAAAATTTGCCTATTGAAAATCAAAATGATTTTAATATTTTTCAAAGTGTTAAAAATTATAGTGAAGAGATTAAAGGTGAAAATTATTATAATGAAAAAACCTTCGAAGTAGCATTTATTCCTAAAAAAGGAGGTGTTGAAAAAACTCCAGAAATAGTCATTCCGTATTTTAATACTAAAACAGAAAAATATGAAAATTTGATAATTCTATCACAAGAAATAAAAGTTACAGGAGAAAAGCTTCAGACAGAAACCTACTCAAATAATAGACCTATACAAAAAAATATGGAAAAAGTTAATTTGGCAAATAAAAATGAAATTGCTTCTTTTGGAAAATCAACTAATAATTTACAAGAAATTAATATAAAACTTCTTGAAACAGAGAAAACTTCCGCTAAAAATATCTATAAATTAGCTTTTGGAATTGTTTCACTTCTATGTTTAGTAGAAATGGCTATAATAATATACCTCGTATTAGGTAGAAACAAATATAAAAACCATAAAAAAATATAAATTATTAATTAAAGAAAATAATTTTTATAAAAAATAAAAGAGCAATTCCAAAATTGAGAAATATTGGAGCTGCTCTTTTATTATAAAATTACTTATTTTTTTTCATGAATTTTTGAAAATGATTAGTTTGAGAGTCTTTATTCGTTAATAATGGTTTTTGTTTTCTAGAATTTATTGAATCGGACTTTATTTCAGTAGGTATTTTTTTGAAATATTTAGGAAATTTTTCAGAAATATTTTTTTGAAATTTGGGATAATCCAGACCTTCACCAACAACAAATTCTTCATAAATCTCATCTTCATCATCGACATATATTGTTAACTCTATTAAATCCCCTTCGCTTATTTTTATAAGATTAAAGTCCTTTAAATTTGTTATTAAAAATTCATCAGCTTCATCATCTATCTTATTTAAAATAACTAATTCACCCTTCATCTGCTTTGCTAATTCAATATATCCAGCAATAACCTCAGTCAACATATCTCTATTTAAGTCATACATATACTTACCTCCATTTATTTTTATTGTTACATTTTTATATTATCTCATACTAAATAAGAAGTTACAATCATTACTTATATACTTAAAATAATAATTATATCAAGATAATAAAACTTCAGATAAGAGTTATTATACGCAGTTATATAAGTTTTGTTTTGTAACAATATAATTATTTTTATATATCTGTAATTATACTATAAAGATTTGTTATCTATATATAACGCTTTATATCATACAATATTTTATATTTCTATATTTACTTTTACAGAGCTTTATTATCTAAAGTTAAACCTAAATTGACAAAGTTGAATATAAATTGACAAAGTTTGTGAAGTATAGTACAATACCCTGTAAAATTTTTTTTACTGATATAGTCTTGAAATATGGTCAGGAGTTTCTACAAACCACCGTAAATGGTTTATTATTAGGAGGAGTAAATGGAAAACATAAAAACAAAGAGTAATAGTATGCTAAGTGCTATTGATTCTTATTTCAAACTTAGCTATTACAACACAACCGTATCTACAGAAATTACAGCAGGGGTTACAACATTTATGACAATGGCATATATCCTTATTGTTCAACCTTTGTTTATGAGCTCTGCAGGAATGGATGTTAAAGCAGTGACTATTGTAACTGCTATTTTATCAGCTCTATTTTCTATAGTGATGGGACTTTACACAAATAGGCCTTTCGCTATGGCACCAGCTATGGGAGGAAACGCATTTTTCGCTTATACTTTGGTTGCAGGAGGAGTTGTTGACTGGCAAACCGCTATGGGGATGGTCTTTCTCTCTGGAGTTGGATTTCTACTATTGACTATCTTTGGTTTAAGAGGTCTAATTGTTGAAGCTATTCCAAAAAATCTGAAATTTGCTATAGGTGTGGCAGTTGGTTTTTTTATAGCTATGGTAGGTTTTAAAAATGGACAAATAATGGTAATTAACAGTGGAACAATTTCAATGGGGAGTATATCTAATCCACATACAATATTATCTTTAATCGGACTTTTTGTAACAATAACTCTTGTTTTGAACAAAGTTAAGGGTGGGGTACTGATTGGAATTATTGTTACAACTCTTTTAGGAGTTCCTTTTGGGATTACTCAAATCCCAGAATCATTTTTTTCATTACCACCATCAATTGAGCCAATATTTTTTAAACTAAATATTATGGACGCTTTAAAATTTAGTTTTCTACCGTTGGTTTTTACATTTTTTGTAGGAGATTTCTTTTGTACTCTAGGAACTCTTTTAGGAGTCTCTGCTCAAGCTGGACTTTTGGATGAAAATGGAAATTTACCAGAAGTGGATAAGCCATTTTTAGTGGATTCAATAGCTACAATTGTTGGAGCATTATTTGGATCAACAACTATAACAACATTCTTGGAATCAGCTGCTGGAGTTGAAGAGGGAGGAAGAACAGGATTAACTGCAATTTCAACGGGAGTTTGCTTTATATTTACTATTTTTTTAACACCGATTGTCTATGTAATTCCTTCAGCCGCAACAGCACCAGCATTAATTTTTATAGGTATTTTAATGATGACAAGTATAAAATTTATAGATATGGAGGATATGACTGAGTTTGTTCCGGCTGTAATAACTATAATGTTTACTGTATTTACTGATAATATGGCAACAGGTATGAGCATGGGTATTATTTCTCATGTAATTATAAAAATTTTGACTAAAAGGTATCGAGAACTTAATTTGCCTGTATTAATTTTAACACTACCACTACTGGGATATTTTATTCTTTTATAAACTTTGAGAAATCTTAAAAGATTTCTCTTTTTTTTTAAATAAAAAAGGAAAAAGTAGGTTCTCTTGGTATAAAGTTTTAGTTGCTTTTATTTTATAAAAATTTATACTGGGAGGATATAAGAATGATAGAGTTTAGAAATGTATCAAAATCTTATGATAAGAGAACACTTATATTAAAAAATATAGATTTTAAAGTAAAAACAGGGGAATTCGTCGTTTTAATAGGAGAGTCAGGATGCGGAAAAACAACCACCATGAAATTAGTGAATCGCCTTATAGATCCGACACAAGGAAATGTGATAATTGATGGAGAGGATATAAGTAAGGTCAATCCTATAACCTTAAGAAGAAGAATTGGGTATGTTATACAAAAAGAGGGGCTTATGCCACATATGACGATTGGAGAAAATATTGAAATCGTTCCAAAATTGCTAAAATGGAATGAAGAGAAAAGGAAGATTAGAAGTTATGAACTACTTTCGCTTTTAAATCTTGATCCTGAAATATACTATAATAAATATCCCCATGAAGTTTCTGGGGGACAAAAACAAAGAGTTGGAATTGCTAGAGCATTGGCCGTAAATCCAGATATCATACTTATGGACGAACCATTTTCAGCGCTAGATCCAATTACAAGAGAAAATATTCAAGATGAAGTTTTAAAACTACAAAAGGAACTTGGTAAAACAATTATTTTTGTTACCCATGATATGGATGAAGCTATTAAATTGGGCGAGCGAATTGCATTTTTAAAAGATGGTGAAATTTTACAATTTGATACTCCTGATGCAATTTTAAAAGATCCAGCTTCAGAGTATATAGAACAATTTATAGGTAAGGACCGAATCTGGAAAACTCCAGGAAAACTTTTAGTTTCAGATATAATGTCAAAACAATATTGGACTATTGAAAAAAGAAGTAATATATCAAGAGCTTTCAACCTATTAAAAACTCATGATATAGATTTTTTAATAGTAACAGAAGTAGAGGGAGGAAAACATTTAGAACCTCTAGGCATTATCTTTAGAAAAAATTTAATATATGCTATGGAAAATGGATTGTCACGTGTCCGAGATGTTATGGATAAGGATTTTTTAACGATAGATAAAGATAGTAATCTACTGGATGTTTTAAATAAAATGTCAAGTATAAATGCTAAAGTTATTCCCGTTGTAGACAACAATAATCATTTAACTGGAGTTATAACTAATCTGGGACTTGTCAATGCAATAAGTAAAATTGCTCCTACAACATTTGATGATAGTGAGGGGGTAGTTTATGAATAGTTTTATTAGGTATTTTATAGAAAAACTTCCGGAAGTTAAACTGGCATTATTTCAACATATAGAAATAACTGGATTAGCTGTTTCACTAGCAATTTTAGTCGGTGTTCCTTTAGGAATCATTATTATAAAAAATGAAAAACTTTCAAAAGTAGTTTTAACAATAGCTGGAATTTTTCAAACTGTTCCAAGTTTAGCTTTATTCGGGTTAATTATTCCAGTTTTAGGAATCGGAATAACCCCTGCAGTATTTGTTTTGTTCCTATATTCTCTACTTCCTATTATAACAAATACTTATATTGGAATAAAAGGTGTCGATAATTCTATAATTCAGGCTGCAATTGGAATGGGTATGACTAATTTTCAAGTTCTATTAAAAATAAAATTACCGATAGCTGTTGCTGTCATAATGGGTGGGATAAGAATTTCTGCCGTTGCTACTATTGGAACTGCTACAATAGCAGCCCTTATTGGAGCTGGCGGATTAGGAGAACTTATTTTTAGAGGAATTTCAACAAGTAATAATAATTTAGTATTAACAGGTGCCATCCCTACTGCAATGCTAGCATTTGTTGTAAATTATATCTTGGGTGTTTTTGAAAAAGCTTTAACTCCAACTGGAATGTTGGCAAATCCTAAAGAAAAAAAGAAAAATGTTGTTATATTAAAGTGTGTTTTAGTATTGATATTATTAAGTTCAGGATATAGAGTTTATAAAAATAGTGTCGAAAAAAATATTCCTACTATTATCGTTGGACATAAAAATTACAATGAACAAAGAATTTTAGGAATTATGATGGCTAAAATTATAGAATCTAAAACTCCATATAGAGCAAAAATTGTTGAACTTGGAACAGGAACAGTTATATTTGAAGCTATAAAAAATGGAGATATTGATGTTTATCCGGAATATACTGGAGTAGCCTATGCTGCTTATTTAGGAAAAAAAGAAAAAGCTGATGCAAAAACTGTTTTTGATATTATTAAAGAAGAATATAATACAAATCATAATTTAGACATCAGAAATCCGATGGGATTTGAAAATACATATGCATTTGCGATGAAGCCAGAAGTTGCTAAAAAATATGGAATTAAAAATATAAGTGATTTAAAAAAATATGCTAAAAATATGACTTTAAGTGGTCCTCATGAATTTATGGAGAGGGAAGACGGACTTATTGGCATTCAAAGAACTTATAATATAAAATTTAAAAATATTTTATCTATGGATCAGGGACTTGTAATTAACTCTCTTGTTTCAGATAAAATAGAAGTTGCTCTTGTATACTCTACAGATGGACTCATCGCTAAACATAATTTGATGTTGTTAGATGATGATCTGAAATTCTTTCCGCCTTATGAAGTTGTAATAACTTTAAGAAAAGGTTATGAATATGATGAACCTCAAGTGATAGAAGCATTAGATACCCTTGTCGATTCTTTAACTGAAGAGGAGATGCAAAATTTAAACCTATTAGCGATAGATGGAACTGAACCTATTGAAGTTATTATCGATAAATTTTTACAAGAAAAACATATATTGAAGTAAAAAGTGAGGGCTTAACAGTCCTCACTTTTTATTAAAATATCCCAGAAAAATATCTTCCTCTATGTTGCGACGGTCCTTACGAATGTTCTAATAACTTTCTATATGTTGAATTTATTCCTATAGCCCCTAACGGAGCTGTTACAAGTACACTTAAAATAGCTATGGCTTGCATTATCTCGCCTCCTGCAACACCCATTTGTAAAGGTATACCAGCTTTTGCTGACTGGACTGTTGCTTTTGGAAGATATGCTATTATACAAAACAATCGTTCTTTCAATGTTAAGTCTGTTCCTATCAGAGATAATAAAACTCCAATAGATCTGATTGTTAATGAATAAAAAAGAATAGTTATGCCAATAAAAAAATATCCCCCAACTAGAATAGGGTTTATAGCCATCCCTACAAATGTAAACAAATATATCTTTCCAAATCTCCAAATTTTATTCATTCCATTTTGAATCTCTTTATAACCATCACAATCATAAAACCTTATAAAAAATCCAAATGATATCACACTCAATAGAGAATTGTATAACTCAAAGTGAAATTTATTTTCTATCCACCTTAAAAATAAACAACAACCAAATGATAAAAATATTTTGTTTCCATATTTATTATTTTTTAAATATAAATTTTTAATTAAAAAGCTTGCTATCCATCCGATAGAAATACTTAAAATAATTGAAATTGGAATAATCATAAGCTGATACTTAAAACTGACTTCAACTCCCTGTATTTTTTGAAAATATACAGCTAAAAATGTAGTGAACAAAGTTATTGCTATTGTGTCATCAGCTGATGCTCCAACCAATAATAACTGTGGAATTGATTTTTTTTGTCCAATATTTTTTTCTATTAAATTAACCATGGACGGAATGAGTACTGCAGGGCTTACAGCTGCTATTATAAATCCAAGAATTGCACCTTGAGTAAATGTGAAATTTAAAAACATTGTAGATAAATAAGCTATAGTAAAACCCTCTAGTGTTGCTGGAACAATGCTCAGTAAAATAGCTGGTCTTCCTATTTTTTTTACTTGTTCAACACCAATTCCAAGTCCTCCTATAAATAAAACCGTTACAAGAGCAATATCCTTTAATGTTGGAGAAATTTTCAAAATTAAATCCGGTGTTTTATCCAATCCAAATGGTCCCAAAATAAATCCAGTTATCATCATTCCTATCAAAGATGGTAATTTTATTTTTTCAAATAACACTCCCATAAAATTAGAAAAAAATGTTAAAAAAAATAAAAAAATAAAGGTAATAATTAAATACATAAATTTTCTCCCTCCTAAACAAAAAATGACTCCTACTCAAAATGAGTAGGAGTCATTAGCTTTGTGCATTTAATGGCGAACTCCATCGCCTATTTTAATTTCATATATATTATAACATAACAATATCCAAATATGAAATATTATTTTTTATGTATATATTATAGTTGAAATGTTCTGTATAAATATAAAATGTAGTTGACATAATAATTCTTTTGTTATAAAATTAATTAGAAATATTATTTCAAAAAAAAATTAGGAGGGATTACATATGTTTAGTTATTTACAAAAAATTGGTAAAGCTCTAATGGTTCCTGTTGCAGTATTACCTGCTGCAGCTATCCTTTTAGGATTAGGATATTTTATAGATCCAGTTGCTTGGGGTGGAAACAGTGCTGTCGCTGCATTTTTTATTAAATCAGGAGCTGCAATAATAGATCAAATGCCTATATTGTTTGCAGTAGGTGTTGCATTTGGAATGTCTAAGGATAAAAATGGAGCTGCTGCATTGACAGGTCTTGTTGGATTTTTAGTTCTTACGAACTTACTATCGCCTGGAGCTGTAGGACAAATTATGAAAATTGATAATGTTCCAGTTGGTTTTAGTAAAATAAACAATCAATTTATTGGAATATTAGTAGGAGTAATCTCTTCTGCTCTATACAATAAATTTAGCGATGTTGAACTTCCTAAAGCTATGTCTTTTTTCAGCGGAAAAAGATTAGTACCAATTATTACATCATTTGTTATGATAATAGTTGCATTTATTTTAATGTATATTTGGCCAGGTATTTATAATGGTTTAGTGACATTTGGAGAGTCTATAAGTGGTCTTGGTGCCGTTGGTGCTGGAATATATGGATTCTTAAATAGACTGCTAATTCCTGTGGGATTACACCATGCTCTAAACTCTGTATTCTGGTTTGATGTAGCAGGAATAAATGATATACCTAAATTCTTAGGTGGAGCTCAATCTATAGCTAATGGAACAGGTATTCCTGGAGTGACAGGAATGTATCAAGCAGGATTTTTCCCAATCATGATGTTTGGTCTTTTAGGAGCGGCTGCTGCTTTTGTTAAAACAGCTAAACCAGAAAATAAAGATAAAATAAAATCTATCATGATTGCTGCTGGATTTGCTACATTTTTAACTGGAGTTACTGAACCTTTAGAGTTCGCGTTTATGTTCGTTGCTCCTGGATTATACCTAGTTCATGCTATACTGACAGGAATATCTGTATTTATAGCTGCTAGTATGCATTGGATTGCTGGATTTGGATTCTCTGCTGGATTGATAGATATGCTTCTATCTTCAAGAAATCCTTTAGCTACACAGTGGTATATGTTGATTGTTCAAGGATTAGTATTCTTCTTCTTATACTATTTTATATTTGTATTTGTTATAAATAAGTTTAATTTAAAAACACCTGGAAGAGAGGAGGAAGATGCCGATTCGACAGATTCGTCTTCTAAGGTTAAAATAACTTCAAATGATGAATTGGCTGCTGCTTTAATCCCTCTATTAGGTGGAGTGGACAACATTGTATCAATTGATAACTGTATCACAAGATTAAGACTTGAAGTAAAAGATAACTCTCTTGTTCAGGATGCTCAAATTAAAAAAATAACTAGTGGTGTGTTAAAGCCTGGAAAAACATCTGTTCAGGTCATCATAGGAACACAGGTTGAATTTGTAGCAAATGCATTAAAAAGATTAACTAATAAGTAACAATATTATAGATGGAGTTAAGAATAATCTTAACTCCATTTTTTAATTCTCAGCTTAAATTTGAATTTTTAAACTTTCAATGGTAAACTGTAATAGTATTATAATATGATTTGAATAAAGGAGATATTTATGAAAATACTTCATACTTCTGATTGGCACCTTGGAAAAAAATTGGAGGGGCAATCCAGACTTAATGAACAAAAAAAATTTATAGATGCACTTGAAGTAATTGTGGATCAAGAAAAAATTGATCTAATCCTTTTAGCTGGGGATATTTATGATACCTATAATCCATCAGCAGAAGCCGAGAAACTGTTTTTCGATAGTATAAAGAAATTGTCTAAAAATGGAGAGGTGGGAATAGTTATCATTCCAGGAAATCATGATAATCCTCAACGTTTAACATCTATTTTTACCTTAGCTAAAGATTATGGTGTAATTATATATGAACGAGCATTTCAGGAGATTCCTATTGGTAAATACGGTTGTTTTAATATATATAGCTCTAATCAAGGTGGACTTTTTATCGAGAAAAACAATAAAAAATTATATTTATATAGTTTACCATTTCCTAGTGAAGCAACACTTAATGAAACATTCAATGATATTAAATTTAATGCAAGAATAAAAGAGATCCTAGAATTTGGTGCACAGCAAAACAAAGAGAATATACCTACAGTTATAATGACTCATATATACGTTGCGGGATCTATGGGGGAAGGAGATGTTGCATTAGAGTTAGGGGGTTCCAGAGCAATTGCCATAGATGATTTGCCAGATGTTAATTATATAGCGCTGGGGCATGTCCATAAACCCATGAGTTTTAAAAGAAAAAATGCATATTATTGCGGGTCTCCATTAGAATATAGAGTTACTGAAAATAAATTTGATAAAAAAGTTTATGTTGTTGATATCTTAGAAAATAAGACTATTGTTAAAGATATTTTTTTAGATAACTATAAACCGATTAAAGAGTATACTGTTATTGGTGCTAAAGAGGCCATTGAAAAATCAGAAGAACTTTTAGGTATAAATGAATGGATTTACTTAAATATAGCTTTAGAAACACCTTTAACAAATTCAGAAATTAGAAAAATTAAAAATAATAAAAACATTTTAGAAATAATTCCAATAATAAAAACAAAAGAGATTGCAAATGAAATTTCGTATTCTAATGAACAAAATTTAGAGGAAGCTTTTATTGAGTTTTTTAAAGAAGAAAGTGATGGATTAGAGCCAAATAGCAATATAACGAAACTTTTTTTAGAGCTTATTGAGGAGGGGGAGGAAGTTGAGACCAATTAAACTTGAGATAACTGGATTACAAAGCTTTTCTAAAAAACAAACTATAAACTTTGATGAACTGACATCTTTAGGATTATTTGGAATCTTTGGAAAAACTGGGAGTGGTAAATCTACAATACTGGATGCTATCATTTTAGCTATTTTTGACGAAATTCCAAGAACTATGGGGCGACAAGGGAAAAATATAAGACCTTGTTTAAATCAAGATAGTGATATTTTAGAGGTATATCTTAAATTTGCTCTTGGAAATGATATATTTGAAATAACTAGAGTTTATAAAAAAAAATTCACTCGAAAAGGGGAAGAAAAATTTGAACAGTCAAACCCAATTTTAATTTTAAATGGCGATGTCATTGCGGACACAGTAAAAAATGTGGAAAGTAAAATTGAAGAATATTTTGGAATAGGAGTTAGTGATTTTACAAGATCAGTTGTTTTACCACAAGGTAAGTTTAGCGATTTTTTAAAATTAAAAGGTGCTGAAAAAATGACTATGTTGGAAAATATCTTTGACCTAGAAAAGTATGGAACTCAAATTTCTGAAAAGATAAAAATTAAAAATAATACCTTAAAAGATAAGATTTCTTCTCTACAAAATCAAATTCAGGGGAAAGGAGATATCTCAGTAGAGGTTATAAACAATTTAGAAAATGACTATACTGAAAAAATATTAAATTTAGATTCTATCAAAAAAAGAAGAGAATCTCTTGAATCATTGTATGAAGAAACTAAAACTGTAAAAGAACTAACTCAAGATATTGAAAAGTATAATTTAAATTTAAATAATTTAAAATTGAATGAATCCACTATTAAAAAATATGTATCTGATATTCAAAAACATGAAAATGCCTTGCTTTTTAAAGAAAGAATAGAGAATATAAACCAAACAAAGTATGATTTAAAAAATAAAAATGTTGAACTTGTAAAGAATAAAGAGATTCAAGCTGAACTTGATATTCAAAATAACTCTTTAAAGGAAGATGAGAAGGAAAAGATTTACTCTCTGAGCAAAATATCAAACGAACTAAATGCACTTAAAATAGATTATAGCGAGTTAGATTCATTAAGAATAGGGATTCAACTTTTAAGTGCTCTTCACTATAGGGAGAATCAATTAAATGATTCTAGTGCCTTTCTAGATGAGTTTAATCTTCAATTAAATAAGAACAATGAATCTTTAAAAAATCAAAAAGAGACTCTTTTAAAAAATCAAAAATTAAAAGAGCAACTAGAAAAAATTGATAGTAATCAAATTGAAATGAAAATGGAAGAAATTGCTAGTTTAAAAAGCGATATAGATAGAATTAATAGTTCTAATCAACAATTAGAAGATTTAAACACTACTGAAGAATGTGTTAAAAATAATTTAAATACTCTAAATCTTGAGCTTGAAAATCTTGAAACTCTTAGCAGGAATAATCTTGCAGCCGAACTAGCAAAACACTTAGCTGATGGAAATTCATGTCCTGTTTGTGGATCCACACACCATCCATATATTGCAACGAATCAAAGTGACATTGACTCAAATAAATTAAAAACTTTAAGAGAAGATAAAGCAAATCTTGAAAGAAACTTGATAACTACTCAAACGAAGATACTTCATATAAAAGATGATTTAAAATCTATACAAAACTTGAAAGATATTGAAACTTTAAAAAATATTCTGTTAGAGCAAATTGAAGAAATCAATAGTTTAAAGGATTCATTTAATAGAGTATCTATTGAGGAAAAAAAATTAGAGGAAACTATCTTAACATGTAAGACTAGTATTAGCTATATTCAAAGTGACAACGACAAAATTTCAGAAAATATTTTAAAAACAAATAATAAAATATTGGATATTAAAAAACAAATTCTTGTCGAACAAGAAAAAATAGATGCTCTTCATTTAGAAAATAAGTCATTAGATTATATGGAAAATAGAAAAGATATTTTAGAACAAATGGATAACGAAAGTAGAAGCTTAATCAGTACAAAAACAACTATAGATGAAGGTCTTAAAAAAATTAAAGATCAGCTATTTGAAAATCTGAAAAAACTACAGGAGAATACCTTAACCACAGGTAAATTAGAAGAAAATATAAAACTTGTAACTATAAAATTAAATTCTGACGAAAACTCTTTAAACGATGAGATTAAGGCTAAAAATTTTGAATCAGTAACTTCAATTCTTACTTTTATATTAAATGACGTCTTGGTTCTTAAGTTGAAAAAAAATATTGAAACTCATTACAATGAAGAGATTCGATTTAAAAGTTTAATGGATGAAACTCTATTAAAGTTAGATGGAAGAATTTTCTCTAATGAAAATTGGGAAAAACTTCAAGAGGATTATTCTAAAATTAAAAATGATGAAAAGGTTTTAAATGAGCAGATAACCACTATCAAAACTAATTTAGAACGATTAAACAATTTAGTTAATGAAGCAAAAGAACTTTTAAATAAAATTGATGTCCTTACTAAAGAACAAGACGATATATTGATGCTTCAAAAAAAATTAGAAGGTAAGAAATTTGTGAAATTCTTAGCTAGAAAAAAGCTGAACTATATCGTGTATCAAGCTTCTAAAAGATTACAACAGATTACGAGAGGTAGGTACACAATAACAATTGACAATAATTGTGACTTCAACATAGTTGATGCGTTTAATAGTAACTTTACGAGAGAGTGCTCAACTCTTTCAGGCGGTGAAACATTTGTTGTCTCTTTGGTTTTAGCTCTGGCACTATCTAGCCAACTTCAACTTAAAGGAAAAATACAGCTTGAATTTTTCTTCTTAGACGAAGGTTTTGGAACTTTAGATAGTACTCTTTTGGATAGAGTCATTGAAATTCTTGAGGAGATTAAATGGAAAGAAAAAATGAAAATCGGAATAATTAGTCATGTCGAGGACTTAAAAATTAGAATCCCAAGAAGACTGGAGATTTCTTCAGCTATCCCTGGAGAAAAAGGAAGTACAATAACACTAATATAAATACTATAGAATGAGAGGTTTTAATGAGAACAATTGGAGTATTTGATTCCGGAGTCGGTGGAATTTCAGTTTTAAAAGAGATTTTGTGCGAGTTTCCAAACGATAATATTATATATTTTGGAGATAGCTTATATGCTCCCTATGGAGATAAAAATATAGATGAGATTAGAGAGCTCTGTTTAAAAGTTTCCGACTTTTTAGTTTTTAATAAAAAAGTAGATGCTCTTGTAATTGCTTGTAATACTGCAACTGGTGCTGCAATAGATATAATGCAAACAAGATATACCCTCCCCGTCGTTGGAGTTGTGAATAACGGGGTTAAAGAAGCTCTCAATATCACAAAAAATAATTCTATCGGAATTATAGCTACGCCCGCAACTGTTAGAATGAACATTTATAATGACACAATTTTAAATGCTGCTCCAATGAGCAGTGTTTTTCAAGTTGAATGTCCACAACTTGTAAAATTGATAGAAAATGGATGGGTCGATTCGATAGAAAGTAACAATTTAATCAAAAGCTATATCGATAGTTTTCCTGAAAATATTGATACTCTTATTTTAGGATGTACACATTACCCTCTTATAAGTCAGTATATATCAAGACATTTTTTAGGAAATATCGTTAATCCTGCAAATGAAACCTCAAAATCTTTGAAAAAATTGATTGGAGAGGGTGAAAAAAATATCAATGTCAGTAAAACTTTTTTCGTAAGTGGAGATTTGTTAAAATTTAAAAAAGTAGCTGAAGAATTTTTAGAGCAACCTATCAAAGATATTAGAAAAATTATTTTATAGGAGATGAGACTATGTACACTCTAAAACTAATCATATTTTTTATTTTTATGATTAGCAATACCATATTCAGTAAAGATCTTGCGATTAAAAATAAAACCTTTAATGTAGTTCAAGAATCTGACCCCAGAACATTTGACCCACATTTTGGAAATGATGGTTTTTCTCTTCGAATAAACCGTCTAATATACTCCAGATTATTTGAGAAAGATTCTAACATGAATACTACTCTTGGCATAGTGAAAACTTATAAATTTATTGATAATAAAAATATTGATTTCACATTAAAAGATGATATCTATTTTCAAAATGGAGATAAATTGACATCAGATGATGTTAAATTTTCTTTTGAACGGATGAAGAATTCTCCTAGAATTTCTGCATTTCTTCCACCGGTACAAGATATTATCATAAAAGATGAGAAAAACTTCACTATGATTTTGTCAAATCCATTTTCGCCTATAATTGATCAGCTTACTCACCCTGCACTAAGCATTGTCAGTAAGAAGTATTTGGAAGGAAATCCTGAAATTTTAATAACTAAACCAATGGGAAGCGGTAAATATATTTTAAAAGAATGGATTCCTGGAGAAAGCGTTGTTTTAGAAAGATTTGAAAACTACTTTGAAAATAAACCTAGCTATGAAATTATAAATATAAAAACAATCCCTTTAGCGACAAATAGAACTTTTAGCCTAGAGACAGGGGAAGCTGATTTAGCATTTTCTCTACCCGTACAAGACAAGAAGATTATTGATAAAAACACAAGACTTAAATATATTTCAAAACCATCTTTTTCTTATACTTATATGGGATTAAACTTAAATAAAACTATTTTTAATGATATTGATATTAGAAAAGCTATCGATCTTGCTGTTGATAAAACTATGATACTGGAGGTTGTTTTAAATGGGCAAGGAAAAATTGCCAACTCTCCAGTTGCTGATGGAGTTAAGGGGTATAATAAAAATTTAAAAAATGAAATTTATAATAAAGATAAGGCTAATAGATTGATGAATAATCGTAAAATAAATCTTACTCTTGCCACAATGAATAATAGTATGGATATTCAGATAGCTGAATTAATTACAGGGTATTTAAAAGAGATTGGCATATCTGTTAATATAAGTGTTTTAGATAATAATATATATTGGCTAAAAACAAATCAAGGAGAGTTTGATATGTTTATAGGCTCTTGGGGAAGTATTACTGGAGATTCAGACTACGCCCTGTATCCAACTCATCATTCAACATCTTTTGGGTCGTCTGGAAATAGAACTTTTTTTAAAAATGAGAGAGTAGATTCACTACTCGACAAAGCACGAAACACTTTAAATCAAAATGAAAGAAATCAGATTTACATGGAAATACAAGAGATAATCGTACAAAACCACGGAGAAGTTATGCTTTTTTACAGGGATTTAAATGGGGGTATAAGCAGTGAAGTAAAAGGATTTGAGATGTATCCTATTCCTATCCATGACTATTCATTAGGAACTATTTATTAAAATCATGATTCAAATTGAAGGAAAACATTTGACTTTATAGTTTTCATGTTGTAATAACTATAGTAATAAAATGAATAAAGGGGTTGATACCATGATTATAGCTTATGAAAAACTTACAAATTCTTACAAAGATATTATAAAAGAGAATCTTTTTAATATAGGAGAGGGATTTATTCTGGATACTAAAAATAATATACTTCATAAATTTAATAGTATTAACAATGTTACTCTTGAGGTTTTAGAAGGATTAAATGTTAATAAAGGTGAAATTGTTCTCATATACCCGTGTAATTTGAGAGATATGAGAAAAACTTTAGATATTTGTGTAGAATCTTATATTGTTAGAAATAGTAACTTTGAAAAAATTTGTGAAGCTATTCACGGGTGCCCTTGTACAAAAAGAAATATACTAATACATTCAAATATAGATCTTAGAACTTGTAATGTTCTTTTCTAACTAAGAAATGGAGAAAGTTATGCTAAATTAAGCAAAACATCTCCATTTTTTTATATATCAGAATAATAAAAAATGAGATTTAAGATTAAAAAATAATCTAAAAATACAAGTATATTAATATATTTGTATTTTGAATATGCTCATTATTATTAAAGTTTTGTCATTATCTGTCTAAAATGAATATATTTAAACCAAAAAAAAGCATAAAATTGACCTCAAGAATAATTTGACAAAACTATGAAATATAATTAAACTTTTAAATATATTTATAACCAAAAAGGTTTGAAAACATACATTTTAAAAATTAAAAATTGGAAATTTTTCAGAGTAACTAAAAATAAAATATAATTTGGAGGTTTAACAATGGGTCATCCTACGATTTATCCAACAGGAGCTACAATTTATAATCCAGAAAAAGCATGGAATGGTTACACAGTATTTAATTTAATTGGTTTAGGTGCAATGTTAATTGATATGAATGGTCGGGAAATTCGTTTATGGGAAGGTTTACAAGGATTTCCAAATAAACTTTTTCCTAATGGGCATATTTTAGGTAGTAGAGGGGAACGAAATCCTAAATTTGGAATGCAAGATCAAATTGATTTAGTTGAATTAGATTGGGATGGAAATCTTGTTTGGAAATTTGATGAATATGAACATGTTGAAGATGAGGGCGAAAATCCTAGATGGATGGCAAGACAACATCATGATTACCAAAGAGAAGGAAATCCAGTTGGATATTTTGTTCCTGGAATGGAGCCTAAAATAGGTGGTGGAAAAACGTTAATATTAGGGCATAAAAATATTAGAAACCATAAAATTTCAGATAAACTATTACACGATGATGTGATCTATGAGGTGGATGAAAATAACAAAGTTATCTGGGAATGGTCATGTAATGAACATTTTGATGAACTAGGTTTTTCAGAAGAAGCTAAAAACGTCCTATTTAGAGACCCTAATTTAAGAGCTACTCACCCTGAAAAAGTAGGAGATTGGATGCATATTAACTCAATGTCTGTATTGGGGCCAAATAGATTTTATGATGCAGGAGATGAAAGATTTCATCCAGATAATATAATCTGGGATGCAAGAGAAACAAATATCATTGCAATAATAAGTAAAAAAACAGGAGAAATTGTATGGAAAATAGGTCCCGATTATAATACAAAAGAGCTCAAACATTTAGGATGTATTATTGGGCAGCATCATGCGCATATGATTCCAAGAGGACTTCCTGGTGAAGGAAATATACTTGTTTTTGATAACGGCGGATGGGCAGGATATGGTGCTCCAAATCCTGTTTCGAAATTTGGAGAAAAAAATGCAAGAAGAGATTTTTCTAGAGTTCTAGAAATAGATCCACTTACATTAGAAATTGTTTGGAAATATACTCCATTAGAAGCTGGATTTGTGATGCCACTAGATGCTTCAAGATTTTACAGCCCATTCATTAGTGGCGCTCAAAGATTACCAAACGGTAACACTTTAATCACAGAAGGATCTAATGGTAGATTGATTGAAGTGACATCTGACTTTGAAATTGTTTGGGAATATATAAATCCAAGATGGGACAAAGAAATCATGAACATGAATATGATTTATAGATCATACAGAGCTCCATATGACTGGGTTCCTCAAATCGAAAAGCCTATCGAAATACCTATAGAAAAAATAGATGTTTCAACATTTAGAGTTCCTGGGGCAGCTCCTAGCGGTGTTTCTAGCAGGATAAAAGTAGAGGGTACTCTTCCATATGTTATGGCTGATGCTTTGAGTGCTTGTGTTGCAGCCGGGGATGAAGTACAAGAAAAGCCTAAATTATTTGATATAAACGAACAACTATTCCCAGGGATTACATCTACAAAATTAGATAGCATTATTAGTGAAAATAAAAATATTCTTGTTTTTGTTGGAGCTGAGCGATGTAAAAACTGTAGGGCTTTACAACCTATACTCGAAGAGATTTTACCTGATTTCGAGGGGCAATTTGAACAATATCACCTTGATGCTGATAAAGAAAAGATATACTTAGAAAACAATAAAATAAAATCTATTCCAACTTTACTATTATATAAAAATGGGGAGTTAAAGGGAAGATTGATAGGATCACATTCAATTGACGAGGTAGAAGAGTTCTTAGAGCAGTAATATTAATTTTAAGAAGGTTACCTCAAAAAAGGGTAACCTTCTTAAATAGGAGGATATTATGGAAAATATTGCAAAGCTAGACAATATATTAGAGGAAAGTAAATTTGATAAAAAGAAATTTATAAAATGGGTTATTTCACTGATGATAATGTTTACTCCTATGTTAATACAGATAAACGAAAGTTACACATATAGTATCAGAACATTCTTTATGATTACAATTTTAGTTATAATGATTTGGGCTTTCGAACTTATGCCTTTAGCTGCTCCTGCACTAGTTTTACCGATAGTTTATATCAGTTTAGGATTAGCTACCCCTACTCAAGCATTTTCTCCATGGACAACTGAGATGCCATGGTTATTTATCGGTGGAATGATCATATCAAGTGTTTTTGAAAGAACAGGCCTAATGAATAGAATGGCAATTACAGCAATAAAAATATCTGGTGGAACATACAAAGGCATTCTTTTAGGATTTCTAATTGTTGGTTTAATATTGTGTATAATAATACCGAGTACTGCTGCGAGAACAACTTTATTTTTACCTCTCGCTTATGGAATTATAACCGCTTTAAATTTAAAAAAAAATTCTAAGGAAGCCATCGCTATAATGGCTAGTAGCTCATTTATGGCATTAACACCTTGGACAATTGTGGATGGAGTAAATTTAATTTCTTACTCTATAGCAAGAACTCTCAATGTCAACTTAACATGGATAGAATATATGAAAGAAATGGGAATTATGACATTTTTCTTATCTGCAGTTTACATAGCTGCTATTTTATTTTTTTATAAAGGAAATGCTAATATTTTTAAAAAAGAAAATCACTTCAAAACAAAAGAATATTTTGAAAAAGAGTACTTGAAATTGGGGAGAATAAATACAAATGAAAAAAAAGTAATCTTTGTTTTAGTAATTATGGTCACTATATTATGTACTAGCAGTATACACAATATATCTGCAGGTTGGGTATTTGCGATTGGCGCTTTTTGTTTCTATTTACCAGGTATAGATGTAGCCAAAGAAACAGATTTAAAAAGTATAAATATGTCAATGATTATATTGATGACTGGTGCAATGACAATAGGAGCTGTTTCAATGGCTACAGGAGCAGGAGCATTCATAGGTAAAATTTTAACAACTTACTTAAACGGAAATAGTTTTGAAATTGTTTCAATAAGCTGGTTAATCGGAGTTATTGTTAACTTTTTATTGACTCCTTTGGCTGCTGCCAGTGCACTTACACAGCCGCTAATTGAAGCAGCTATTGAAAATGGAATTTCTCCAACTGTGATTATAAATTCATACGCCATAGGATTGGAACAAATCATTTTCCCTTACGAATATGTCTTACCTTTAATGATGTTTAGTTATGGTGTTATGAGTTTAAAAGAGTTTGTAAAAATATATTTATTAAAAATGATATTAAGTATAATTTTTTTACTAGTTATTTGTGTTCCTTATTGGGGGATGCTTGGATTACTTTAAATATTGGAGGAGAAAATGGAAAATATCTACGATTTAATAATTGTTGGAGCTGGACCAGCTGGACTTGCTGCAGGTGTATATGGTGCTAGAGCCAAAATGAAAACTTTAATTTTAGAAAAAGGGACTATTGGAGGAATGGCATCAAAAACTACAGAAATAGTCAATTATCCTGGAATACCTAAGACTTCAGGAGAAAGACTTGGAGAAGTTATGTCTAAGCATGCTGAAAATTTAGGGGCAGTAATTGTAAGGGATAGTATTAGAACTGTAGAACTCGAAGGTGAAATCAAAATTTTAAAAAGTAGAAGAAAAGAATATAAAGCTAGAAGTATTATATTTGCGACTGGAACTAGGCCTAGAGTTTTAGGAATCCCTGGAGAAATAGATTTTAAAGGAAGAGGGGTCGCTTATTGCGCTACATGTGATGCTGAATTTTTTTCGAATCAAGAAGTGGTGGTAATCGGAAGTGGGGATCAAGCTATTGAAGAGGGAATGTTCATCTCTAAATACGCTTCGAAAGTAAAAATTATTGTGCTGCATGACGAGGGTATTTTAGATTGTAATAGACTAAGTGCCGAAGAGGCCTTTAAAAATACAAAATTAGAATTTATTTGGAATTCAACGTTAAATGAAATTATAGGTGAAGAATCTGTTGAAAAAGTACAAATAAAAAATCTAAAAACTGGAGAAATTACAGATTTATCTTGTAAAGGTGTTTTCTTCTTCGTAGGAATGATTCCAAATACAGAGTTTTTAGAAGACACAAGTTTAAAACTTGATAATATAGGTCATATAGAGTGTGATTCCCTATTAAACTCATCAATCTCTGGAGTTTTTGTGGCGGGAGATGTGAGAGAAAAATATTTAAAACAGGTTATAACTGCTGCTGCAGATGGAGCTATTGCTGCCGTTTCTGCCGAAAGATACTTAGAAGAAATGAATATTTATACAAACAGAATTAAAGATAAGAAAGTAGCTATTGGATTTTGGAATTCTTTAGATAGTGATGGATTAAAATATCTTTCCGAAAAAGAAAGTGAGTTAAAAAATAACTCTATTGATGATTTTATCTATGTTGATATCAGAAAAAATAAACATTTAGCTAAATTTTTTGACAAAGAAAATATCACTTGCCCTGAGTTAATAATCAATAAATAAAAGCATACAATAAAATAGGAGGTTACAAAATGGGTCACCCAACAATTTATCCAACAGGAGCTACAATTTATAATCCAGAAAAAGCATGGAGCGGTTATACACTTTTTCCTTTAAAAGGACAAGGAGTTATGTTAATCGATATGAACGGAGGAGAAATAAGACTTTGGGAAAATTTAAAAGGATTTCCTGCAAAAATGTTTCCTGGTGGATATGTTTTAGGTAGTAAAAAAGAACGAAGTTCAAAATTTGGAATGCAAGATTATGAGGATGTTGTTCAATTAGATTGGGATGGAAATGAAGTTTGGAGATTTGACAGATACGAACATATCCACGATGAAGGAATGGAGCCTCGATGGATGGCAAGACAACACCATGATTATCAAAGAGAAGGAAATCCAGTAGGATATTATGTCCCTGGAATGGAACCAAAGGTAATCGGTGGAAAGACCATGATATTAGGACACAAAACTGTCAGAAATTTAAAAATTTCAGATAAATTGTTATTAGATGATGTGATCTATGAAGTTGATGAAAATGGAAAAATTATATGGGAATGGGTTTGTAACGAACACTTTGATGAGTTTGGATTTTCAGAAGAAGCTAAAAATGTATTGTTTAGAAATCCTAATTTAAGAAATGTTGAACCTGAAAAAATTGGAGATTGGATGCACATTAACTCCATGTCAATTTTAGGTCCAAATAGATGGTATGATGCAGGAGACGAAAGATTCCATCCAGACAATATAATTTGGGATGGAAGAGAGACTAATATAATAGCTATCATCAGCAAAGCAACTGGTAAAATCACATGGCAAATCGGTCCATATTACAATACTCCTGAATTAAAACACTTAGGATGCATCATAGGTCAACATCACGCGCATATGATTCCTAGAGGGCTTCCTGGAGAGGGAAATGTTTTAGTATTCGACAACGGTGGTTGGGCTGGGTACGGTTCTCCAAATCCAGAATCAAAATATGGAGAGAAAAACGCCAGAAGAGACTATTCAAGAATATTAGAAATAGACCCAGTTACACTAGAGATAGTGTGGCAATATACACCTAAAGAAGCTGGATTTGTAATGCCATTAGATGCTTCAAAATTTTATAGTCCATTCATCAGTGGTGCCCAAAGATTAGCAAACGGAAACACTCTAATCACAGAAGGATCAAATGGTAGACTCCTAGAAGTTACTTCAAGTTATGAAATTGTTTGGGAATATATCAATCCATATTGGGATAAAGAGATAATGAATATGAATATGGTTTATAGAGCCTATAGAGTTCCTTATGAGTGGGTTCCACAACTTGATAAACCTATCGAAACTAAAATTGATAAAATAGATGTTTCAACTTTTAGAGTTCCTGGTTCAAAACCTTTAGGTGGAGCTACAAGAGTAAAGGTTGAAGGTGTTTCTGCATGGGAAAAATCGAACGCTTTAAACGCTTGTGTTGCGGCTGGAGATGAAACGGAGGAAAAACCAAAGCTATTTAAAATAAACTCTTCTCTGTTTGCACATATAGATGAAAATAGTATTGAGAATGAGCTATCTAAAATTGACAATCTTGGAATTATATTTGTAGGGGCCGAAAGATGTAAAAATTGTCTTGCTCTTCAACCTATATTAGAAGAACTGATTCCAATTTACAAAGAGGAATCTGATCTGATAGCATTCCATTTAGATGCCGATAAAAATAAAGATTTCATGGCAAAAAATAATTTAAAATCAATTCCAGTATTGCTTTTGGTAAGAGATAATGAAGTTGTTGATAGACTCTCCGGATTTAACCCAATCGACGAAGTTGAAGAATTTATAGAAAGAAACCTTTAAGGGGGATTAAAAATGAGAGAGATGGAGAGTGAAAGAGCCTTAAAAGGCTCTTTCTACACAATAAAAGATGATTTTTACAAATGGATTGGAACTTTTATCACACTAACTATAGTTTGGATACTGACGCAGAAATACAGCCTAGACTATAAAACATCGATATTTTTCGTTATAACTATCTTTGCAATTTTACTCTGGTGCTTTTCACTAATACCAGATGCGATAACAGGGCTACTACTCCCAACTTTATACGTCATATTCAAAGTTTCATCTCCTGCTGTAGCATTTAAAGCCTGGACATCAACAATCCCATGGTTAGTTTTAGCTGCAATGTTAATTTCTACCATGCTAAATGAAACTGGAGTTGCCAGAAGAATAGGAATTTGGAGTATTGCCAAATTTGGGAAAACATTTTCAACAATTTTACTTGGGATAACATTAGCAGGAATAATAATTACACCATTTATTCCATCTGTAATAGCCAAAATTATAATTTTTAATATTATTACAATAGGACTAATTGAAACCCTAGGATATAAACCAAAAAGTTTAGAAGCTACACTTATCATAATGGCTGGTTTTTTTGTTATATCTACATTCAGATTAGGTTTTGCTACCGGAGACTCTGGGATTATAATAGGTTTAAACTATGCACAACAAGTTACAGGAAGTGTTTTAACTTGGACACAGTATTTAATACATAACTTGCCTTATGTTCTTTTTTATACGTTTGGATCTCTAGGGATTTTAATTTTATTCTCAAAAAATACAAAACCTCTAACAAAAGAAAAAATAGAACTTTTACAAGAGAAATATTTAGATTTAGGAAAAATTAAAAATCAAGAAAAAAAAGCGTTCTTGATGATGGGATTCGCGCTATTGTTGATGTCTACCGAAAGCATCCACAAAATAAATTCAGCTTGGATTCTAATCGTTTTATCATCTTTATTTTTTATACCTAAGATAGATTTATTAAATAATGACAGTTTGAAAAAAATAAACTTATTTTCGCTTTTATTTATTGTGGGTGCTATGAGTATCGGATCTGTAGCATCAGAAACACAAGCTATAAATATAATCAAAAATCTTCTTCAACCATTTTTTTCAGGATCAATCTTTTCAATCATAACGGTATCTTATATATCTGGAATTTTATTAAACTTTTTACTGACTCCATTAGCAGCTATGTCATCCTTTACAATACCTTTGATACAACTTGGTATCGAAAACAACATAAATCCCTACATAATGACATACATTTTTCAAATTTCACTGGATCAATATCTATTGCCTTACGAATTTGCAGGACTATTATTAGTTTATACTTCTGGATATGTTTCGTTGAAAACATTAGTACAAATTCTTATTGTTAGAATGGGATTTGGGTTGATTGTTTTATTAGGAATCGCCTATCCTTGGTGGAATATTTTGGGAATAATATCAAATTAAATTATAATAGGAGAATTTATGAAAAGTAAAAATGAAATTCCTTTATCTATTGCTTTATTGCCGATAGGATTTTTACTTATAGTAATATTTTACGCAGTTATTATTGCAAAATTACCCGTACATTTTCCAGTTTTTGCATCGGCAATGTTTGCAGCTTTAGTCAGTAAAGTTTTATTGAAATGCAATTGGAAAGATTTGGAGATTGGAATTTCTGAAACTCTTAAAATAGTTATTATCCCAATCTTGATACTACTCGTTATAGGAATGTCAATAGGAACGTGGATACTATCTGGAGTTGTCCCGACAATGATATATTATGGGTTAAAAATGATAACCCCAAATATATTTTTGCCTGTGGCATTAATCAGTTGCTCTCTAATATCAATTTCAACAGGAAGTTCATGGACAACCATGTCCACGATAGGAATTGCATTGATGGGTATGGGAGAGGGTTTAGGTATGCCTAAAGAAGTGATAGTTGGTGCAGTTCTATCAGGGGCATATTTTGGTGATAAGATGTCTCCGCTATCAGATACTACCAACCTAGCTCCTCTCATGGCTGGAGCAAAACTATTTGATCATATAAAACATATGCTCTACACTACTGTTCCGGCGTATTTATTTACTTTAATAGGTTTTGTTATTTTAGGAAATAAATACTCAGCAATAACAGTTAATGATATTGGTATTAATTCAATGCTAAATACTCTAAATGAAAATTTTAATATAACACCTTGGTTAATTTTAATACCAATATTAACAATAGGATTAGTCATAAAGAAAGTTCCTGCTCTTCCTGGTTTATTTTTAGGAGCGCTATTGGGTGGTGGAGCTTCAATTCTTGTACAAAATAGATCTTTGATTGATGTTATGAGAGTATTTCAATTTGGATACAATAGTAATACTGGAATTAAAACAATAGATAATCTCTTAACTCGTGGCGGAATGTCTTCAATGCTAATGACAATATCTTTGATTATTTCAGCACTTACATTTGCAGGAATAATGGAAAAATCTGGAATGTTAGAAAAATTAGCATTTGAAATTTCTAAAATAGCCAATACAAAAAATAAACTCGTTGTAGCTTCAGTAATTACACCTTTTTTGACAAATTTATGTGCTGGAGGACAATATATGTCCATCGTTATAACCGGAAGAATGTTCCGAAAAAATTATGAAGATTTTAATTTAGCACCTAAAAATTTATCTAGGGCTTTGGAAGATGGTGGAACAATCACATCACCTTTAGTTCCATGGACTGTTTGTGGTGCTTTTGTAGCAACCACTTTCGGTGTTCCGACATATATGTACGCACCATTTTGTTTTTTTAATTTAATTTGTCCAATAATCTCAATATTTTATGGAATTTTTGGAATAACCATTGAAGATAATGGTACAAATATATCTACAATTTTAGAAGATAAAGAAATGGAAGAAATTGTATCTGATAACAATTGATTTTCAATTACTCAAGCTGATAATAACTAAAATTATTATTAGCTTTTTTTATTTTTGTAAGTTTAATTCAAATTATTTAAAATTTATTCTCAATATTCAACTTCATATCAAATCTTTTTTTCATACATTATCCCATTCAAATAAGGCATAGTGTGCAAAAATATATTTAAAATTAAAATTAAAAGTTGACTTAATACAGAGGTTTATGTAAAATTAATTCAAACATGTTTAAAAAATTTTAAAAAGGAGTTTGATGTGAATAATAAAATACCGAATGAATTTACAAAAGTATCCGCAACATTATCTCATCAGGAAAATAATGAAATCACAAATATTTTAGATGGAAATTTAGAAACTATTTATGCTTCAAGTGGAAAATACGGTGCTGGTTCTTATGCCGATATCTATTTTACTTTTTCTTCTCATAAAGCAATTGAGGGGGTTGAGTTTTATACAAGCAACAATAAAGGCTGGGGACTTGTTCAAAGATATGAAATTTTATATCGAAATAACATATCTACATCTGATTGGGTATCTGTTCATGGAATAACTGATGCAGAAAAAAATATTGGATGGAGAACAGCACAGTTTCAACCAGTTTTTGCTAAAGAAATCTGTATACGTGTCCACGCAAGTAATGGTGGTTTTGTAACAATAAATGAAGCTAAAGTACATCAAAATTTAAAATTTGATATGGATATGCAGACTTTAATTGAACAAATTGACGATAAGCTATATCTTCCAAATTATTTAGATCTTGTATTAATTAATGAAATTGCTACTGAACTATCAGAAAATAAAGAAGCTCAAAAAATAATAGAGGTTATAAAATATAATTTTTTATCAAAACATGATATAAATGAAACTAAAGATAGTTTTATCAAAAAAACATCAGTAAATGTAAAAGAATTTTGTGAAACTCTAAAAATAAAAGAAACTGAAGAGCTAAACTCTTTAAATTTATTTGTTCAAGGAAATCAAAATATACTTTTAATATCTAATAAAGATTGTGAAGTATTACTTTTAGAGCATAAAGACCAACCCACATACAGTAAGACTTTAAAAATAAAAAACGGTCTAAATACAATATATATTCCAAATTCTGGAGAACTATTTTCTCTTGGAAATAACCAAGGAGAAATTATTTTCAAAACTTATGGAGCAAGTGAAACAAGCATCTTTAAAATGGGAGAAAGTAAATTCTCACAATTTTTAAGTGCACAAGGAGATAGAAGCCATATATTTGTGGAAGGAAAAAACTTTATCGCAAATATGAAAAAAGAATGGATCACAACTAATTTTGATGAGCATCGATTTTTAGATTCTATACTCACATTGGATACATACTTTGACTATCTATACAATCTGTTAGATATGTCTTTATTTTATGAAAAAAATAGAGTGAAGAGATTATTATGGCAAGGAACTTCTGAAGTTGGTAGCAACGCAAACTCTTCCGAAATAGGGAGCTATCTTACTTTTGGTGGAGATGCAAGTTTGTTTTTCCAAAAAGGAATTCATAATTTAGCTAACTCTACATTATTTACACTAACATCTGAAGAGATGGTTTCGGATAAATTTTTCCCAAATGAGTTAGCAGATATCTTAAAAATAGGGTTTTCTAAAACTTTTGAATTAAAATATAATAAAAATTTAATTTTAACAGAGGACATAAAAAAAGATACTTTTATAAAACTTTTAATGTACTCAAATTCTGATAGATTTATGACTAGACTATTCAGAAAATATTATACTCACGAATTTCAACCAAACGAAAAACCAATGGATATGTTAGCTCTTTGGATGAGTGAGTTATTATTTAGAAATATCGGTTCATTATTCTCTCAAATGGATTATGAGATATCTCAAGATATTTTGGATAAGTGTAGTATCTATCCAAATTTATTTTTAAATATAGATGAGATAACATCTGAAAACTATAAAGAATTTTCAAGAAGAGAGATTGAACTATTCAATCAAAGTTACTTGAAAAAAATTGAATTGGAGGGAAGAATATAGATATGGATTTAAAAGAATTTGTACCTGAATTAAATTTTGTTAGAAATGGAAATGCTCCAAGTTCAAATGTATTCAACCTAAAACTAAGCAATTACTCTGTAATAAAAAATTTGATTCTAGAAAGTCAAAATTATATTTTCCCAAAAGCATTGCATATCGAATTTAAAGATTTTTTAGGAAATGTTGTTCGTTTAAATGCTAAAGAAGTAATCACTGAAGGAAATATCCAAAAATGGGAGCTAGATCCTGCCCTGACGGAAGAGATAAAAATTTTAATCGACGGTGAAGAAGCTTCAATAATAAATGCAACTCCAGTTATTGTGGATGGTAAAAAATACTATAAAAATGAAGATGTAGATACAAGAATAAAAATTAATGAAATCAAAATTAGTAAAGAAAATGAAAATAAAGATATCTATTTTGGTCTTCATGAATCGAGAATAATTGACAGAATTGAATTTTTATCAAATGGTGAATTTGAATTATTCTATTCTTCTGGAGATAATCAAGAGTTTGTAAAAATAAATGCTGAGATGGACGGAGATAGTGGAACTTATACTTTCTTACCAGTAATGGTAAAAAGATTGTATTTAAGAAGTGTAAACCCATTAGATGTAGCGTTCTTTGAAAATACCAATATCTATATTTTTAATTATCTCTCTTATGAGATTAACTCTCTTTTTGTAGATAATACTTTTACAGCAGTTAAGGAAAGCGTTACATATAATACCATTAAAAATATCGATTCTAAGGTATATGTAACAGAAGAATATATCGCAAAATTAAATTTAGCAAAAAAACTATTAGCTGGACAAGAGGAAGGGAAAACGATGATATATAGAAATGATACGTTCCAAATGTGGAGAGAGTTTTCTCTAAGTAAAAATATGTCTCACGGATATATAGAAATAGAATATGAAGATTACTATGGAAATATCTTTAAAAAAACGCCTCTTTCAATCAATGGAGACAAAGTAACATTTACACCCTTCTTTGCAAAGGATATATCATTTAAACTTTTTGGAAATAATCAAGAAGATATTACTGTTGTAGGCGAGCCAATCATAGAGGATTATTACTGTGAAATTGATACAGATACTAGAGTAGACAAATCAATAATCACAGCTACATCTGGGTGCGGAAACTATGCTCATTTAATAGCTCAAAGAGCTGTGGACGGAGATCCTTCTACTCAATTTCACAGTAATCCATTCACTTCAATAGGTTATGGGGACGTTTATTTTTCTTTTACAAAAGAAAAGGTAATAGATAGAGTTCATGTATTGACAAGACCAAACTCTTTGGGAAGAATTCAAAACTATACTTTATTTTATAAGGAAACATCAACAGATGAGTGGATGGAAGTAGCTCAATGCTTAATGGATGGAATGGCAGGGAATTGGAGAAATGTTCACTTCAAACCAATCCTAGCTAAAGAATTGTGTGTAAGAGTTACAAAAGGGAATGATGATCATGTTTTAATATATGAAACAGAATTTTTTAAATACAATCGTCTTTACGATACTTTGATGAATTGTTTTACAGATGAGAATAAAACAGCTTTAGTTAATGGTATAGATTTAGACTATTTAAAATACCTAAAAACTCTTTTAAACGGAACTGAAGAGTATATCTCTATTTATAATGAAATCGAAAATTTATATATTGAAAGTATCGAACCAAATATATTTAAAAGCATAAATTTAGACAGTTACTCTGTTATTACAGGTGTGAATTTTGTAAGTATGGATGAGATTTTAAGAGCTGATATCAGATATCATGATGCTCAAGGAAAAGAGTTTAGAGTAAAAAATATTTCAATCACCAATTTAGAAAATAATAAAAATATATTTAAATTCGCTGAGATTTATTCAAATAATTTTGAACTTTTAATCTATGGAACTACTGAAATTTATGGTGTTGAAGTTATTAAAGAAAATATAGAAAACTATACTTTTAATACTGATGTGGATACAAGTTATAACAAAGACAGTATGTCAATTGACTATTATTCAACAAATGGTGTTATTTATAATATGATAAAATTTTCAGAACAAAAATTAATCTCTAGATTAACTACAACATTTGAAGATGATTTCGCTATATACTATGAAAATACCTTAACACAAGAAAAATATTTATATAGTGAAAATAATAAAAAAATTGTTAAAATGAATCCAATATTTATGTCTAATATGATTATTAGAACTCCTAATAGAAGAATCAAAAAAGAAGAGATCTCCGTATATATTCAAAACTTCTTAGAAGATGATATCGATGCCATCTTTACAGATAAAACTTATACCTCTTTAAAAACTGGTATAACATTTGAAAATATAGTAGAGCTTGAGAAAAGAGTTTCTATAACTCAAGATTATAAAGACAAAATCGAGTTGGCTAAAAATCTATTTAGAGAAACTGTTGCTCAACAAGACACCGCTTTTTTAAGTAGTGATCTAAACGTTATAAATCATGTTAAATTACAATTAAAAAACAATATAAATAGCTTATATGGAGTAACAATTTTATACATCGATAGCTTGGGAATAGAAAGAACTACAAGGAATTTAAAATACAGTGTTGAAGAAAGAGTTTTAGATATTACATTTAACCCAATATACACTCAAAATTTCAAGGTGAAAGTATATCTAGAAGAAAAGGAACAGTGGAAACCACACTTTATAGACATAGTTCCATGCAATCAAAACAAGTACTATATAACTGACGATACATTCACTGAAATACCTCAAAATACAATCAAGGGTATATCTAGATGTGGAGCTCATAAGCCTATCGAAAATGCTCTAGATGGCAATTTAGACACTAATTTTTATGGAACAAGTATTGGAGATATTGAGTTTATATTTGAAAGTCCAAAAGTTGTAGATCAATTTAGGTATGTTTGTAATTCTGGAAATGGAAATATAAAAAGCGGGGAAATCTACTATAAAGAGTTGGATGGAGAGGAATGGATTTTTGCAACAAACTTCTCAATCGCAAATTCTGCTAATAAGAATATAAAAATATTAGAAATCCCTCCTGTTCTAGCAAAAGAGGTTATGCTTAGAACTTTAGAATCGAGCAGTAACTCTGTTTCATTATATGAAGTATGGTTTAAAATATATAACCCGATTTACAATAAAGTTAAAAATCTATTCAACGATGATTTTACAAAATTACAAGATGGAATAGGAATAAAAGATATTGAAGATATTGAAAAATATGTAACTGAAGATAAAGAACTTATAGTGGCGCTAGAATTGGCTAAACTTTTTCTAAACAATAATGGAAAGGTACCTTTTGATACACTTAGCCTAAAATCTATCGAACAAAATTCAGCTCACTATTTTAATAGAGTAAAAGCAAATCATACTGGTGGAATATTTTTAACACCTCATTATTTAAAACCAAACCAAGATTATATTTTTGTTTTAAATAAATCTGTTCAAGGTGCATTATTAACTTTCCAAGGAAAACCATCATCAAATTACAATATGAATTTAAAAAAAGGTATAAATGTAATAAATCCTGGAAACTATCAAGGGCAGTTATTCCTTCTTGGGGATAGATCTGAAGAGATCAAAATGTACACTTTAAGTGAGTTAAACAATGGACTAACTTATAGATATGGATATGATTCATTTAAAGATTTATATACTAAAGATAAAATAGAAAGTGAAGTGGATGAACATCACAACTCTAATTTAGCTTATATAGAAGGGGTAAATACAGTAGTATCTGTTGATGTTGAATGGCTTAGAAGAAATATAAAGCAAGAGGATTTTTTAAATACTTTTGAATTAAGAGAAGAATTCATAGACTTTTTATACAGCTTAGTTGGAGCTAATAAAGCTTTTGATGAACCAATTCCATATAAAAGAATTATGTGGCAAGGGCTACGTACCAACAATCCTCATGCTGGTGTTGGAACTGGTGGTGGATACA
>NZ_CAMTIK010000006.1 GCF_947072685.1 uncultured Cetobacterium sp. | reverse complement strand
CTCGCGACATTCAGCTTGGAAGGCTGACGCTCTACCAACTGAGCTACTCCCGCATCACTTACAAAGATATAGTATCACAACTTTCAAACTTTGTCAACAAAGTTTTTTTTGTTTTGTATTTTTTTTTTAAAAATTTACAACCAATTCTTGAACTGCTTTTCCTTGATTATGAACTTTGTCTATTGGTGATACTTTATAGTAATATGTATCGCCTTTTTTTATCTCTTTATCAAGATATTCCATACCATATTTTTTCTTTACAGTCGCTATTAAATTTTTACTATCATATACTGAAAAATTTTTATTTTTAGATCTATATATAGCATAGTAGTCTGTATAGTTTTTAGAAAAATCATTCCAACTTATCAAAACTCCATCCTCCACTTTTTTTCCCGAGAGTTCTGTTACTGCTTTTGGTGGAATTGTATCTATCCATGGTGTTGTTGAAGGCAGTACCATATTAGAATAAACTTTTTTTAATAAATTATTTTGGATATTTAATGTATTATTTTGTATTTTATCAAATCCAAAAAATACACTTCCTTGAACTTTAGTTGTTTCTCTATTAAATCTAATCTGATCTATTAATTCATTCTCATTTTTCCAAGCTTTTGTTCCACCCATTTTATACGCTGCATGCCCTACATAAAGGTTTACATTGCTATCTTTTACCTCATTTATCCACCAGTGCACTAAAATATCATATTGAGCTACTTTTAAATTAAAATCCCAATATATTTGCGGAACTATGTAATCAATCCATTCATTTTTTATCCAAGTTCTTGTATCAGCATACAAAGTATCATAGTTTTCAGCTCCCGCTCTTGTTTTTGATCCTGTGGGGTCTTTGTCGTCATTTCTCCAAACTCCGAAAGGACTTATTCCAAATTTAACATATGGTTTAGCTAATTTAATTTTTTCTGAAAGCTCTTTTACAAAGGTGTCCGTATTTTTTCGTCTCCAATCATCCACTTTGAGCCCTTTTCCATATTTCTTATAGCTCTTTGAATCTCCAAATGGAACTACTTTTCTATTTTTATCTAAAACAGGATATGGGTAAAAATAGTCATCCATGTGAACTCCATCTATATCATAATTTTTTACAACATCAATTATAACATCTTCTGTAAACTCTCTAGCTGCTGGATTTCCAGGATCATAATAAAATTTTTTATCATACTCTATAACCCAATCTGAATTTTTTTTAGCTATATGTTCTCTTGGAATCTCTTCCCCTTTTTTCAAAGTTATCCTATATGGATTAAACCACGCATGAAATTCTAAATTCCTTTTGTGAGCTTCCTCTATAAAAAATTCCAAAGGATCATACCCTGGATTTTTACCATTCTCTCCTGTTATATATTTTGACCACGGTTCTTTTGATGACTTTGCATAAAATCTGTCAGCTGTAGGTCTAACTTGCATTATAATAGCATTCATATTCAACTCTTTTATTTTGTCCACTATCTCTATATATTCTTTTTTTTGATCCTCTATAGATAGTCCAGGTTTTGACGGCCAGTTTATATTATCAACAGTAGCTATCCAAACACCTCTAAATTCTCTTTCCAAAGTTTTTCCTAAAAGAGAAGTAAAACAAAATAAAAAAGAAAAAAATAATATATATATTTTTTTCAATTTTTCCACCTATCCCTTTATTATTTTAAACTTACCTTTTAACTCATCTCTTAAAATACAAATAAACTCTATTTTTTTATTCATAATCAAAGGAATAATTATCTCTCTTTTATCATCAGTTAAAATTCTAATGACAACTTGTAATCTATTTCCTTTTCCTACTACAGATTCTTTTAAAGTACAACTTTCAACGCTATCAAGCGACAGATCTAATCCTTCGCCAATTATTTTTCTATGCTCCAAATCTACTATAATTTTATAACTGAACAAATTTTTTAAATGCTTGATTCCTAAAAACAATAGCAATCCTGAAATTGCAATATACGGGATGCTAAAGTCTTTTAAATATCCCATGTATCCTTGCAGTATTCCTATCAGAATTAATGGTAGTCCCGTCCCTAACCATACAATTTTCTTTTTCATCTCTAGTCCGTATTTTCTCAACGGCTTATAATCTACTTTTGTCTTTTCTATCTTTTTTATAAAATCATCAAAAAAAAACATTTTACCTCCTCATTTAAATAGAAAAGTAGAGAAGAATCTCTACTTTTCTATTTAATTATTTTAACAAATCGATTATATTCTCAGCTTTATAATCTAAATTATGAACAGCGTTAATATATCTAACTGTTTTACTTTTTCCTCTGATTACAAGAGTTTGAGTTCTTGCAATATTTCCTTTTCTTTTAACTCCTTCTAACAAATCTCCACTTGTTATTCCAGTCGCAGAAAATATAACTTCATCATCTTTTACAAGATCATCAAGTTTTAATACATCTCCAACATTTAGTCCCATCTCTTCACATCTCGTTTTTTCATATGTTGAAATCTTATCATTTTCTAAAGAGACACCTTTCACTTCACTTCTTAATTTCAATCTAGCCTGCATATCTCCACCCAAAGCTTTTATTACTGCTGCGGATATTACTCCTTCAGGTGCTCCACCGATACCATATAAAACATCTACATCTGAATCCACAACAGATGTCAATATAGAGCCTGCTACATCCCCATCAGGAAGAGCATAGACTTTTACATCTAACGCCTGTAAATCCTTTATAATCGTCTTATGTCTTGGCTTATCTAAGATTACTATTGTTAATTCATTTAAAGGTTTTTTTAACGCTTTACAAATGTTATCTATATTCTCCATAAGAGGTTTATTTAAATCAATAACTCCCTTTGCATCTGGGCCAACTATAAGTTTTTCCATATACATATCTGGAGCTTTTAAAAAACTTCCTTTATTTCCAACCGCTAAAACTGCTATAGCATTAGCCTGTCCTTGAGCTGTCATTCTTGTTCCTTCAACAGGGTCTACAGCAATGTCAACTTTTGCAAATTTTTCCTTATCTACAGATTCCAATCCAACTTTTTCCCCTATAAAAAGCATAGGTGCCTCATCAATCTCACCCTCACCGATAACTATCTCACCTTGTATTTTTATACCGTTAAGCATAGTTCTCATGGCATCTACTGCTGCTTGGTCTGCTGCTTCCTTATCTCCCCTTCCAACCCATTTGTAGGCTGCTAAAGCTGCTGCCTCTGTTACCCTAGCAAATTCTAAAGCTAACTCTCTTTTCATTTTTCCTCCTAATTCGTTTCAATTAATCTATAAATTTTTTCTCCAGGTAATACCATTTGGAGTTGATTCCTAGCAATTTGTTCTCTATAAAAAGGATTGTTTATATCTTCTATCATAATATCATATTTAGCAATAATTTCTTCTATATCTTTTTTTTGTTTAATCTTAAGCTGCTCTTCTACCTTTAATTTATCTATTTTTACAAAAGATCTAAATATATTTTGTCCTAAAAATGCAAAATGTATAGTTAAAGGAAGTATCCAAAGAATTTTTTTCATAATCCCCCCTTAAACCGCTATATTTTAGTTGACTCTTTTTTTAATAATTGTAATTTTTTCGTTACCATTCTTTTTGCTACTGGAGATATCTTATCTATAAATAAGATTGCTTCAAGATGATCATACTCATGCTGAAAAGCTCTTCCTAAAAGATCATCCGCTTCTTCAACAACCTCTTTTCCATTTTCATTCGTATACTTTATCTTTATATGCACAGATCTTTTAACTGGTTTATATATTCCAGGAACACTCAAACATCCCTCTTCATTGCTTTCTATTACATCTGAAAGTTCAATAATTTCTGGATTTATCACTTTCCTAATTATTCCATCTCCTATATCTATAACAAATAACCTTTTATTTATTCCAACTTGTGGGGCAGCTAGCCCTACTCCATTGGCCTCATGCATAGTTTCTACCATATCCTCTAATATTTGAAGTATTTCTGCATCTATCTCTACAACCGGCTCTGCCAGCGTTCTTAACGACTCGTTTCCATATATTTTAATTTCATAAACCATTTTATTTCTCCTCCAACTCTCTTTTTTCTCAATGTATATTATATCATATTAGATTAATTGGGTCTACATCTACAACTATTCTATAATTTTTGCTTTCTATTTTTTTTATTTTTTCTTCCAATCCCACTTTATATTCATTGATAGCTTTTCTGCTTCCCTTTATAAAAATATTGCACCTATATCTTCCTTTAACCTTATAGACAAGAGATCTCATAGGTCCATAAATCTCTATGTTCTCATCTTCGATAGCTTTCAAAACAACGTAGCAATACTCTTCTAAACCCACCTCTTTTTCGGAAGATATTCCTATATTTATAACTTTTGAAAATGGCGGATAAAAAAGTATCTCTCTTTTTTCAATTTCTTTTTCATAAAAATTTTTATAACTATTTTCTTGAATTTTTTCAATCACATAGTTTTCAGGTTGATATGTTTGAATTATCACCTTTCCATTTTTCTCTCCTCTTCCTGCTCTCCCAGCAACTTGAGTAATCATTTGATATGTTCTCTCACCTGATCTAAAATCCGGAATACTCATTATTGTATCCGCATTTATAACTCCAACTACGGTCACATTCGGAAAGTGAAGTCCTCTTGAAATCATCTGTGTCCCTATCATAATATCGTACTTTCCTGACAAAAAATCATTATACATATTTTCATAAAAATCTTTCTCTTTAGCAACTTCTCCATCAACTCTTATTATATTTACTGGAAATCTTTTTCGTAACTCCTCCTCAACCCTTTCAACCCCTCTACCACTAAATGAAAGTTTATCACTTCCACACTTTGAACAGTGACCTGTAAATTTTTTGGATATACCACAATAATTACATTTTAAACTTCCACTACTTGAGTAATAATTTAATTTTATTGAACAATGTTCACACTCTTCCATATGGCCACATTCTTCACATTGAATCAGAGTAGAATAACCTTTTCTATTAAGAAGTAATATTATCTGCTCTTTCTTTAAAAGTGCATCTCTTATTTCTATTAATAATTGTTCACTAAAAAATTGATCCTCCTCTTTTTTCATATCGACAATCTCTATTTCTGGAAGTTTTGCATTTTTATATCTACTCTCTATTTCATACAATTGAAATATACCTTTTTTGGCATAATAATAACTTTCGATAGACGGAGTTGCTGATCCTAAAATAACTTTAGCATTCTCAAGCTCAGCCCTCTTTATTCCAACATATTTTGCATTATATCTTGGATTACTATCTTGCTTATAACTATTTTCATGCTCTTCATCTATAACAATATATTCTAAATTTTTAACTGGGGCAAAAATGGCTGATCTAACACCTAAAACTACTCGTTTATCTCCAGTATATATACTATACCATTCCTTGGCTCTGTCGTTTTGACTAAGTCTACTGTGTAGTATTGCAACTCTCTCTCCAAACTCTTTTTTAAACCTTAGAATCATCTGAGGTGTCAATGATATTTCTGGAACTAAAAATATAGATCCTCCACCTCTCTCTAGAGCTCTTTTTATCAGTTGAATATATATTTCAGTTTTCCCAGAACCTGTAACCCCTCTTATTAAAAAGTGCTTTTTATTCGACTTCTCTATTCCTTCTTTTACCCTTTGTTGTTCTGAATTTAATTTTGTATCCTCACTGATTTCCTCTGTTCCACAACACTTCTTCAGATTTTCGTCATCGAAACTTTTTATTCTTCTTTCAAAGATTAGCTCTCCATTTTTTACCATTTTATCTAGTTCTTTTTTGTCAAATTTTTTCTCTAAGGTCTGCCTTCCCACCTCTTTTCTAAGCTCAAAATATTTTTTCAAATCCTCTCTGTCACAATCCAAATCTTCATCTAAGCAATACCAACCATCCAAATCTTTCAAATAGCCTTTTTCTAAAAATAATGAAAATTCATCCTTTCCAAATCGATCTACTAAAGTTTTTTTTCTCACCTTTATCTTGGAAAAAAAATAATCTAACACCTGATTTAAATTAAATAAAGTCTCCACTTTAACAACCCTATATATATCTTCATACTTTATTTTTATCCCAGATGGCACAGCTGTTGAAAAAACTTGATCAAAAGACGAAAGATAATACTCCTTTATCCACAATAAAAGTTCTATAAAAAAACTTGAAAATGAGAGTTCCTCATGTAAAACTCTTTTTATTTTTAAAACTTTAAATAGATACTCCTGTTCTTTCTCCTCCTTCAAAACCAATCCGACTCTCTCTTTATTTCTAAAAGAAACTAAAACTCTATCCCCTATTTTTAGATTCTCATCATCACTGGCATAAGTATAAAAGTCCCTAGTCTTCTCTATATAGATACTATAATATCTCATAACTTCTCCTAGTTTAATTTTATTTTTATTTTTTTCGTATCCAATATCTCTTTCTTAGGTTCTGGAAATTGCTCCTGTACAACTCCAACTCCTAAAATTTCTAATTCTATATTGCTCCCTTTAAAAATTTCAATAACTTCTCGTGCACTCATCCCTTTTAAATCCGGCATAATTAAAACCTCTTCTTGATTCTCCAAATTCCTAAAGCTCTGCTTTTTCCCTTGCACTTTTATATTTTCAATACTTTGAGAGTATATATTCTTTAACTTAGTAACCCTTTTCACTATTTCTCCCAATACTGGAGCCGCAGCTGTTCCACCAGATTTATCATACCATGCATCCCCTTGAGGTTTAAAAAATACCACCATGACAGTATATTGAGGTTTTTCAACTGGGAAAAAGCCAACTACTGATGCTAAATATTCATTTTTAACATATCTTCCATTCTCACTATATTGAGCTGTCCCTGTTTTTCCACCAACTCTATACCCTTCTACCTGTGCTTTCACAACAGTCCCTTCTAAAACTGCCAACTCCATCATCTCTCTCATTTGTTTTGAAACATTTGGATTTATAACTCTTCTCTTTTCAATGGGAAGATTTCTACGAATAACTAACCCATCTCGATCAGTTATTTTCTCAACCAAATATGGCTGATATAAAATACCACCATTTATTACTGCTGAAAATGCTGTTATCATCTGAAGAGGTGTTATTGCAATACCCTGTCCAAAAGACATCGTACTCTTTTTTAATCCATGCCAATTTTTAGGCAAAATATGTCTTGCTGTTTTTTCATAAGGATAATCGACATCCGTTTTTTCATACAGACCAAAACTTGTTAAAACATTGTCAAATTCTTCATTTGTAAATCTGTCTCCAATTAAAACCATACCCACATTACTTGATTTTTTCAAAACATCCTCGGTACTTAAAATGCCTTTTACTTTTCTACTACTTTCTCTTATTGTATGATTATATTTTTTTATTGTCCCATTTCCAATATCAAAATTTGTATTTTTCGATATCTTCTTTTCATTCAATGCTGCCGCAATAACTAACGGTTTAAAAACTGATCCCGGTTCTATTTGAGATTGAAATATTGGATTAGCCACATTTTTTTTATTTTTTCTAAAAAATGATGTTGCTAGTATTTTCCCCGTTGTAGGATCCATCATTATTGCATATGCTTCTTCTGCATTCGTTTTTTTATATTGTTTTTCAACCTCATCGTTCAAAATATATTGTAAATCGTTATCTATAGTTAGATGTAAATCCATTCCATTTAAATTCACTTTTGTTCTAGCCTCCGATGCTGGAAGACCAACACCTAAACTTCTAATACCAGATATTATTTTTGATGTCTTTTCACCTTTTAAATAGTTTTCATACAGATATTCTATTCCAAATACACCCTCTTTTTCTGTTCCATTTTTAAATCCTATATTTCCAACCAAGAAAAAATAAATGTCCGACTTATAATAACGTCGTTCTTTTCTCATCTCTAAAAAAATAATGTTTTTTCCTTTTATTCCATACTTTTCTAGAATCTCCTCTACTTCTTTTTTTTCTACATCATCAATATTCCTATTTAATCTCTTATATCTCCTTTTTTGCTCTCCCAATCTATTTATATTTTTTAAAAGAGCTCTATAATTTCCCTTGATATATTTTTTATTAATCAACTCTTTTAAAGCTTCATCCCCTTTTTCTGACTCCACAAATCTTTTAGGATCCACACTTAACTCATACATGTTTATGCTATATGCTAACCCTTTCCCTTTGTTATCATATATATTACCTCTTTCCCCACCTTCATTTTTAACTATATTTGTTTGACTTTTAATTGCTTCTTTATAATTCTTCGAATCAAACAACTGAATTTGTATCATTCTAAACATCAAAATAAAAAAACAAAATAAAATTATATCTGAACATACAAAAGTTCTCAATATAAAATTATTCTTCATCTTTATTTTTTTCCATTTAAAAAAAATATATAAATTAAATGTCAAAATAAGAACTAAAGCTACTGTCAGTAAGAAAATTTTAAAGTACAAAGAAATCCCTACCCCAAGTAATTGTATTACCAATAAAAATATTTTTAATTTTTTATTCAAATCTCCACCTTCTTTTTAATTTCTTTTAAATATTATATCAAATATTCTTAAAATAATGTATAATAAGAATAAAATTCCACAAAAAGGGGTAAATATATGAAAGTTTTATTTCTATTATTTTTCATGTCCACTTCGATATTTGCTATTAATATCGGAGTGATTGATTCTGAGTACATATTCAACCAATACAACAAACGTTTTGAAATGGAAGAGAAACTTGAAAGCAAAAGAATAAGCTTAAACAATGAAATTGAACAACTCAGACAAGAATTATTAGAAAAAGAAAAACTAATCAAATCCAAAAAAAACATCACTGAAGCTGATAAAACCACTCTTTTAGATTTAAAAAAACAATTCCAAGACAAAATAGGTGCTTCCGAAAAAGATTTTGAACTAGAACAACAAAATTTCATATACGATATTAAATTTGAAATTGATTCTGTTGCTATTTTAATAGGAAAACAAAAGAATTTAGAGATGGTTATTGAAAAAAGTGCCACTGTTTATGGCGGTGTAGATTTAACTGAAGATGTTGTCAATTTTTTAAACAATAAAGATTCATATAAGTTGGATACGACTAATCTTTTAAAAAAGCAGATGTAAAAAGGGGAGCACAAGATGGCTCCCCTTTTTATTTTCTGTAACTCTCTACAGAGTATAATAATAAAAAAAGCACATCACTGTGCTTTAAAATTTCTATATGGTGGAAACAACTGGACTTGAACCAGTGACCCCCTGCTTGTAAGGCAGGTGCTCTCCCAACTGAGCTATGCTTCCAAATGGTACCCCGTAGGGGAATCGAACCCCTGTTTATAGAGTGAAAATCTATTGTCCTAACCGTTGAACGAACGGGGCAGCTAACATTTTATGTTATCGCTACTTAATTATAGTACCATATTTTCCAATATAAAGCAATCTTATTTTTTTAAAACTTCCCACTCTTTTTCTTTAAATCCAATAAAAATTTTATTATCCCCAATTAATAGAGGTCTTTTTATAAGCATTCCGTTGGTAGATAAAATCTCTAAAAGTTCATTTTCATTGTTTTGAGCAACTTTTTCTTTTAAATTCATCTCTCTATAAAGGATTCCACTTGTATTAAAGAATTTTTTTATAGGCTGTCCGCTCCTTTTCAAATACTCTTTTAACTCCTCTTTTGTAGGATTATTTTCAACTATATGTCTAGATTCAAATTCAACTCCATTCTCCTCTAGCCATTTTTTTGCTTTTACACATGTTGAGCATTTTGGATAGTTCAAAAATAAATATTTCATATCAGATCACTCCTTTTCTTATATTTTTATAGCTTACCATTTAAATACAAAAAAAGGAAGAAAACTCCTCCTCTTTTGTGTACTATCTTTTAAAGAATTCTTTCAACTCTTCTACTTTATTTAATCTTTCCCATGGTAAATCTAAATCTGTTCTACCTATATGCCCAAAAGCTGCTAAATCCTGATAATTAAAGTTCCCACTTCTCAGCTCTAAATCCCTTTCAATACCTCTTGGTGTTAGATCAAATATATTTTGAACTGCTTCCGCTAGCTTTATTTCATCAACTTTTCCTGTTCCAAAAGTTTCAACTTTTACTGAAGTTGGCTCCACAACACCAATAGCATAAGAGAGTTGTACTTCACATTTATCAGCTAAATCTGCCGCCACAATATTTTTTGCAACCCATCTTGCTGCATAAGCAGCTGATCTATCAACTTTAGATGGATCTTTTCCCGAAAAAGCTCCTCCACCATGTCTGAAAAATCCTCCATAAGTATCTACAATTATCTTTCTACCTGTCAATCCTGTATCTCCATGCGGTCCACCTATAACAAATCTTCCAGTTGGATTTATATGATAATTCTTAACATCTTCTGGGTTTAATCCATAAGTTTCTAAAACAGGTTTTATAACTAACTCTTTAACATCATTATGGATCTGCTCTTGAGTTACATCTGGATTATGTTGAACTGAAACAACAACTGTATCTACTCCAACAACCTTTCCTTCTGGAGTGTATGCAAGTGTCACTTGTGACTTTGCGTCTGGTCTAGCCCATGCCAGTTCTTTGCTTCTTGTCATTTTTGTAAGTTTTACAATTATCTCTCTTGCTAAAACTAATGCTAATGGCATTAATTCAGGTGTTTCTTTAACTGCTCCACCAAACATAATCCCTTGATCTCCTGCTCCACCAACGTCAACACCCATAGCTATATCTGGAGATTGAGAATGAATCGCATTTAAGACACCACAATCAGAATCAAATCCCATCCCTTGTTTATATCCAATTTCATCTATTTTATTTCTTACAATATCTTGAATATCTATATATGTTGTTGTTGTGATCTCTCCACCTACAACCACTTGGCCTGTTGTACAAAATACCTCACAAGCAACTCTAGCTGTGGGATCATTTTTTATACAAGCATCCAGTACCGCGTCAGATATCTGATCTGCTATTTTATCTGGATGTCCTGGTGACACACACTCTGAAGTAAAGTAAGTTAAATTTTTCATTTTTTCCTCCTGGTACCATCAAAAGAGATAAAAAAAGCCTTTTATCCAGAAAGATAAAAGGCTAAATGCTCTTTATTAGTCATCTTTCTGGAGTTAGCACCACACCATACGGTAGGTTGCTGAAACTTCATAGGGCCAGTCCCTCAGTCTCTCTTGATGATTTGTTTTTTTATATTCACATAATACTATTTTAATAGTATTATGTCAATCTTTTTTATTTTTTCTCTTCAATAAGTGTTAAATTAACCATCTTATTAAAGATTGTTGCTATGTAATTAAGTTGAGATAATCTATTATTTTTAATCTCTTCATCTTTATCCATAACCATTATAGTTTCAAAATATCTATTTATTATATCTTCTGTTGATAAAATCACATTTAGATATCCTATATAATCTTTTTCCGCTAATTTAAGTTCAACATCTTTAGATACTTCTTGAGATTTTTTAAATAAATCTTTTTCAACCTCTTCTTTTAATAAGTTTGGATTTATTATAACTCCTGTAAATCCTTTAGAGATATTTCCAACTCTTTTCATTAAAGAAACTAAATTATTAAAACTGTCCATCTTTGTAAACTCATCCACCGCTTTTATTCTAAGAAGTGTATCCACTAAATTATCATAATTCTTATCTACTACAGCTGAAACGATATCTTTTGAATATCCCATCTCTGTAAATACATTTAGTGCTCTTTGTTTAAAGAATTCCATAATTTCAACTACAACTTCAGCCTTTGGTCTTTTTAACACTCCAGATTCTTCTAAAGTTTGCAAAGATTTTTCAACCAATGATTTTATTGAAATGTTTAATTCTGAATCCAAAATAATATTTACAATTCCTAAAGCTGCTCTTCTTAATGCAAACGGGTCTTTTGAACCACTTGGAATAATTCCAACTCCAAAACATCCGCAAAGAGTATCTAATCTATCACAAATCCCCGCTACAATTCCTTCTATACCTTTAGGAAGAATATCCCCTTGATATCTTGGATAGTAGTGCTCCTCTATTCCTTTTACAACTAATTCTGACTCTCCAGATTTTAAAGCATAATCCGCACCCATAAATCCTTGAAGTTTAGTAAATTCCTTCTCTCCAATCATATTAGATACTAAATCCGCTTTAGCTAGAAGCAATGTTCTTAGTACTGTTTCTTTTCTTGTATTCATTCCAATCTCATCCACAAGATATTCAGCAACTTTTTGAGCTCTTTCAATCTTATTATATATAGTTCCTAGATCTTTTTGGAATACAACCTGTTTTAATTTTTCAACATTTTCAACTAATGGTTTTTTTAAGTCTTCATGATAGAAAAATCTTGCATCTGCTAATCTTGCTGATAGAACTTTTTCATTTCCCTTTCTAACATCGTCAGAATCTTCCACTCCATTTCTTATTACAACAAACTTAGGTAGTAATTTCCCATCCATATCTAATATAGGAAAGTATCTTTGATGAACTTGCATTGATATTATTAAAACATCTTGAGGAACCTCTAAGAAATCAGAGTTAAAGCTTCCAACTATTGGATAAGGGTATTCAACAAGATTTGCTACCTCATTTAGTAACTCTTCATCCACTAAAACTCTTTCATTTGGCTCCTGACATTTTTCCTCAATAAGTTTTTTTATCAATGTTTTTCTATCTTCAATCCCTATTATCACATTATTTTCTTTTATTTTTTCAAAGTACTCATCTATTGAATTAACTTCAAAGTTTGATCCAAAGAATCTATGTCCTCTAGATGATTTTCCACTTTTAATTCCTTCAATTTCAAAGTTCACAACTTCTGAATCAACAAGAGCTAGAAACCATTGGATAGGTCTAGCAAATCTTAATTTTTTCTCTCCCCATTTCATTGATCTTTGGAAATTTATTTCTAAAACTAACTCTTTTAAAAGATCGGATAAAAGAGTTTTTGTTTTCTCGCCTTTTAAGAATTTTCTTACAGCTATATACTCTCCTTTTGGAGTTTCTATTAATTCTAAATCCGTAGCTTCAACACCTTGTGATTTGGCAAAACCTAATCCTGCTCTAGAAATTTCTCCATTTTCTCCAAAAGCTACTTGCTTTGCAGGTCCCATGTTTAATATATCTAAATCCTCTTGTGTTTCTGACAATCCTTCAACTAGAATAACTAGTCTTCTTGGCGTTCCAAAAGTTTTTATTTCTTCAAATTTTAGTCTTTTATTTTCTAACTTACCTTCTAAATTTCCCTTCATCTCTTTTAGAGTTTGAACAAGGAATCTTGCAGGCAGTTCTTCCATCCCTATTTCAAAAAGTAATCTCACTTTCTATTCCTCCTCTTTCTTCCCTTTACTTCTTTTTTAGCAAAGGATATCCTAGTTCTTTTCTGTTTTGTACAAATACTTCTGCACATCTTTTTGCTAGGTTTCTAACTCTTAAGATATATGCCATTCTCTCTGTTGTAGAAATTGCCCCTCTTGAGTCAAGAACGTTGAATACGTGAGAACATTTTAAAACATAATCATAAGCTGGCATAACCAAATTTTCATTTAAAGCCCTGTCCGCTTCCTTTTCATAGTCATCAAACCATCTAAAATGGCTTTCTAAATCTGCTACTTCAAAAGAATATTTTGAATTTTCATATTCATACTGGTATCTCATATCTCCATATTTTATTCCTGGAGCCCACTCTAAATCATAAACGTTCTCTTTGTTTTGAATATAAAGAGCCAATCTTTCTAATCCATAAGTTATTTCCACAGGAATAACTTCCAGTTCTAATCCTCCAACTTGTTGGAAATATGTAAATTGAGTCACTTCCATTCCATCTAACCATACTTCCCATCCTAATCCCCAAGCTCCTAACGTTGGTGATTCCCAATCATCTTCAACAAAACGTATATCATGCTTTAAAGGATCTATTCCTAAAACTCTTAAAGACTCAAGATATAGCTCTTGTATATTGTCTGGTGACGGTTTCATTATTACCTGAAACTGGTGGTGTTGATAAACTCTATTTGGATTTTCTCCATATCTTCCATCTTTTGGTCTTCTTGAAGGCTCTACATAAGCTACATTCCATGGCTCTGGTCCTAAAGACATCAAAAATGTATTTGGATTAAATGTTCCTGCTCCTGTCTCTATATCGTATGGGTTTCCAATGATACACCCTTTTGAACTCCAATACTGTTGAAGAGCAAATATCATCTCTTGAAATGTCATTTTACTTCCTCCTAATTTTTCTTTTTCCTTTTACTATCCAATAAACTATCTAGTATTATCAGAATAACTCCTATATTGATCCAAACATCCGCTAAATTAAATACAAAGATCCAAATTCCTCTAAAATCAATCATATCTATAACGAACCCTCTATAAACTCTATCTATAATATTTCCTACCGCACCACCTAATATGAATGAGTATCCTAATTTTTCTAAAGAAGATAATATCTTTCTGTTTTTATAAAAATATATGGCAACTCCTATAATGACCGCTATAGTTAAAATAGATATAATATCTAGCTTACCTTGAAACATTCCAAAAGCAATCCCTCTATTTTTTACATATGTTAGATGGAAAAACTCCCCAATTAATGGGTAAGTTTCTCCTTCTACCAACCAATTATCTACCTTATATTTTGAAAGTTGATCTAGAAATACCAATATAATTATCATTGCTACGTATAACACAGTTCACCTCTCCATATAATTAATCAATAAGTGCCGATGTACATCTAGGACAAACTGTTGGATGTTCTTCATTACTTCCTAATTCAGTTGAATATTTCCAACATCTTTCACACTTTTCTCCATCTGCATGTTCTACTTTTATATATAAAGCTTCTTGTTCTTCACCTTTAATAAATGTTTCATCTTTTGATTGAACAACCTCTAGTTGTGATACTATAAAGGCCTCTTCTAAAAGATTTCTATTCTCTACTAAGAATTTATTAAGTGTTTCATCATTTGTATTTAAAATTACTTTAGCATCTAAAGAGTTACCAATTATTTTGTTCTCCCCTTGTCTTGCTAGCTCTAGAACTTTATTTATCTCTTTTCTGATTTTTCCAATCTCTTCCCACTTAGTATCTAAGTCATTTCTTAAATATTCATCATTATTCTCATACCAATCTGTTAAAAGAACTGATTCTGAATCTTTTAAGCTTTCTGGTAATGTATCCCAAATCTCTTCAGCTGTAAATGATAGAATAGGTGTTACCATTTTTGTTAATGTCACTAAGATTTCTGACATCACTGTTTGAGCTGCTCTTCTTTCTTTTGAATCAGCTTTTTCAGCGTATAATCTATCTTTAATTATATCTAAATAGAATGCAGACATATCTATTCCTGCAAAATAATGTATTTCTTGGAAAAGATTATAGAACTCATATTTTTCATATGACTCAGTCACTGTTCTTTTTAGTCTCTCTAACTTATTTAATGCCCATTTGTCAATTTCCATTAGATCTTCATAAGCTACAGCATCTGTTGCTGGATTGAAATCAGAAGAATTTCCTAAAATATATCTAGCTGTATTTCTTACTCTTCTATAAGCTTCTGCCATTTGCTTTAATATGTTGTCTGATATTTTTACATCTTCGCTATAATCAACCGACGCACACCAAAGTCTTAAAATATCTGCTCCGTAAACTTTTATTATATCTTGAGGGGCTACAACGTTCCCAACAGATTTTGACATCTTTTTTCCCTCTCCATCATTTACGAATCCATGTGTTAATAGCATTTTAAAAGGTGCATCTCCTGTAGATCCAATAGATGTTAACAATGATGTTTGGAACCATCCTCTGTGCTGATCCGAACCTTCTAGATACAGATCTGCTGGTCTATGAAGTCCTTCTCTTGTTTCAAGAACTGATCTATGAGAAACCCCTGAATCAAACCATACATCCATTATATTTGTTTCTTTTCTTAACTCTAATCCTTTTAAGTTATATTTTTCTAAAAGTTCCTCTCCGATTAACTCTTCCGCTGAGTATTTAACCCAAGCTCCAGAGCCCTCTTCTTTAACTCTTTCAATAACTTTATTTAAAATTTCTCTTTCAAATATCTCTTTTCCTGTCACTTCATTATAGAACACTGGAATTGGTACACCCCATGTTCTTTGTCTTGAGATACACCAGTCAGGTCTTGTCTCTAACATAGATCCTATTCTATTTTTTCCCCACTCTGGAACAAACTTAACATCATCTAATGATTTTAAAGCTTTTTCTCTTAAATCAGAACCTTCACATCTTATAAACCACTGCTCAGTCGCTCTGAATATAACTGGAGTTTTTGATCTCCAATCATGTGGATAAGAGTGCTCAAACTCTTTATAACTTAATAGATGTCCTGTTTCTTTTAGATGTTCAGCAATAACTTTATTTGCCTTCTTATAAAATAAACCTGCAAATTGCCCTGCTTCCTCTGTTAAAACTCCCTTGTTGTTTACTGGCGAAACTATTGGAAGACCGTATCTCACTCCAACAACATAGTCATCTTGACCATGTCCAGGAGCTGTATGAACCACTCCAGTTCCTGCCTCTGCAGTTACATGAGTTCCTAAAACTACTCTTCCAGTTCTATCTAAGAATGGATGTTTGTAAGTTAAATTTTCTAAATCTGACCCTACAAACTCTTTTATCAACTCAACATTTTCAATACCCATATCTGCAAATGCTTTGTCTGCTAAAACTTTAGCTAATATTAAATTCCCTTTTTCTGTTGAATAAACTCCATATTCAAATTCACCATTTAAACATATACCAGTATTTGCTGGAAGTGTCCAAGGAGTTGTTGTCCAAATAACTAGATATAGTGTTTCCGTCATTCCTAACTTATCCATTATATCTTTATTAGCTTCCATTCTTACATATATTGAAGGAGATATGTGATTTTTATATTCTATCTCCGCTTCAGCAAGAGCTGTTTCTGTTACTGGTGACCAGTAAATTGGCTTTAGACCTTTAAATACGTACCCATTTTCATAAAGCTCTCCAAATACCTCTAATTGTTTTGCCTCATACTCTGGATTTAGTGTTAAGTATGGATTATCCCACTCACCTAAAATTCCCAATCTTTGGAATCCTTCTTTTTGAACTTGTACCCATTTTTTAGCATATGCCGCACACTTTTCTCTTATTTCAAGCGCTGACATCTCCTTCATTTTCGATCCTAACTCTTCACTTACTTTTAATTCAATTGGTAATCCATGAGTATCCCATCCAGGAATGTACGGAACTTTATACCCTGATAATCTCTTATACTTTAAAATAATATCCTTTAAAATTTTATTTAAAGCATGGCCTATATGTATCCCACCGTTTGCGTATGGTGGTCCATCATGAAGCACAAATGTCTTGTCCCCCTTTTCTAGGCCTCTTTCATAAATTTTCTCATCATTCCATTTTTTTAAAATGTTTGGTTCCTTCGTTGGTAAGTTTGCTCTCATCTGGAAACTTGTTTTCGGAAGGTTCAACGTTTTCCCATAATCTCTTTCTTCCATTAGACTTCCTCCTTATATGCATTTAAAGTTATTTTTACTTCTGTACTTTTCCCCTCTTCAGAAAAATGTTTTATTACTCCTCCATGATCCTTTATAATTTTATGGATAAAAAATAAACCTAATCCTAAAGTTTGAGGTTGATAGCTGATAAATGGTTCGTATATATCTTCTAACTGCTTAGCCGACATCCCTATTCCATTATCAATTATTTTTAATTCAATTTTTTCATTGATCTTTCTCTTAGAAAGAATCACATTTATTCTTCGGTTGTGACTTCTTTTTAAAAGAGCGTTGTACGAGTTCTCTAAGAGTTCATTTACAACCTTTTCAAATTTTTCCTTATCGCCTATAATCGTTCCATTAGTAGCACTAAAAAATGAAATTGATATATTTTCACCTCTAAATTTCTTCTTATGGCTTTCTATTATTTCGTTAATAAGTTTATCTAAACAAAGTCTTTCTTTCTTCCCATCTTTTTGCTCAGAATAAATTTTTAGTGACTCATTATCCTCTTTTATCCTAATTAAATACGGTTTTATTTCAGATAACTCATCAATTATTCTTTCACCCGGATTTTCAGAATCTATACATTTTAATAATTTTTCAACAACTTCTCCTCTAATTCTTAAAAATCTTGTAGCTAATTTTTCAATTGTTAAAACCCTTTGACTTTCTAGAGTATCCACTGTTGTTTCTTTATTATTTATTCCTATTGAAAAGTTTATAGCTAACAAATTTAAAAGCTCCAACTCTTCTTGATTTATTCTTATATCTTTCGTATAATTATCTACAACAATAACCCCTGAAAACTTACCTGCTCCATGTATTGGAAAAATAAAAAAGTTTTTAAGTCCTATCGCTTTTAAAAGATCATTTCCTAAATCATATTTATACCCTGTATCATTTTTATATATAATCTTTTGTTCTTTAAAAGATCTCGCTAAAAGATTCTCGTCATTTATCGGGACTTTTGTAAATAGCACTAACTCTTTTAAATTTTTAACTTGAAATTTAAATCCTTTTTTACTATCTTCACTTAAAGTTCTATTTATAGAAATTTCCTCTCCTATTAGATAATCATTTTCACGACTATATCTAAAGTACATCGCTCGACTGTAACCCAACCCAACTTCTGATGTGAATCCTGAAACTAATTTTTTTATTGTTTCAAGCGTATCTTTTTCTATATTTATTCCCATTAAAAGTTTGTCGATTGCTTCAATTCTTTCAATGTTTCTTACTAACTCTTTATTTTGAATTGTCAGATCCTCTTGAGCTATATTAAGTTTTTCTACCATCTCTTTAAAAGATACCAGTAAAGTCCTCACCTCTCCTTGACCTGCTATTTTTATCTCATCAACTTTTTCTCCATTGGAAATCTGATCAGCTAAATCAGCGATCTCACTAAGAGGTAGTAGTAGTTTTCTAAAAACTTTATTTGAAATTGTTGAGCTTAAAATCATTATAAAAAGAACTAAAATCCCAATATATATTGATGTCATCAATTTTTCTTCAGTAACTTTTTCTTTTGATAAAGCTATGATAAAACTTCCCAAATAATTATCATTATAACCTATTAAATTATAAACTCCTAAATAATATGATAATCCTCCAATTTTTTTGTTCAAATAATAATTTCTATAATCTTTCTTACTTATCTCTTTGTATGTTTTAGGTGAAAAAAAACTTTTAGCATGTATCTCTTTTTCTGCTGAGTTATTTAATAAAAATAAAATTTTATCTTTTGATGTCAAATCCAGTCCCTCTTTTAAAGATTTTAAAAAATCTTCATTTATAGGAGTAGACACCACCACATAATATGTGGTACTCTCGTTACCATACGGTATTACAATTCTAGAGTATATTCTACCTTTAATATCTGCCAAGTAATACCCCGTTTGTTCAAACTCTTTTTTCTTAGCATTTTCTAAAAGTATATGAATATTTTCTCCCGTTAATGTCCCTAAATCTCCTTCATTTCCATATTCACCTAAAAGAAGTCCATCTGAAGAGAGAATACTAACTACAGCATTATAATAGTTTTTGAAATCATCTTTTAATAGATTATATTTTAACGTTTCGGCTACTTTTTGATTTCCATCACTAATTCTGTGTTTGCCTATCTCTTTATAAACGTCATTTCTAATCTCACCAAAATACGATTTATAGTTCCCTATTAATAAATTAAGCTTATTTCTTGTAGTATCTTCTATTCTTTGTTCCATATCTTGAAAAGAGGTTATTATCACAACCATTGCAATTAAAATTGAGGTCAAAAATATTGCTATATCATTGTAAAAAATTATTTTTACTAACAATGAATCCTTTCTTATTCTCATCCTCTAAAGCCCCTTTTTAGTTAGTCCTACTCTTTCCCTCTCTTTATCGATATCCTTTATTTTTACTTTTATTATCTGTCCAACAGAAAGTACCTTACTAGGATCATCAATAAATTTATCTGAAATTTCAGAAATATGAAGTAAAGCGTCATTTTTTAAGCCTATATCTATAAAAGCTCCAAACTTAATAACATTTCTTACTGTCCCCTCCAATTCCATTCCTGGCTGAAGATTTTCTATATTTAATATATCTGATTTTAAAAGAGGCTTTTGAATACTTTCTCTTGGATCACGCCTCTCCTTTATTAAAGATTCATAGATATCTTTAACTGTTTCAGTTCCGAATCCATTTTCATAAGAAAATTTATCTGGATTAAAACTTTTCAAAATGTCTTTTGAGCCTTTCAAATCATGTTCATAACTTTTTAAAGAAAGTCCTACTGATTTTAAAACTTGTTCAGCTATTTTATAAGACTCCGGATGAATTGTTGTATTATCCAATGTGTTTTCTCCATCCAATATTATCAAAAATCCAGCCATTTGCTCATATGCTTTTGCACCTAAACCTTTAATTTTTAAAAGTTCTTTTCTATTTTTAAAATTCCCATTCTCTTTTCTGTATTCTACAATATTCTTTGCGACAGTCTTTTTAATCCCTGATACATAAGAGAGTAATGCCCAAGAAGCTGTGTTAAGATTTACTCCAACACTATTTACAACAAGTTCTATTACCTCAGCTAAAGATTGATCCAATCTTTTTTGATTCACATCATGTTGATACATTCCAACACCAATCGATTTAGGATCTATTTTTACCAACTCAGCAAGTGGGTCTTGGATTCTTCTTCCAATAGAGATAGCTCCTCTTACAGTTACATCTAACTCTGGAAACTCCTCCACCGCTATTTTAGATGCTGAATAGATTGAAGCTCCTGCTTCATTACCAATAATATATTTCACATCTTTTTTTACTTTTTTTAACACATCAGCTACAAAGCTTTCCGTCTCTCTAGATGCTGTTCCATTCCCAATAACAACTATATCCACAGAATATCTTTCTATTAAATCAACCATCTTTTTTTCTGCATCCTTCAATTGATTCTCGTGATGCATAGCTTTCACTAGATAAAAAACTGTATTTTCTCTAAAAAATCCATTTTTATCTATAACTGCAACTTTACAACCTGTTCTATATCCAGGATCCAAAGCGAGTATATTTTTTTCATCTAGAGGTGGCTGCATCAATAGATTTTTTAAATTCTCTTTAAAAATCACTATAGCTTCATCCTCAGATTTTTCTGTCAAAATATTTCTAACTTCTCTTTCAATAGAAGGTAAAATCAATCGGTCTAAAGAGTCTTTAATAATTTCAGCATGTATTGCCTTAAGCTCTTTATTATTAAATTCCTTCAAAAGATATCTTTCAATATTTTCTCTATCTAACTCTTGAAAAATTAATGAGACTAATAATATCCCTTCATTTTCTCCTCTATTTAAAGCTAAAATTCTATGAGAAAGCGCTTTTGATATTGGCTCTATATATTCATAATAATCTTTATATATTAACTTCTGGTCCAACTCTTCCGCTTTTTTACTTTTTTTAGACTGAATCGAAGCTTTTTTTAGCATCTCTTCTCTTATTCTTTCTCTATACTCTGGAGTTTCTGATAAGTTTTGAGCAACTATTAATCTTGCTCCTTCTAAAGCTTTTCCAATATTTTCTACCTCTTCGGTTAAAAAATTTTCTGCCTCTTTTTCTAACTCATCTATACTCTTCAATTGATAAATTTTTTCAGCTAATGGCTCTAATCCCTGTTCCTTAGCCACATCAGCTTTTGTTTTTCTTTTCTTTTTGTATGGAAAATATAAATCTTCAACCACTTGAAGTTTTTCAGCAGCTAAAATTTGTTTTTGAAGCTCTTCAGTTAATTTATCTTGCTCCCCTATTAACCTGATAACCTCTTCTTTTCTAATCTCTAAATTTCTCAAATAATTTATCATCTCTGATATTTTTAAAATGTTTGTTTCATCTAAATTTTCAGTAACTTCTTTTCTGTATCTTGCTATAAATGGTACTGTTGAACCCTCATCTAAGAGTTTTATCGTATTTGATACTTGTTCTACTCTAACACCCATTTCTTTAGCAATTCTTTTAAAGAGCATATCCATATTCTATCTCCTTTTCGTAATCGAATTTACCTTGTATTATACCATATTTTAATAATCATTGTCTAACACAAACAGAAAAAAAGGTGCCTTTATTAGGCACCCAATTCTTTATGCAACTAGTTTTTCTTTGCAGCTTCGAACTTTGCCCAAACTCCAGATTTGTCTAATAAAGACTTTACTGTTCTTGTAGGTTGTGCTCCGTTCATAAGGAATTTCACAATTTCCTCTTCTTTAAGAGTTACTTTTCCATCTTCTAATGGAAAGTAGTTTCCTAAGTAAGCTACCGCTTTTCCATCTCTTCTTGATAAAGCTTCCATAGCTGCTATTCTGTATACAGGTCTCTTCTTGCTTCCCATTCTAGTTAATCTTAATTTTAACATTTAAAATCACTTCTCCTTTATATATCTATTTTGATTTTTTGGTTTATTTTTTATTTAAAAAGGAAATTTCATTCCACCTTTTTTACCGCCCATTCCAGGCAATTGTGGGAATTTTCCTGTTGAAAACATTTTCATCATCTCTCTCATTTGTTCAAACTGCTTTAATAGCTTATTGATGTCAGAAACTTGAGTACCACTACCTTTAGCAATTCTTAATTTTCGATTTGCCTTTAAGATTTCTGGTTTTTTTCTTTCTTCTTTAGTCATCGATTGAATTATTGCCTCAACTTTTTTCATCTCTTTTTCAGCTGGTGCTAAATCACCTATTTGACCCATACCCGGAATCATTTTCAAGATGCTTCCTAAAGATCCTAATTTTTTTATATTTTGAAGTTGTTTTAAGAAATCATCTAAATCAAATTTTTGAGTTCTTATTTTCTCTTCTAAAGACTTAGCATCGTCTTCCCCTATCGCTTCTTGAGCTTTCTCAACTAAAGAGACAACATCTCCCATACCAAGAATTCTAGAAGCTAATCTCTCCGGATGAAACAGTTCTAAATCCTCTATCTTCTCACCGGTTCCAACAAATTTTATTGGCTTTCCAACTACAGATTTTATAGAAAGAGCTGCTCCTCCTCTTGTATCACCATCAAATTTAGTCAACACAATGCCGTCTATACTTAGAGCACTATTAAATGATTGTGCTAAATTTACTGCATCTTGTCCTATCATTGCATCCACCACTAAAAGAATTTCTTGAGGTCTAACAATTTTTTTAACCTCTTTTAGCTCTTCCATCAGTTTCTCATCTATATGTAATCTTCCCGCCGTATCTATTATTAAATACGTCGCTCCGACATCTTTAGCTCTTTGAAGCCCTCTTTCACATATTCCAACTGCATCATTACTTCCTAGTTCAAAGTAAACATCTACACCTATCTGTTGTGCTAAAACTTCTAACTGCTTCATTGCTGCAGGTCTATATACATCCGCTCCTATTAGGAATAACTTTTCACCTTGTTTTTTCAAATAATTCGCCAATTTAGCTGCAAAAGTTGTTTTTCCTGCTCCTTGAAGCCCTGCTAACATTATAACAGTTGGATTTTTAACACTTTTTGTAAGCCTTGAATTAGTTCCACCTAAAAGCTCAATCAATTCATCATTTACTATTTTCACAAACTGCTGCCCTGGATTAATTCCAGTTAAAACATCTGCACCAATAGCTTTTTCTTGTATTTTAGCAACAAAATCTTTAACCACTTTATAGTTTACATCGGCCTCTAGTAAAGACATTCTAACTTCACGTAAAGCCTCTTTTATATTACTTTCGCTTAGTTTTCCATGACCTCTTACTTTTTTCATTATGTCTTGGAATCTATTCCCTAAATTTTCTAACATGGCCACCCCTACTAAAAGTTTTTTTCTATGATCTCTTCCAGCTTTTTTTTTGTAAAATTCTTTTTTAAATCTTCCAACTCTGAAAGTAGCTCCACATCTCTTTTATGAAAACCTATTTTCTCTTCATAGTCTCTTAAAATTTTTATTCCTCTTTTTATGTTATCATAGACAGCTTGCCTACTAACATTGTATCTTTTCCCAATTTCACTTAGAGAAAAGTCATCCTCGAAGTGCTCTAACAAATACTTTTTCTGTCTATCACTTAAAAGATTCTTATAATAGTCAAGTAGGATAGAGACTTCTAACATCTCATTCAATTCCATAATATCACCAATTTATTATATCTATTTCCACAAAGTTTGTCAAGCATTTTTTCTTTACAAAAGTTTAACTTTTTTTTAACTTTCATAATATGCTATAATTAAAACATACCATAATTATATGAGGTGAACTAATGAATTTAAAAGATCATATCAGAAATATAATACTAGAAATAAATCAAGAAACAAAGCTTATTTCAGAAGAAGTTATCGAAAATACACCGGAAAGAATTGAAACCTTTTATAAAGAATTTTTTTCAGGACTTTCTATAAATCCACATATTTTTTTAAAGAGAACTTTTCCAGTTCTAACCAATGACTTAGTCCTTGAAAAGGATATCTCTTTTTATTCAATGTGTGAACATCACTTTTTACCTTTTTTTGGGAAGATATCTCTTGGATATATTCCAGATGGAAAAATTGTTGGATTTGGTGATATTATTAAAGTTATCGAAGCTTTTTCAAAGCGTCCACAACTCCAAGAAAGACTCTGTAGTGAAATAGCTGACTGTATCTTTCAAGCTCTTAACTGTCAAGGTGTCTACGTTGTTGTAGAGGCTGAGCATACATGCATGACCATGAGAGGAGTTAAAGCTCTTGGTTCTAAAGTTATTACAACTGCTTCGCGAGGTGTTTTTAACACACATCCACATCTTAAAACTGAATTTATTAATCTTATAAAATAAGGAGATCTTTACTATGGATAAAATTTATATAAGTAATTTAGAATTTATTGGAAACCATGGTGTGTTTCCAGAAGAAAAATTTTTACAACAAAAATTTTCTATCTCCTTAGAGATGGAAACATGTACTAGAAAAGCTGGTTTAGGAGATGACTTAACTCATTCCACTCACTATGGATTTGTATCAGAAGATGTCGAAAAAATTTTTTTCTCTAAATCTTTTGATCTTATTGAAGCTTTAGCAGAAAGCATCGCTCAAGAAATTTTAATTAAATATCCTTTAATTAAAAAAATTAAAGTTTTAATCAAAAAACCTTGGGCTCCTATAAAAAAACATTTTGATTATGTAGCTGTCGAAGCTAACCGCTCTAGAAATAAGGCCTACCTTTCAATTGGTACAAATATTGGAAATCTATATGACAATCTAAACAGCGCCATATCTCAGATTGATGCCCTTAACTTTACAAGAGTATCTAATATAAGTTCTTTTCTTGAAACTGAACCTTTTGGCGATATAGAACAAAATAATTTTTTAAATGCTTGTCTTGAAGTTGAAACTCTTTCGACTCCACAAGAGCTTCTTGAAAACCTTCTTCAAATCGAGAAAAATATGGGGAGAATACGAGATATTAAATGGGGACCACGATTGATTGATTTAGATATTTTACTTTTTAATAGCGAAGTTATAGAGGATAATAATCTTGCTATTCCTCACCCTTGGATGTGCGAAAGATCTTTCGTATTAGACCCACTAAGTGAAATTGCACCAAATATTGTTCATCCTCTTGAAAGAAAAACAATCACAACACTGAAAAGAATTCTTGATAAAAAGGAGGGTTTATGAAATTTGGTAATTCCACTCTAATTATGGGGATTTTAAACGTCACTCCAGATTCCTTCTCCGATGGTGGTCAATTCAATTCTGTCGACAGCGCTCTGAATCAAGCAAAACTTCTCGTAGCTCAAGGTGCTGACATCCTAGATATCGGTGGGCAATCTACTCGTCCAGGACATAAAGAAATTCCATTGGAAGAAGAGTTAAGAAGAGTTATCCCTGTTATAGAAAAAATTTCTAAAGAACTGGATTGTATAATATCTATAGATACATATAGGTATGAAGTTGCCGACGCTGCCCTTCAAGCTGGAGCTCATATAATAAATGATGTGTGGGGATTACAAAAGGATAATGGGGAGATGGCTAAAGTTGCAGCTAAACACAATGCTATTGTTGTTGCAATGCACAATCAAGATACAAAGGAGTACTCCGAAGATATTATTCTTTGTATCAAACAATTTTTTAAGAAAACTTTTCAAATAGCCGAAAGAAATGGACTTGATAGAAATAAAATAATTATAGATCCCGGTATAGGATTTGGAAAAGGTTATTCTGAAAATATAGAAGTTATAAATAGATTGGATGAATTAACTCAAATAGCCCCTCTTCTTTTAGGAGTCTCAAAAAAAGGCTTCATCGGAAAAGATTTAAACCTTACTCCCGATGAAAGAGTTGAAGGAACTATAGCTGTGAATATTTTAGGTATATCTAAAGGTGTTAAAATAATTAGAGTCCATAACGTCTATGAACACAAAAGAGCTCTTGCAATTGCTGATAAAATAATATATCTCCAAAAAAATATTTAAGCACCCTTTGAGGGTGCTTATTTTTTAATAGTTATAAAAATAACTTCCGCCTGTAAACTCCTTCAATATAGATTCATCCGGCACATATCTATCTGATATCACTGTAAAATAACTTAAAATTCGTAATAGCTTACGAGCCTCTTGATAGTGTGGGCTTTCCATTTTTATTTTTATAAGTTCTCTTTCCACAGCTGGTTTTAAAACCCCTATCTCATATGCTAAACTTGTATCAAAGATAATATCCGCGTTCTCTTGATAAGGAAAGATATTTTTACTTTCACCCCTCCTAACCCTATCCCACATCTCCAAAGTTTCCTCTGCATTAAAATTTCTTGAAATACTGTCTCTAACAATTCTTCGCAATTTCCTAACCATACTTGTTTTTACTCTATTATGAGAGTCAATATTCAATTGTGTTAAACAACTGATATAAATTTTTGAAACATGACTTAGAGATATTCCTTCCAATAAAGAATCATTCAATCCATGGATTCCCTCTATTATCACAATACCATTTTCTGAAAGTTTCATAGAAACTGCTTTTTCTTTTCTAGTCCCTGTATTAAAATCATATCTTGGAATTTCAACCTCCTCTCCCAAAAGAAGATTTTTTAAATTTTGATTTAACAGTTGTGTATCTAAGGCTTTAATGCTCTCAAAATCTTTTTTCCCCTCATCATCTAGAGGAATGTCACATCTTGGAAGATAATAATCGTCCAATGAAATAACCTCTGGTTTTAATTCAGAAGCTAGTAGTTGAAGTTTTAACCTATTGCTAAATGTTGTTTTTCCTGAAGAACTTGGTCCTGCAATTGTGACAATCTTTATATCCTTGTCTTCAATTATTTTTTCAGCAATTTTAGCAATTTTTTTATTGTGTAAAGCTTCATTCACTCTTATCAGTTCTACTACGTCTCCTTCCAGATTAATTCTATTCAAACTTCCCAAGCATGAAACATTCATAATATCGTTCCATTTTGTACTTTCTTTATAAACTTTTGCTAACTTTTTATCATCAATCATTCGTGGAATCTGTATTATACCTTTAATTTCTTTTGGAGTTTTAAATATAAACCCTTCATCGTAAGAATATATTTCATACATATCTATACACGACGTATTTTCATATAATTCCTCTATAAAATATGTTCTGTATCCTTCTAATTCATATACAAAAAAGGATATTATTCCTGTTGTTTCCAAAAGCTCTTTCAAATCTTTTCTCACATTTTCCAAATGTTTTTTCGTTATCTGTTCCGAATCAAAATGAGCTTTCTTTATTGGTAATTTTTTCCGAACTAACTCATCCATTCTTTTTTTTATTTTTCCAATCTCCTCTTCAGAAACATTTCCTTTGTTAGCTACTGTGATATACACGCCATTATTCAAAGAATTTCTTAAAACTATATTGTATTCTGGATAAATATCGTTTACTGCTTTTAAAAGAATTAATTTTGCTGTCAATAAATATTTTCTACTGTCAAATTTTTCCATAAAGCACCTCCTAAAAAAACAAACTCTAAACTAGTTATTTAAACTAATTTAGAGTTATCCTTTTTATTGTTCAGATTTTTTTTCATCTTTTCCCACTAAATGACAAGCATAAAAATGGTCTGGAGATATCTCTTTTAAAATTGGTGTCGATGTCGCACATTCAGGTGTTGCTAATGGACATCTTTTTCTAAACCTACAACCTACTCCAGGATCAATTGGAGATGTAATCTCTCCCTTTAGTCTCTCTCTACTCATTTTATGTTTTAAACTTGGGACTGGGATTGCAGATAATAAAGCTTTTGTATACGGATGAACTGGATTTTTAAACAGCTCTTTTGCTGGAGCTTTTTCTACCAATTCTCCCAAATACATCACTGCTATGTCATCAGAAAAATGTTTAACCACTGACAAATCATGTGTGATAAACATATATGTCAACCCAAACTCCTCCTGTAAGTCCTTCATTAGATTTAACACTTGCGCCTGTATAGAAACATCTAAAGCAGAAACTGGTTCATCACAAACTATAAATTTTGGATTTAAAGCCAGTGCTCTTGCTATTCCTATTCTTTGTCTTCTTCCACCATCTAATTCATGTGGATATGTATTCATAAGTCTAGCACCCAATCCTACTATTTCCATCAAATTAGAAACCTTTTCCTGTAACTCCTCTTTATTTTTACATTTCTTATGTATTATTAGTGGCTCAGCTATAATTTCACTTATAGTCATTCTCGGATTTAAAGATGCGTATGGATCTTGAAATATTATTTGCATCTCCTCTCTTAACTTGACCATCTCATCTTTATTGCATTCTCTTATATTTCTTCCTTCGAAATATACTTCTCCATCTGTTGCTTCTAGTAGTCTTAAAACAACTCTTCCAGTTGTAGACTTTCCACAACCCGATTCTCCTACAACTCCTAATGTTTTTCCTCTTTCAATTGAAAAATTAACTCCGTCAACGGCATGTAAAAGTCCCTTAGGAGTATTAAAGTATTTCTTTAGGTTCTTCACTTCTAGTATTTTATCTGCCATTTCTTCCCTCCTGTAACTCTGGAACTTCTATTATTCCCTCGTATGCTAAACATTTTACTTTGTGTCCATCTATTGTTGTAACTTTTGGAGATACTGAACTACATAAATCCTGTGCATGAGGGCATCTTGGATGGAACCTACATCCCGATGGTAAATTTGTTGGATCTGGCATAAGTCCCTTAATTGGTCTTAACCTTGTAACTTCCTCATCTAAATTTGGAATTGAATCAAATAACCCATGTGTATACGGATGTTTCGGTCTTTCGAAAATATCATATAAAGTTCCTGACTCCACTATCTCTCCTGCATACATTATAGCAACCTTATCACAAACTTGAGCTACGACACCTAAATCATGAGTTATAAGCAACATCGATGTTTTTAATTTTTCTTTCAAATTATTCATCAAATCTAAAACTTGAGCTTGAATTGTAACATCTAACGCTGTTGTCGGTTCATCTGCTATAAGAAGTTTTGGATTACAAGCTAGAGCAATAGCTATAACAACTCTTTGCTTCATTCCGCCAGAAAATTGATGCGGATAATCATTCAATCTATTCCCTGGAATTCCAACTAGCTCTAACATTTCACTAGCTTTTTCAAGCGAATCTTTTTGAGATAATTTTTCATGAATTTGGATAACTTCGGCAATTTGCTCTCCCACTGTTAGAACCGGGTTTAAAGATGTCATCGGATCTTGGAAAATCATACTTATTTGTCTTCCTCTTATAGCTCTCATATCCTCTTCTGAAACTGTCAATAAATTTCTTCCTTGAAAAATGATCTCTCCAGACACTATTTTTCCAGGTGGATTTGGAACTAATCTCATTATTCCTAAAGCGGTCGTTGTCTTTCCTGCACCGGTCTCCCCTACAAGCCCCAGTGTTTCTCCTTCGCTAAGTTCTATTTCTAAATCATTTACTGCCATGACTTTCTCTTCATCAGTTGTATAATTTATTGATAAGTTTTTTATATTAAGTAATTTTTCTTTCATAGCGTCCTCTCCCCAAAGTAAATTATTGTTTTAATCTTGGATCTAATGCATCTCTAAGTCCATCCCCTAAAAGATTCAATGAAAGTATAGTTATCATTATTGAAACTCCTGGAAAAGTTGTAACCCACCAAGCATATCTTAAATACTGTCTTCCACCTGAAAGCATCGATCCCCATTCTGGAGCAGGCGGTTGGATTCCAAGACCAATAAAACTTAATCCCGCGGTTGATAAAATCGCACCAGCCACACCTAAAGTTCCCTGAACAATTACCGGCGCAAGAGAATTCGGTATTATATGTCTCAATATTATTCTAGCATCACTAGCTCCGATTGCTTTTGCTGCCTCCACAAACTCTTGGTCTCTTATTGATAAAACTGAAGCTCTTACTATTCTAGCGTATCTTGGTATTGATGAAATACTTATTGCAACCATTAAATTCACTAAATTTGGTCCCAATGCAGAGACAATCGCTATCGCTAGAAGGATACTCGGTACAGCTAAGAAAATATCCATTATCCTCATAATTATATTATCTAACTTCCCACCATAATAACCCGCTATTGCACCTAAAAACCCACCTATTACTACTGCAATTCCCACTGCTAAAACTCCAACCTTTAAAGACACTCTTGCACCATGTATAAGTCTTGCAAAAATATCTCTTCCAAATTCATCTGTTCCTAACCAGTGTTGTGCCGATGGTGGTTTTAATCTAAATTTTAGATTTTGTTTTATTACAACTTGGTCATAATTTGCTATTTGATCAGCAAACACTGCCAATAATATTATAACTACAAGTATTCCTAAACCGAAAATGGCCATCTTATTCTTTTTTAAATTTTTCCAAAGTTCTGCCATTTGGCTTCTTTTCTTTCCAATATTTTCATTTTTTACTGTAGACACGACATTCACCCCTCTATTTGTATTGCGATTTTATTCTCGGATCAACATAAGCATACAATATATCTACTGCTAGATTTACAATACTAAATGTCACTGCCAAGAAGAGTACAGACGCTAAAACTGTAGGTGTATCCTTTTGTCTGATAGCATCTACCATCATTCTTCCTACCCCAGGCCACGAATAAACCGATTCTGTTAAAACAGCTCCACCTAGAAGTCCTCCAAACTGAAGTCCAACAACTGTTATTACAGGTATCAAAGCATTTTTTAATGCATGTCTATTTATCACTACTTTTTCCGCTACCCCTTTAGCTCTTGCTGTTCTGATATAATCTTGTCTTATTACTTCTAACATTGAAGAACGAGTCATACGAGTAATTATGGCTGCAGATCCTACCCCTAAAGTTATCGATGGCAAAATTAAACTTTTTAACCCATCAAACCCTCCAGAAGGTAACCATCTTAAATTAACAGAAAATGTCAATATAAGCATTAATCCTAACCAAAAAACTGGCATTGATACCCCTAATAAAGCTCCTATCATACTCACACTATCAATAAGTGTATATTGTCTAGTCGCCGATATTATCCCCAGAGGAATTCCTATGCAAACAGCTATAATTATTCCTAAAACTGCCAATATTAACGTATTTGGAAATCTAGAAAAAATTTCTCCAAAAACTTCTCTTCCAGTTGTATATGATTGCCCAAAATCTCCTACAACTGCATTTTTCACAAACCTGAAGTATTGAACAAAAAATGAATCATTCAATCCCATCTCCATTCTTAATTGAGCTACCGCTTCTCTTGGTGCACTTTCTCCCAAAATAAGTTGTGCTGGATCTCCTGGTGTAAATGACATAATTGTAAATACTAAAAACGATACTCCTAATAAAACCGGAATCAATAATAGTATTCTTTTTATTACATATTTATACATTCTGTAGCCCCCTTTTTTATACTTCCCTTAACATTAGAGAGGAAACCTTTTTGGCTTCCTCTCTAAATTAAATTTATTTTGTCTTGTAAGTTCCATAGATTTTATGATGCCCCGCTGGGTGCATATTAAATCCTTCTACAGTCTTTTGCTTTCCGATATTTTGAGATGTATAAGCTATCGTAAATACAGGTACTTCCTCCTGAATCAACTCTTGAACCTCATAGTAATATTTTTTTCTTTCATCCGCATTTGTTGAGTTTTTAGCTTTTGATAAAAGTTCATCAACTTTAGGATTTGAATAGAATGATCTATTCCCTGCACCACCTTGGTTAGCTGAATTAAATAAAGGCTCTAAACCATAATCAGCATCTCCAGTTACAGAAACCCATCCCAAAATAAACATATCGTGTTCTCCTCTAGCTGTTCCTTCTAAATAAGCTCCCCACTCTAAAGTTTCAATTGTTACATCTATTCCAACTTGCTTTAATTGATCTTGTAAAATCACAGCTATATCTCTTCTCACTGGATTATCATTTATCCATATTTTCAATTTAACTCCATTAGGAAAACCAGCTTCTTTTAACAACTCCTTTGCTTTTTCGGGATTATATTCATAAGATTTTGCATTCGGATTATATCCAAATACTTTTGGACCTATTGGTGAACTTGCTTTTGTTGCTGATCCTTGATATGCAGCGTCAATTATATCCGGTACATTTATAGCATAAGATATGGCCTGTCTCACTTTTTTATTATCTAGCGGTGCCTTATTCACATTAAATCCTAAGTATGTCATAGATAGTGAAGGCTCTTCAACAAAATCTAAACTGTCATTTCCTTCTACCATCATCTTATCTATAGGTTCTAAATCATAAGCTATATCAATCTCTCCTGTTTCTAAACCAATAGTTCTATTAGTTCCTTCTACAACACTTCTAAATATTACTTTTTCTGTCGGAGCTTTACCCATATAGTAGTCTGAATTGGCCACCAAAGTTATTCTATCACCGGCCTGCCAGTTTACAAATTTATATGGTCCTGTTCCCACCGGATTTTGTCCATAACTTCCACCCGCTTTTTCAACGGCCTCTCTATTTAAAATTGAAGTAGCTGTATGTGCAAGATGACTTAATAACGCTCCAAAAGGCTTAGTTGTTTTTATTCTAACAGTGTTGTCATCCACAACTTCAACGCTTTCTATCGCTCCGATGATATGTGATACTGCCGGTGAATTTTTCATTCTATCCAAAGTGAATTTCACATCATCAGCTGAAAGATTCTCTCCATTATGAAACTTTACACCTTTTCTCAATTTAAATTCTGTTGTCGTTTCATCAATCTGTGTCCAACTCTCTGCAAGACCTGGTATTATATTCATATTTAAATCCTGTTTAACTAAAGAATCATAAATTTGTCCAGCTACTCTTGAAGATGGTTGATCATTTGTTCCATGTGGATCTAGAAGTTTTGCATCCGCCCCTTGAGCTATAACCAAAACATTCTTATCGGCTTTAGCCTCTAAATTCATTCCCAAAAAAGTTATTAAAGCACTCATTAATAGTAAACTTTTCTTCATTTTGCTCCCCCTATTTTTATTTTTTAGTTTTAATAATTTAATATTGTTAATAGAATATAACCTTTTATGTCGTACAAATCAAATTTATTTAATGAATGAAGTACATTTAAAAAATAAATTTTTTTTATTATTAATATAAAAAGAAAAATTATTTTTATTTTGTACTTTTTTTTCAGTATTGATTTTTAATATTACACCTGTTATAATATAATATTATTATTTTTTTTAGGAGGATCTACATGAATAAACTTATTTTTTTCTTATCTTTTTTCATTTCAACACTCTCTTTTTCTACAGAAAATGACATCCTTGGAAAATGGATTACCGAGAAAGCAAAAAATGGTAACCAGATAATTGTTGAATTCTATAAAGAAAACAACCTATATTTTGGTAAGATAAAGCAACTTACAATTCCTATATATGAGAAAGGGCATAAATTTGAAGGAAAGGAAAAGTTAGATTTTTCCAATCCTGACAACTCTTTAAAAACAAGACCACTTGTAGGAATAGATTTCGTTAGTAATTTCACTTACAATCCTGATAAAAACGTTTTCGAGAATGGATTTATCTATAATCCAGAAAATGGTAAAATTTATCACTGCTCTATCTCCTTTAAAAACATCAATACTTTATCAGTTAAGGGAAGTATTGATAAGTCTGGTTTCATTGGTTCAAAGCAAACTTGGAGAAGAGTAAAATAAAAAGAACAAAACCTCCTGGCAGGGAGGTTTTGTTCTTTTTATACGACTAAATTTAATTAAGGTGGCTCATTCAATGTAACTACTTTGATTTTTTTGTAGTTTTTTCTTTCTTTTTTTGCATATCTATATATTTTTCTGGCCCATAATAAGCTCTTAGATACATCTCTTTTAAATCACTCATCAATGGGTATCTTGGGTTTGCTCCTGTACACTGGTCATCAAAAGCATCTTCAACCATTTGATCCAATTTCAATAAAAATTCATGCTCTGTTATTCCATAATCCGCAATTGTTGGCTTTATTCCAATCTCGGTTTTTAACTCCGATATTTTTTTTCTAAGTAATTTCGCCTTCTCTTCTGGGCTTTCTTTTCCAGTTGTAAATCCTAAATAATCCGCTAATTTAGCATAACTTTCTTTAGCGTGAGGATATTTATATTGTGCAAATCCGGCCATTTTAGCTGGTCTATCTGTTGCATTAAACCTTATAACTTCATCTAAAAGTAAAGCATTAGCTGTTCCGTGTGGTATGTGGAATGCTGCTCCTAATTTATGAGCCATTGAGTGACATATTCCTAAGAAAGCGTTTGAAAAAGCCATTCCAGCCATGCAAGAAGCATTTGCCATTTTTTCTTTAGCTTTTATTGCTGTTGCTCCTCCTTTTACTGATTCAGGTAAATATTTAAAAGATAGTCTTGTAGCCTCTAAAGCTAAAGGATTTGTAAATTCAGACGCCATTATAGAAACATATGCTTCTATTGCATGAGTCACTACATCTATTCCAGATGCTGCTGTTAATCCCGCTGGCATTGATAGCATAAGTTCAGGATCTACAATAGCTACAGTTGGTGTGATTTCATAATCTGCTAACGGATATTTAACTCCTGTTGAATCATCTGTTATTACAGCAAACGGTGTCACTTCTGATCCTGTTCCTGCCGATGTTGCTACTGCCCACAATTCAGCTTTTTCTCCCATTTTAGGGAATTTTACAATTCTCTTTCTTATATCCATAAATGTCATTGCCAAATCTTTGAAATTTACAGCTGGATGTTCATACATAACCCACATAATTTTAGCAGCATCCATTGCTGATCCTCCACCAAGAGCTATAACAACATCTGGATTATAATTTCTCATAAGTTCAGCACCTTTTTCAACAACAGTCAATGTCGGATCTGCTTGTACGTCTGAAAATACTCTGAAATCTACTCCAATGCTTTCTAGCACTGTAGTAATGTGGTCTGTATATCCTAATGCTGCCAACTGTTGATCTGTTACAATAACAGCTTTCTTTTTTCCTTTCAACTCCTCTAATGCTACTGGAAGACATCCAAACTTAAAGTAAACTCTTTCTGGAATTCTAAACCAAAGCATATTTTCTCTCCTTTTAGCAACTGTTTTAATATTGATTAGATGTTTTACTCCTACATTTTCAGAAACAGCATTTCCTCCCCATGATCCACAACCCAATGTCAGCGATGGCGCCAATTTAAAGTTAAATACATCCCCAATTGCTCCTTGAGCAGCTGGCATATTAATCAATGTTCTACCTGTTTTCATTGTTTTTCCAAATAAATCTATTTTATCTTTTGCAAGCAATTCATCAGCATAAAGTACAGATGTGTGTCCCATTCCACCAAGTTCTATCAATCTATCCGCTTTTTTTAAAGCTTCTTCAAAACTGTGAGCTTTATACATTGCAAGAACTGGAGACAATTTTTCATGCGAGAATGCTTCATCTAACTCTACTGATTCCACTTCCCCTATAAGAACTTTTGTATTCTCCGGAACAACTACACCTGCCATTTGAGCTATTTTAAATGCTGATTGTCCCACAATATCTCCGTTTAAGTTTCCATCAACAACTATTATTTTTCTAACTTTATCAACTTCATCACCTTTTAAAATATAAGCATTTCTATCTGAAAACTCTTTTTTTACAATTTCATAGATTGAAGTTGGAACTATTACAGATTGTTCTGATGCACAAATAACACCATTATCGAATGTCTTAGATAATAAAATAGAGTTTACTGCCATTTTTATATGTGCTGTTTCATCTATTATTACCGGTGTATTTCCTGCTCCCACTCCTATCGCTGGTGTCCCAGACGAGTATGCAGCTTTCACCATTCCTGGACCACCTGTTGCAAGTATCAAATCAGCCATTTTCATAAGGTCATTTGATGCTTGAACTGAGGGTTCTTCAATCCAACCTATAATATCTTTGGGAGCTCCTGCTCTTACAGCTGCCTCTAAAACTATTTTAGCAGCTTCTATTGTAGATTTTTTAGCTCTTGGATGTGGTGAGAAAATAATCGCATTTCTAGTTTTTAATGCCAATAAAGCTTTAAAAATAGCTGTTGATGTTGGATTTGTCGTTGGAACAATTCCAGCAATAACCCCAATCGGCTCTGCTATTTTTTCTATTCCATACGAGTTATCCCTCTCTATCGTTCCACAAGTTTTTGTATCTTTATAAGAATTATATATATATTCTGAAGCAAAGTGATTTTTTATAACTTTATCTTCTACTATTCCCATTTTAGTTTCTTCTACTGCCATTTTAGCCAATTTTATTCTAGCATTATTTGCAGCTAAAGACGCTTCTCTAAAAATTTCATCCACTTTCTTTTGATCAAACTTTGCATACTCTTTTTGTGCCAATCTTACTTTCTCTATAGTTTTAATAATTGTCATAATCATCACTCCTACTAATATTTCTTTTTGTATAATCCTAGTATACTTGTATCTGAGTATTTTTGGAAATATTTTTTTGTGGATTTTTGAAATTTTTAACCATTAATTTTTAACCATTAATTTTTTATTTTGAATACTTATTCGAACTCCAAAAAAATTGGATTTTTAAATTTTTTAGAGGTATACTCTATCAAATTAAATTTTCCAAGGAGATCACTTATGATTTTAAAACATCTTCAACTGCAAAACATCAATCTAAAAATACTGAATAACGATAAAAATCTTTTTAATCTATTAAATAGAAACTTAAATTTCGAGCAATTAATAGCCACAACAAATCTGGATGGCAATTATTTAGTTATTGCCGGGGCTGGCTCTGGAAAAACAAGAATTATTATTTATCGAACTTTTCTCTTACTTCAGCTTGGAGTACCTCCTAAAAAAATTTTAATTTTAACTTTTACAAGAAAAGCTATCCAAGAAATTCGTAATAGAGTCAACTCTCTCTTTCCAAATACTGAGATTCATATAGAAACTTTCCATTCTTTAGCGTATAAAAATTTAAAAAAATACAGTCAAAACAAAACTTTTAAAGTCATAACTCTTGATCAATACCTCGATCTATCTAGGCAAAGTCTGTTTTTTAAAGAAGTTTCTGAAATTTTCTCCAAAGAATATTTAAAAAAACTTCTCTCTACATCTTCCTATGAGAACGAATTATTTAAAAAAGAAATTTTACACTTTAAAAAAAATGAACAAACTTTAATTTATAATTTTATTGATGATTTGAATTCCATAAAAAAAAAATCTAATCTATATACTTTTGATGATTTGATTAAATTTTTTATAGATTTTTTAAATACAGCATCTTTTCCTATAAAATTTGATTATATAATGGTAGATGAGTATCAAGATACTGACTTTTTGCAAATTAATATCTTGAAAAAAATTTCTAACTCCAATTTAATGGTTGTTGGGGATGATTTTCAAAGTATCTACAGTTTCAAAGGAACTACCCCTAATAATATTTTAAATTTTCCTTATGATTTTCCAAAAGTTAAATCGATTATTCTAAAACAAAACTATCGTAGCACACCTTCTATTGTTCAGTTCAGCAATGAAATATCTAACTCTTTTGTGAACTCTTTTCAAAAGGAGTTAATTTCTAAAAACTTAGATTTAGATAGACCTATTTTGAAAATTTTTAGAAATCATTCTGAAGAATTAAATAGTCTTACCAAAGAGATAGAACAGCTCATATCTTTTGATTTAAATTGTAAAATTGCAATACTCTTTAGAAACTATATCCATATGGAATCAATTATAAAAGAATTTAAAAAAAACAATATAATCTTTTCAATTGTTACCAATCCTTTTTTAGAAAATATTTTCAAACATATACCTTTTGATAGCAATTCTCAAATTCAGCTTCTAACAATTCATAGCTCCAAAGGTCTAGAGTGGGATTATGTTTTTATTCCACTTTTGCTTGAAGGTATTTTACCCACATGTATCGGTAATACTATCGATTTAGAGGAAGAAAAAAGACTTTTTTATGTCGCATGTACTAGAGCTAAAAAAAGACTTTTTCTGTCCTGTCCTCTTTCTTTCTATAACGATTTTGGATTTTTCAATAAAGCCTCTTCCTTCATAACCACAATATCTTCTAATTTCTATAATATAAAAAGGGAATAACTGCTACCAGTTTTTCCCTTTTTTAAATTTTTATTTTTTAAAGCCAAGTATAAACTTTTCAACTGCTATCTCTTCCTCTAATTCACCTATTTTTATTGCGTACTCTATCTTTAAAATCTCATCAATTTTTTTTATTAAAAATTTTTCATCATACATTCCAATATATTTTAATTTTAAAAATATAGGATACTCTTTCATATATCCTCTACTATTTTTAAAAAAATTCTTTATATTTTCATATGTATTCCCTTTAAAATTATTGTATGAAATACTTTCTCTCAGTTCTCCAATATTTTTTAAACTATTCAATTTCAAAGCTATTGTTATTTCTTCACTCAATAAATATAAAAAAAGCATATGTTCTCTTGTTTTTTTTAAGTGATCTAATAGTTTAATTTTGTTATCTGTAACCATAAACTCTTCCATCAATTTTTTTATATTATACTCTTCACTCACAGTTAATATCGGCAAAACCGCTTCTAAAACAAATTTTTTTCCATCCAAATAATTTTTTATTTTTTCCACTTCATTTTTTACTTTAGAAAAATCATCTCCCAATATCTCTGTCAATTTCTCAGATTCATACTCTGAAATCCCTAACTCTTTTTCTATAAAAAAATGTAACCCTTTTTTTTCTGTGGCTTTTCTTCCCACAATTAATTTCCCTATTTTTTCAGCCACTCCAAGTACTTTTTTTTCAACTTCATTGCTCGGTTTTCCAAAATCATTTAACTCCTCTTCATATATAACAATAACTTCTTTTTGAATCAGATCATATCCATCCACTATTTTTAAAAATTTTTCTAATTTTTTTAACTTCTCTACTCTTTTTAAAATAATTAACTCTTTGGATGAAAACATCGAGTTAATTGAAATAGCTTCTAAAAAATTTTCTTCCTCTCCTTGAGATGCATCATATATTTTCACAGGTATTCCTGGATTTTCTTTTTTTATTTTCTTAACCAATTCTTCATATTTTAAAAGTAACGGAGTATCTCCATACATAAAATAAAACATAACAATCCCCTTTCTTTTTTATCTTAATTATAACATAAAAAAGAGAGCCTAGCTCTCTTTCTTTTCTTTTAATATTTTTGATGCATTTAAAACTGCCAGTATAGAAACACCAACATCTGCAAATATTGCAAGCCATAAGTTTGCAATTCCTAAAACGCCTAAAATCATAACGACAATTTTTACTCCCAATGCAAAAGTTACATTTTCTAAAACAACCTTATTGTTTAATTTTGCTAAATTTAAAACTTCGATTATCTTATATGGATCATCATTCATAAGAACAACATCTGAACTTTCAATAGCTATATCACTACCTATTTTACCCATAGAAATTCCCACATCCGCCATCGCTAAAACAGGTGCATCATTAATTCCATCCCCAACAAATATTGTTCCCTTTTGACTTTTTATCTTTATTTCCTCTAATTTTGATACTTTATCTTGTGGAAGTAAATGAGTACATACTTTATCCTCATCTATTCCTAACTCCTCACCTATACGCTTACCTGTTTTTTCATTATCTCCAGTTAACATATAAACATCTATTCCTTGACCTTTTAATTCCTCGATAGTCCTTCTTGAGGTCTCCTTTATTTCATCCTCTACATATATTCTCCCTAAAAGCTCTGAATTTACTGCCACATATACAACGGTTCCATATTCATCTGTGGAATGAGTTTCTATATTATAGTTCTCCATAAATTTTTTACTTCCAACCAAGACCTCTTTATTATTATAGAGAGCATTCACCCCATATCCTGCTTTTTCATTATGTCCTTGTATTTCCCATTCATTTATATTTACATCACCATAATTTAAAATAGCTTTCCCTATCGGATGATTTGAATAAAATTCTCCTACTTTCGCATATTTCAAAAGTTTTTCTTCCGATCCTACAAAGACATCTATCCTGTTTACCTTAAATTTACCCTTTGTTAAAGTTCCTGTTTTATCAAAAACTACCGTGTCAATATTTTTCAAACGCTCTAGATAGTTTCCACCTTTTACAAGAATACCTTGTTTGGATGCTTTCCCAATTGAACTAAAAAATGTCAAAGGAACCGATAGTACCAGTGCACATGGACAAGAGATAACTAGAAATATAAGTGCTCGACTAAACCATAGTTTAAATCCACCGCCTATTATCAATGGGAATCCTAAAGCTATTATAAGTGCTAATATAACCACTATTGGTGTATAATATCTTGCAAATTTAGTTATAAACTTTTCGGCTTGGGCTTTTTTACTTCCTGCATTTTCAACCATCTCTATTATTCTACTAACTGTTGATTGTGAATAACTTTTTGTAACTCTTACCTCTATTGTTCCAGATAAATTTATACAACCACTTAAAATTTCATCTTCAACCTCTCCTAGAACAGGAACTGACTCTCCTGTTAAAGCAGCTTTATCTATAGTTGTACTCCCTAAAATTATTTTCCCATCTAAAGGTACTCTCTCTCCTGGCTTCACTATGACGATATCCCCAATTTTTACTCCTGTTGGATCAACCATTTCTGATGTTCCATCAATTTTTTTTAAATTTGCAAAATCAGGTTTTATACTCATGAGCTTCTCAATAGATTTTTTTGAATTATTAACGGCCATCTCTTGGAAAAACTCTCCAATTTTATAAAAAATCATAACCCCAGCTGCTTCGGCAAAATCTCCCAAAACAAAGGCTCCTATAGTTGCTATACTCATTAAAAAGTTTTCATCTAAAAACTTTCCTCGTCTCATATTTGAAAAAGCACTTAAAAGAATATCATACCCCGAAAATATATATGCTATTGTCAAAATTATATTTTTTTGTAAACTTTCTCCCAGTGTCAATCCTACTACAAAAAGTGTCAGTCCGATTGTTAAAACTATTGTCTCTCGTTTCATTCTTGAACTTTTATTTTTATTCACTTGAGTTTTCTGAATGTTTTCTTGGAACTGTTCCTTTTTTATGAAATGAGTTCCCGCTTCAACTTTATCAGCTATTTTATTTATTTTATTTAAAAATTCTTCCTCGTCCATCTCTTCAACAACTGTTAACTTCAATTTTTTTGTATAAAAATCTACATTTATATCCTTCACACCACTCAATTTATCTAACTCGTATTGAAGTTTAGATGCACATCCACCGCAGTGGAGGTTTTTAATCTCATATTCTCTTTTCATTTCCAGTCTCCTTTTAATTGCTCTTTGGTAAAATACCCCTACCCCCTATATCTATATTATATATTAAAATAACATAATTTACTATTTTTGTCAAAAAATTTTTGAATATTTTTTACCTAAGAGGTATAATATACTATAATCGAAAAAAGGAGTTTTTTATGAAATTTTCAAAAGAGGACGTTTTAAATATTTTTAAATTAAATATAAATAATAATAATTTTATCAAAGCAGTTTTTTCCAATTCAAAAGGTGATAGTGAATATATCAAAATAAATATAAAGCCACTTCTTATAAAAGATATGGTTAAGGTTCAGTTCGAACAATTTAAGGAAAATAAAGCTTTTCATTCAAACCTTACCCTAGAAGAAACTTTTATTTACCTAGATGCTATTATTCATAATTTCAAACAAATTTTGATTATTAACTCTACTGAAGAGATTCAAATTTTACAAAACAAAAAAGGATTTGCCTTTAAAACTAAAAAAACTGAGATTAAACAAGTATCTCTTTCACATAACAAGAAAAAAAACTATATTTTAGAAGACAATACCCCCGTTCCATTTCTTATTAAACTCGGTGTAATGTCTGATGATGGACATGTAAGTAAAGAAAAATTCAATAAATTTAGACAAATCAACCGTTATTTAGAGTTTATTGAAGACACCTTAAAGGAACTTCAAGATAAAAAGCTTATTGATAACTCCATGAAAATTGTTGATTTTGGTTGCGGTAAATCGTATCTTACTTTTGCTTTATACCACTACCTTAAAAATATTAAGAATATGAATGTTGAGATTATTGGTCTTGATTTGAAAGAAGATGTTATCGAACACTGCAATAGCATTGCCAAAGAACTAATGTTTTCAAATCTGTCTTTTTTAAAGGGAGATATCAAAAACTTTAACTCCTTTGAAAATGTTGATATGATTTTTTCTTTGCATGCCTGTAACAATGCAACTGATTACTCAATTTTAAAAGGACTTGAGCTTGGAGCAAAAGCAATTTTAGCTGTTCCGTGTTGCCAATCTGAAATAAATCAGAAAATTGATAAATCAAAAACAACTGAACTAAAAAATTCTCTCGCTCCTTTTGGAAGTCATGGAATTTTACAGGAAAGATTTAGTTCATTGGCTACAGATGCTTTAAGAGCTCTTGCATTAGAACTTTGTGGATTTAATACAAAGGTTATGGAGTTTATTGACATGGAGCACACACCTAAAAATATTCTTATTAAAGCTATAAGAGGGAATATCTCTGAAGAAAAACTTTCTGAAAAAAAAGTTGAGTATGACAGATATTTAAAATTTTTAGGTGTTGATCCACTTATTGACACTATTCTAAAAGATTATTTTTTAAAATAATATACGGGAGAGGATTTTTATGAATAAAAAACTACAAGAAAAAATTTTCAGAACACTTTTAGAGTTTGAATCTCAAGGAGATATTTTAGAAGAAAAAGAGATTATTACTCTCGGGTGTATGGCTAATGGAAGTACTACTGAACTTCAAAAAAAAGTTTTAACTACTTTGGATTTAGAGAAATCACTAACAGAATATTCTCTTGATGAAATAAATTCTAATAGCTCTATTTTAGCAGATAAAGGTCTTATTAAAATCAACAGAGTTTCTACAACTACAAATAAACATTATTTAGAGTTAATTGGCTCTCTTGTTGATCTTGATGATTTTATGGATGAAATGTAAATATAAAAGACGGTGTAAGCCGTCTTTTATATTATATATTTTCAAAGATATATAATATACTTCCAACTAGAAGAGCCGGAATTATATTACAAATAGTAACTAAAAATGCGGATTTTTTACTTAAAGCAAAAAGTGGAAATAATGCATCTCCATCATTACAAATTGCATTTGCCACAAGAGCTGAAAAAGGAATCCCTCCAGATATATATATTGCTGCTAATAATATTTGAGGTCCACACCCAGGAAGTATTCCTATCAGTATTGCTCCTATAACCACCAAAAATCCATTTTTATTCAACAAGTCTCTTAATTGATACTCACCACCTATAAACTGCAATAATATTTGATACAATAAAAAGGCAATAAAAACCCACGTTACTAAAAAAGCTACCTCTTCAGCTGTATGTATCAACGTTTCCTTAGATGAGTTTAATTTACTCTCTGTTTTATCAAAATCACTTCCTTTTATGGTTTTTCTACTTATTCCTGTATAAACTATACATAATATTGTTCCTAAAAAACCAACGCCCTGAAATACAGACTCATAACTTTCTTTCGAATTATGCTCATGCTCCCCAAAAACATGATCAAAAGCTAAAGGAATAGAAAGTATAACTATTATCCAAAATATTTTATACCAAACTCTATGAGTTAAAATATAGATATACCTATGAGTATTTCTTTTATGTAAAACTTCGCCTATAATATCTCCTTTGGTGTGACCTAGATGTTTATAATTTTTTTCAATTTTATTTTCAGATACCATATCGTTTTTTTCTTCGTCTATTTTTTCATTGAAAAAAGATAATTTTATATTTTTTCCTATATTCAATTTATCAATAATTATTCCTGTTAAAATCCCAACAGTACCACTTATTATCAGGACTCCCAAATAGGCCTTAATATCTCCAGCCATTAAAACAAACGCCGCATCCCCCATCGTGGTTATAAATGCTGTTACAAGACTTCCAAAACTAACCTTTCCAGATATATATAGTGGAACTATTACTATTGCACCACCACATCCCGGAATTAACCCCATTAATGATGCAAAAAATCTTTGATTTTTTTGATTTTTTTCTATCATTCTCAACAACAATCCATTAAACTTATAATCTATTAAACCTATTATTAAAAGTGAAATAGAAACAAAAACTCCAACTTTAAAAAAAGAATCTACCCCCACAGAGTATACCATATTAAAAAATTCCATTGTCCCTCCTCAAAATAGAAATATTTATATTTCCATTTTATATTTTATACCTCACTTTTTTTAAATTCTTTTTTAAAAATAAAAAATCCAGAAAGTTACAACTTTCTGGATTTTCATATTGTTTTTACATTCTTTCTAAAGTGTTAATTCCTAATAAATTTAATCCTTCTTTTAATACAGAAGCTGTTCTTTCTGCTAATAAAAGTCTAGAGTATAAAACATTATCCTCTTGATTTAATATTGGACAAGAGTTATAAAAACTATTAAACTTCTTTGATAACTCGAATAAATAATCTGCCACTAGATTAGGTCTACAGCTTTCAGCGGCCTTTAAAACAACACTTGGAAACTGTGTCAAATGATGTGCTAACCCTCTTTCAGCCTTGTCTTGGAACTCTATCTTTATCTCTTTATTTAAAACTTTATTTTGCTCCTCAGCTCTTCTTAAGATCGACTTGATTCTCGCATACGAATACTGTAGATATGGAGCTGTATTTCCTTCAAAACTAAGTATTTTATCCCATTCAAATATAACAGCTGTCTGTCTATTTTGAGATAAATCTGCATACTTTATTGCTCCTGCTCCTACTATTTCAGCTATATTATTTTTTTCCTCTTCTGATAATTCAGAATTTTTTTCATTTACAATTTCATAAGCTCTTCTTTTCCCTTCATCTAAGAGCTCTTCTAATCTTATTACATTTCCTTTTCTAGTTGAGAATACACCATCCGAAAATCTCATTATACCAAACCAAACATGTTGTTTTTCAACGTTCCATCCCAACATATCTGTTATTTTGAAAAATTGTCTGAAATGATCCTGTTGTCTTTCATCTGTTACATATATCAGTTTATTTACATCATAGTTTTCTAATCTATATTTAACTGTAGCTATATCTGATGTCGCATATAAAAATGCCCCATCTCTTTTCTGAATAATACATGGGTTTATTTTATCCTCTTCTGGGAAAAATACTACTTTCGCACCTTGATCTTCTACAGCAATCCCTTTCTCTTCTAACTCTTTAACCACACCAGGCATTAAATTATGATAAAAAGACTCTCCATAATAAGTATCAAACGTTATTCCCATTCTTGAGTAAAGTTTTCCATACTCATCAAGAGATACTTTTATGAACTCTTGCCACAATCTATAATTTTCTTCGTCTCCATCTTGAAGTTTTTTTAATTCTTCTCTAGCTTGATCTTCTAGTTCTGGATGCTCTTCACTCTGCTTAGTAAACTCTACGTATACTCTCTCTAACTCCTCTATAGCATTCTCTTTATATGCCTCTTGATTCAGCCAGTTTCTATATCCTATAATCAATTTTCCAAATTGAGTTCCCCAATCGCCGATATGATTATCTCCAACAACATTATACCCTAGGAATTTATACATTCTTTTGATTGAATCTCCAATTATTGTTGATCTTAAATGTCCAATATGCATTCTTTTAGCTATATTTGGCGATGAATAATCTATGATTACATCCCCCTTTGTATCTAGTTCATTAAATTCATATTTTTCTTGAGATATTTTTTTTATAATCTCACCTAAGAACGTATTTTTTAAAAATATATTTAAAAATCCTGGACCTGCAATCTCTATCTTATCAATCACTTCATTTTCTACTAAGTTATTCACCACATTCTCAGCTATCGCTCTTGGATTTCCCCCAATTATTTTGGAATTCATCATTGCAAAATTTGATTGGAAATCTCCAAATTTTTCATTTGTTGCCACTGTTATCTCTATTGGTTTTAAATCTTTATCTACATAAAGATTTTTTACTGTGTCGAATAATATTTTTTCTATCTGTTTTTCAATAGTTATCATTTATAACCCCTTTCGTTGTGAAATAAAAAAAAGGACCCGAAAGTCCCCAAAGAATAGTTCCAGTCTACCGCCTTCCTTACGGTTTTGGTCGCCATCTCTTGTAAGTGGTAATCAGATACTACCACGCATACAGGGTCCGTGAAACAAGGGTTTCCGTGACTTTTCTGAATTGCGGGTAGCAGCGCCAATCCCATTAGCGACCTTAGGCCCAAAACCTCCGGATAATAGCGAATAGACCAGAAATGTTTATTCTTAAGAGAATTATATCACTTCTATATTTTTTTTTCAATTAAAAAATATATATGATACTTATATTTTTTATACTTATACTATTTCTAAATTATATGTTGAGTCTAGGTGTAACTCTTCTAGTTGCTTATCGTCCACTTTACTCGGTGCCTCTGTCATTAAACATTGACCTTTATTTGTTTTAGGGAACGGTATTACATCTCTTATTGAGTTCTCTTTCAACATAACCATTAACCATCTATCTATTCCAAATGCTAATCCTCCATGTGGTGGAGCTCCATATTTAAATGCATCTATAAAGAATCCAAATTTATCTTGCGCTTCTTCTTTTGATAAACCTAATTGCTCAAAAACTTTACTTTGAATTTCTGGGTTGAATATTCTAATCGATCCTCCACCAATTTCAGAACCATTCAGTACTAAATCATAAGAGTTTGTTCTCACCGTGTCCATCTCTCCATCTAAAAACATCTGCATATCTTCAGACTTTATTGAAGTGAACGGGTGATGCTGAGCTTTATATCTAGCTTCCTCTTCATCATATTCAAACATTGGGAAATCTACTATCCATAAGAACTTAAATTCATCATTATTTATAAGCCCTAACTCTTTTCCTAATTTTAATCTAACTGCACCTAAAGCTCCATATACAACTTTTGCTCTATCTGCAACTATCATAATTACATCTCCAACTTTTGCTTCTGTTTTAGCAATTATAGCTGCCATCTCCTCTTCTGTAAAGAATTTAGCTATTGGAGAATTTACTCCCTCTTCTGTTAGCTTTATCCAAGCCATCCCTTTTGCTCCAAAGTATGTTTTTGCATAATCCTCATACTCTGTTAATATTTTTCTTGAAAACTGTTCTGCTACACCCGGTGCAACAACAGCTTTAACTATCCCACCAGCTTCTACAGCACTTTTAAATCCTTTAAATCCACAAGTTGCCATAATATCTGTTAAATCTTTTAACTCTACTCCAAATCTTACATCTGGCTTATCTGAACCAAATCTCTCCATAGCTTCAGCATAAGGCATTCTTGGGAATTCATAATCAGCAGATTCTTCAGTTACATTTTTAAATACTCTTTTTGCCAAACCTTCAATTTCATTCATTATATCTTTTTGTTCAACAAAAGACATCTCTATGTCCAGTTGTGTAAATTCTGGTTGTCTATCCGCTCTCAAATCCTCATCTCTAAAACACTTAGCGATCTGGAAATATTTCTCTACTCCTGAAATCATTAACAGTTGCTTAAATAACTGTGGAGATTGTGGAAGTGCATAAAATTCACCTGGATTTATTCTGCTTGGAACTAGGAAATCTCTTGCTCCTTCTGGTGTAGATTTAGTTAAAATAGGAGTATCCACATCTAAAAATCCTTTTTCATCCATATAATTTCTTATAGACATTATCATTTTATGTCTCATTTTTAAATTTCTTGTCATTTGAGCTCTTCTTAGATCTAAATATCTATATTTTAATCTGATATTCTCTCCTAAGTTTTCATCTCCAGAAACTTGGAATGGAAGAACGTCACAAGCGTTTAGCACCTCTAACTCCGTTGCAAAAACTTCAATATCTCCTGTAGGAATGTTAGCGTTTTTACTCTGTCTTTCTTTTACTATACCTGTTATTTTTATTACTGATTCATTTCTTAACTTTTGTGCAAGTTCAACCACTGAAATTTCAGCTATGTCTGTGTGGAAAACTATTTGAGTTTTCCCCTCTCTATCTCTCAAATCAATAAATGTCAATCCACCTAAATCCCTTTTAGTGTCTACCCATCCTGACAATGTAACTGTTTCACCTATATTTGAAGATCTTAATTCACCTAAGTTATGAGTTCTATAATAAGTCATATTCCTCTCTCCTTTTCTATTATTTTAATATTTTTTTTAAATCTTCTACTTTTATTTCTTCTTGAGTTCTATTTATAAAATCTTTTAACATTACAACACCTTTATTCATTTCTTCATCGCCTATTATAACAACATTTTTAGCTCCTACTTTATCGGCTTTTTTCATATGAGCTTTCATCGCTTTTGTATTATAGTCGATTGCAACTGTTTTTCCATCTAATCTCAAATCATTGGCTAATTTAAATGCAAACTCCTTTGTTTCATCTCCTAACCATGCAACATATATATCTAAATCTCTTTTTGGAAACTCATCTCCTAAAAGCATCATAATTCTTTCTACTCCCGCTGCAAATCCAAATGCTGGAATCTCTTTATCTCCAAGTTGCTTCAATAGATTATCGTATCTTCCACCACCTAAAACAGTTCCTTGTGATCCCAATTTATTTGTAACTATCTCATATACAGTACTTGAATAATAATCTAACCCTCTTACAAGTCTTGGATCCTCTTTGTACTTCACTTGAAATATTGTCAAATACTTTTTCACTGTTTCATAGTGCTCTTTTTCCTCTTGAGATAAAGAATCTGTTATGATTGGTGCATCCGCTGTCAATGTTTTACATTTTTCAACTTTACAATCTAAAACTCTTAATGGATTTTTTTCCATTCTCATTTTACAATCTTCACAAAGCTCTTCTTTTATAGGCTCTAAGAAACTTAAAAGCGACTCTCTATATCTAACTCTTGTCTCTTTTTCTCCAACTGAGTTTATAGTTACCTCTAAATCAGTTATTCCTATTTTATCTAAAAAAGAGAATCCCATAGCTATAACTTCAGCGTCTAGTATTGGAGAACTTTCTCCTAATACCTCTACCCCTATTTGATTAAACTCTCTTTGTCTTCCAGCTTGTGGTCTTTCATATCTAAACATTGACCCTGCATAGAAAAACCTTGAAGTTTCCTCTTTTGCATATATTTTATTTTCTAAATAACATCTAACTACTGCCGCTGTTCCTTCAGGTCTTAATGTTATGCTTCTTTCTCCTCTATCTTTGAAAGTATACATCTCTTTTTCAACTATATCAGTTCCCTCTCCTACTCCTCTTTTAAAAAGGTCTGTCTCTTCAAATATTGGAGTTTTTATCATTGTATATCCATAATTTGAAAAGAACTCTTGAGCTGCTCTCGTTACATAGTCATACTTTATTCCATCATCACCAAAGATATCTTTAGTCCCTCTTACTGCTTTTATCAGTTTCATTTTATCACCTCAATTATTTTAATTGCCACAATTTATCAAGTTTTTCTTGTATAAGTTTTTCATTTTTATTATTTCCTGGAGTATAATATTCTTTTTTCTTATCTCTATATTTTTGATCCACGAAATTATTTGAATAATCGTGTGGATACTTATATCCAACAGCTCTATCTCCTATATGGATAGGAACTGTTTCTAAATCTCCCGCTTTAATATCCTCTAAGGCTTTATCTATCGCTGTATAACTTGAATTACTTTTGCTTGAAATAGCCAAATAAATTACAGCCTGGGAGAGTATTATTCTTATTTCTGGCATCCCTATTTTTTCGCTGGCATTCATCGCACTATTTGCAATTAACATAGCCTCTGGATTAGCCATCCCAATATCCTCACTGGCATGTATAACAACTCTTCTAGCTATATACCTTGGATCTTCTCCGCCATGCAAAAGTCTAGCTAACCAGTATACTGCTGAGTCAGGATCACTCCCTCTAATACTTTTTATCATGGCAGAAATGAGATTATATTTATCATCTTTTTTATGATAGGATGCTCTTCTTTCTCTAAAGAGTTCAATTACTTCACTCTCGCTGTATCCATTACAGCTACTCTTATAAAGTTCTAGATAGTTAAGAGCTACTCGACTGTCACCTTGGGAAATATCCAGTATAACCTCTCTTATCTCTTGTGGTAATTCTATCTCTAGAAATTTTTCACCCTTTAAAAGAATTCTTTTTATATTTTCTCTTGTTAAAGCTTTAAATTCAAAAATTAAACATCTTGATATAAGAGCATTATTCAGATTATGATATGGATTTTCAGTTGTAGCGCCAACTAAAATTAAAATTCCTACTTCTGTATAGGATAGTAACGCATCTTGTTGCGTTTTATTAAATCTATGAATTTCATCTAAAAAAAGTATTGTTTTTTTTCCATAGAGTTCTAAATTTCTTTTTGCTTTTTCAACTATCTCTCTTAAATCATTTAAACTGGCAATTGTTGCATTTAAAGTTTCAAAATTATAGTTTAATTCTCTAGAAATTATCTCTCCTAAAGAGCTTTTCCCACTTCCTGAAGGTCCATATAATATCATATTTGATAAATTTTTACCCTCTATTATTTTTCTTAAAACACCATTTTTTCCTAAAATTTTTTCTTGTCCTTCAAAATCTTCTAGTACTATGGGTCTCATTCTCATTGAAAGTGGTTTTGCATTTTCAAAATTCCCACTAAAAATACTTTGCATCTCAAATCACAACCTATCCTTTAAATATAAAAAAGCGCATTGTGTACCCCAACACGCCTTTAACTCTTTTAACTATTTTACTAGATACAGAAGAAGTGCTGAAAGTATAAATAAAAATGCTACTACTTCAGTTGCTCTAGCTAGTGGTCCACCATCTTTTGAAACTCCAAATACAGTGTTTGAACCTCCCATTCCCATGCTACCTGACATACCATGGCTTCTATCTGGTTGAATAAGAACTAATATAATTAAAGCTACAGCAAATACAAATAAGAATACTGTCAATAATGTTTCCATAACTTTACTCCTCCCAAATTTAGACTTCTATCTTATACAGTATTATAATATATATATCGCTAAAATAAAAGAAAAAATTATAGAAGTTTCGCAGCTATTTCAGCCAAAGCGGAACGTTCACCTTTTTTTAAAGTTATATGTCCGGCAATCCCCTCATTTTTTAACTTATCAGAAAGATATGTCAAACCATTTGTATCCGCATCTAGATATGGACTATCTATCTGATCAGGGTCTCCTGTCAATACTATCTTAGTATTTTCTCCAGCTCTTGTTATTATCGTTTTAACTTCAAGAGGCGTCAAATTTTGAGCTTCATCTATTATTATAAATCCATTTGGAATACTTCTTCCTCTGATATAAGTAAGAGCTTCTATCTTCAATAATCCTATAGTTTGAAGACCGTTTATAACTATTTCACCCGTTCTTTCGCCCTTCGTTTCAGCTAAAAAATCTATATTGTCATAGATCGGTTGCATCCACGGTCTTAACTTTTCTTCTTCACTTCCTGGAAGATATCCCAAGTCTTTTCCCATAGGGATAATTGGTCTTGCTATTAAAAGTTTTTTATACTTTTTTCTCTCCACAACCTGCTCTAATCCGGATGCTATTGCTAATAAAGTCTTCCCTGTCCCAGCTCTTCCAACTAAACTCACAACCTTTATATTTTCATCCATCAAAAGCTCCATAGCATATTCTTGCTCATCATTTCTAGCTCTAGCTCCCCAAGCAACAACTTTCCCTTCCAAATTTCTTCTAATTTTACCACCTTGATACCTTCCAAATGTTGTTTTCTCGTTATATTTAAATTTTATAAACATATTTTCTGTAAAATGATATTCTTTTCCAAGTTCCCAAACATTTATCTTTCCAGAGCTATCAAATTTCTCATATACCTCTTTTTCTACCTCGATCTCTGTATATCCATCATCAAGAGTTGTGTAATCTGTTCTATCTGTTTCATAATCTTGAACTTCTATTCCTAAAGCATCAGCTTTTATTCTCATATTGATATCTTTTGTAATCAATATAACTTTCATATCTGGATTTTTATTTTTTATTCCTATTGTTGTTGAAATTATCATATTGTCCACTGAATCGCTCTTTAAAGGAGGCGGTAACAGTTCTGAATAATTTCCTATATCCACTCTAAAGGTTATTCCCTTATCTAGCTCTACACCCTTTGCTATACACCCTTTTTTTCTAATTTCATCCAACTCTCTAGCAGCTAATCTAGCTTGAATTGCCGTTGTTGTATTCCTTTTTAATTTATCAATCTCCTCTATTACAAATATTGGAACAACTACTTCGTTGTCTTCAAAACTGTAAATACTTCGATGATCATGTATTAAAACATTTGTGTCTAGAACATAGATTTTTCTCATAGAATCATCCCCTTAATTGAATTTTCTTTAAAACTCCTTTTACTGCTTCTTCAATAGTTTTAAACCCTTTCAACTCATCTTTACTTATCAGTGTATCTATTTCCTTTTTACTATAGCCTAAAGATTCCAGTGCTAAATAAAGCTCATCCTCAATCAAGTTATTCAGACTTTCTCCAGCCGGATCCTCCATTGACATAAGATTTAAAGTTTTTATTTTATTATTCAAATCAATTATTATTTGCTTAGATTTTTTCTCACCTAATTTTGGAACTCTTTTTAAAGTTTTAAAATCTTCATTTAAAACAATCTCTCTTAAGTTATCTATTGAAAAAGTTGACATTATAGAAAGCGCTAAAGATAGCCCTATTCCACTTATTCCAATAAGCATCTCAAAAAGTACTCTCTCTCTCTCCTGTAAAAACCCAACAAGTTTAAATGCATCCTCTTTTATAACATTATAAATAAACAACTCTTTTCTTTCATCTATCTGTACTTGATCATAAGTTTTTAAAGTTATATAGACTCTATAACCTACACCATTTACATCTATAGCTAAATATTCCGGTTTTTTTACTTTTATAACTCCATTTAAATACTCAAACATTTTTATCTCCCTATTTTTTCAAAATTTTCTTTAGATATTTTCCAGTATATCCTTTTTTAGATGATGCTACTTTCTCTGGCGTTCCTGTTAAAATTACTTTTCCACCACCATCTCCACCTTCAGGTCCTATATCTATTATATAATCAGCATTTTTTATAACATCTAGATTATGTTCAATAATTATAACTGTACTACCTCTTTCTATAAGCCTATCTATAACTTCTAATAACTTTCTTATATCCTCAAAGTGTAATCCTGTTGTCGGTTCGTCCAAAATATATATTGTTTTCCCTTTAGAAACTTTCGAAAGTTCACTAGCTAGTTTTATTCTTTGAGCCTCTCCTCCAGATAAAGTTGTTGCTGGTTGCCCCAATTTTATATAATCCAGACCCACATCCACCAAAACTTTTAATTTTCTTTCTAAACTTGGAATAGTTTTAAAAAAATCATAGGCCTCTCCAACACTCATATCCAAAACGTCCGATATATTCTTTCCTTTATAATAAACTTCTAAAGTCTCTCTGTTATATCTTTTACCTCTACAAATTTCACACTCCACATATACATCCGGTAAAAAATTCATCTCAATTTTTATTATTCCGGCTCCTTGACAAGCCTCACACCGTCCACCTTTTACATTGAAAGAAAATCTTCCTTTTGAATATCCCCTAGATTTAGCATCTTTTGTTTGAGAAAAAATATCTCTTATGTCGTCAAAAACCTTTGTATATGTAGCTGGATTTGAACGTGGAGTTCTTCCAATCGGACTTTGATCTATATCAATAACTTTATCTAATTGTTCAATGCCCTCTATATTTTTATATTCTAAAGGGTAGAGTTTCCCTTTATTTAGTTTATTAAACAGTATTGGATATAGCGTCTGATTTATAAGTGTTGATTTCCCACTTCCACTCACTCCTGTCACAACAGTAAGTATGCCTAAAGGAATATCCACATCAATATTCTTTAGATTATTTCCTTTAGCACCTTTTAATGAGATATATCCCTGAGAATCTCTTCGAACCTTTGGTACAGGTATTCCTATCTCTCCTTTTAAATACTTTCCAGTCATAGAATCAGGATTATTTATAATCTCACTTGGTGTTCCTTTGGCTACAATTTCACCTCCAAAACTTCCAGCTCCAGGACCCATATCCAATATATAATCCGCTTGATACATGGTATCCTCATCGTGCTCCACTACAATTAAAGTATTTCCTAAATCTTTTAATCTGTTTAAAGTTAATAATAGTTTGTCATTATCTCTTTGGTGAAGTCCTATGCTCGGTTCATCTAAAACATATAATACACCTGTAAGACCGGATCCAATCTGGGTTGCCAACCTTATTCTTTGAGATTCACCACCTGATAAAGACTTTGTTTCTCGAGACAAACTTAAATAATCCAATCCAACATTGATCATAAAACTTATTCTCTCTTTTATCTCTTTCAAAATTTCAGAAGCAATCTGAGTCTCTTTTTCTGTAAGTATAATATTTTCAAAAAATAAAAGTGAATTCTTTATACTCATCTCCGTTATTTCAATTATATTTTTATTACAAACTGTCACTGCTAAAACTTCTGGTTTTAACCTTTTTCCATTACAAACCTTACATATTCTATCAATCATAAAACGATTTTCAATCTCTTCTCTCATGCTTTCTGAAAATGAATCATTATATCTTCTTTCTAAGTTCTTAACAATACCTTCATAGTCCTTTTCTCCGTGAAAACTAAATTCTTTTGAGTCATAATCTACTCTGAACTTTTTACCACTTGTACCATAAAATATTATATCTAACTCCTTTTTTGATAGATTTTTTACAGACTTTTCTAAATCAATATCATATTTTTTAGCCATAGACTCAAATATTGTCCAAGCATATCCCTTCTTAGCCGAGGCTGCTCCCGGCACATAAAGCCCACCCTTTAATATTGATAAATTTTCATCCTCTATTAAACGACTTTCATCTATTTCTAACTTTTTACCTATTCCCTTGCACTCAGGACAAGCTCCAAATGGTGCATTAAAAGAAAATAATCTTGGAGTTAAATCTGGAATACTTATATCCTCGTGATCTGGACAAGAAAAATTTTCACTGTATATATGTTCTGCTTCACCCCAATTTATTATTACCTTTCCTTCTGAAAGTTCAATTGCCTGTTCAATACTCTGGGTTAACCGACTTTTAAACTCATCTTCCTCCTTATCCACAACAATTCTATCCACAACAACTTCTATATTATGTTTTTTATTTTTATCTAAACCTATCTCCTCTTCCAAGTATAGTATTTCACCATCTACTCTAGCTCTTACAAATCCTTTTTTTACTAAATTTAAAAACAAATTTTTATGGGTTCCTTTTTTATCTTTTATAACTGGACTCATCACTACTAACTTATCTTTATTTTTAAATTTTTCATAAATATTTTCTACAATTTCATCAACACTTTGTCTTTCAACAACTTTTCCACAAATGGGACAATGAGCAACACCGATATGTGCAAATAGAAGTCTCATGTAATCATATATCTCTGTAACTGTCCCCACTGTAGATCTAGGATTTTTATTCGTTGTTTTTTGTTCTATTGAAATTGCTGGAGCTAACCCTTCAATACTATCTACCTCTGGTTTTTTCATCTGCCCAATAAACTGCCGAGCATACGCTGATAAACTCTCGACATATCTTCTTTGCCCCTCAGAATAGATTGTATCAAAAGCAAGTGATGACTTCCCACTTCCACTCACTCCTGTTACCACAACAAATTTATATTTAGGGATCTCTATATCAAAATTTTTCAAATTGTGCTCTCTTGCACCTTTTATTATTATTTTATCTAACATATTTTCTCACTCCTTAGTAAAAGACCCTCTTAATTGATAAGAGGGTAAAAGTTAATAATATTCTATTAATCCATTTTCATAAAAACTAAAATGTGACTCCTCGCTCACAATTATGTGATCTAAAAGTTTTATATCAACTTTCTCTAATATACTCTGCATTTCTAAAGTTAGCTCTATATCTTTTTTAGAAGGTGTTAAATTCCCACTTGGATGATTGTGTGCAAAAATTATTCCTTTAGCTCTATTATCTATAGCTCTCTCCATTATTTTCCTAGGATATACAACACTTCTGTCAATTGTTCCTTTAAAAAGAATTTCATCACAAACTATTTTATTATCACTACTTAGATATATCACTTTAAACTCTTCACTCTTTAAAAAGCCCACATCTCCTTTTAAATAATTTATTAATTCGCTCTTACCTTTTAAAGATGTAATATTCATTTTATGAATATTTTTATAGTATTGGTTCAGAGTCACATCTCCTATAACTTTTAAATATATTGCTGTCTCTTTTCCTATCCCATCTATTTTTTGCAAATCATTGACCTCAGCTTTTAAAACCTTTTCAATGGTTTTAAATCTACCCAACAGATCTTTAGCGATACTTTTACAATCCCTCAATTTTATTGAATACGTTAATATAAGTTCTAAAATTTCATAATCTTCAAACCCTTTATAACCCGTTTTTAAATACTTCTCACGTAATCTCTTTCGGTGTCCTAACATTTGGTCTTTTTCCAAATCCATCACCCCTCACTACTTTTATTGAAATATTTTATAAACCTCATCCTTAGTTTTCATAACTTTAGGAATTTCTACAGCTGCCTTTAAAATTGGATATGCCAAAACTGCTCCTGTTCCTTCACCTAAACGCATCTCTAATTGTAAAAAAGTGCTTAAATCTAAAGCGTCCATAACTATTTTCATACCTGGTTCTTCACTCATATGAGTTCCTATTATATACCCTTTAACTTTTGGCTCTATTCTTGTGGCTACCAGAGCTGCTACTGCCGATATAAATCCATCTATCAACATAGGTTTTCTTTCCAGAGCTGCACCCAGATAAAGTCCAACCATGCAAGCTATATCTAATCCCCCTACTGTTCTTAGAACTTCAATCGGATCTTTATTGAATAGATTATATTTTTTACAGGCCCCAAGTATAACATTTTTCTTTTTTTCTAATCCTTCATCTGAGAGTCCTCCACCTCTTCCAACAACTCTTTCTATACTTTCCTCAGTTAAAGCATAAAGAACTGCTGAACTTGTCGTTGTATTAGCTATCCCCATCTCTCCATTTGAATAAAAATCAAAAGTTTTTTTACTCCTTATCATTTCCACTCCGACAGATATCGCTTTTATAACCTCAGATTCGCTCATAGCTGGCTCTAAAACAAAATTTTTTGTCCCATAGGCAACCTTTCTTTTATATAAATTTTCATAATTACCTAAAATATCCCCATTTATTCCAACATCTATTAAATTTAATGGAATATCTAGACTTTTACATAAAATACCAATTGCAGCAAAAGAACTTAGCATGGCTTCCGACACAATTCTTGTATACTCAAGTGGACAAGATGATACCCCTTCCTCTATAACACCGTTATCTGCTGATGCTATAAAATGACATCCTCTTTTTAATTCATTCAATGGTTTTCCAGTTATTCCTGCAACTTTTATTGATAAATCTTCTAATATTCCTAAACTTTTTTCTGGTTTCATTCGTGAGTCCAAAATCTCTTTGCAAGTTCTCATAGCTTCTTCATCTACAGCCCTTATCTCTCTTTTAATATTTTCAATCTCTTTCAATTTTACTATCCCCCTATATTGAGCCCTTTTAAAATTGGATACCCTTCTGAAAATTCTATAATTACTATTCCGCCATTTTTCACACTAAATTTCCAATAAGCATTTAATCCAACAGAAAAATAATGACTCAAAATTGTATTAATAACTCCCCAATGGGTTACTAAAACAGTATTTTTATTTAAATCTAACTCTTTTTCAATGAAATCTATCGCTCTTTTTTGGAGTTGTAATACACTCTCGCCCGTTTCATAATTATAATTTTCCCAGTCTTCTTGACTTTTTTTCACTTCTGCTGGATATTTTTCTAAGAGTTGTTGATAACTATAACCTTCAAATATTCCAAAATTTATCTCTCTTAACTCTTTTGTTAATACTAAATTTATCTTTTTATAATTTATAATTTCTGCTGTTTCTTTTGCTCTTTTTAAGTCGCTTGTATATATTTTATGGTATTCTAATTCTTTTAATATTTTCTTAGCACTCTCCGCTTGTTCCATTCCTTCAGGAGTAAGTATAGGGTCCATTATACCAAAAAATACTCCTGCCGTATTTAATTCCGTTTCTCCATGCCTAACTAAAATTATCTTCCCCATTTTTCACCTACAATATTATATACATAAGAACTAATGCTAAAACCGATGAGAGTTCTAGCAGTGCCCCCAAAGTATCACCCGTAATTCCACCAATTTTTTTAGTTATTAATTTTCCAAAGAAAAATCCTGTCGCTGTCATTATATTTAAAATTATAAACATATTCACAAAAGGAAGATTAAAGTAGTTTGATACTAAATATAAAAATCCTGTTACTAATAAGTATGAAATACCTAATCCCATTCCATCAGTGTTATCTACAAATGTTTTTCCCATGCCACTCGCTCTTGCATATGGCTCAAATGTACAGTTAACAACACTATTAATCCTTGACAAAACAGGTACTATCAGCATTATTACACCTTGACTAACTCCAAAAAATTCTGATGTTTCCATTAAAAATGCTATTTTAAATATAAAATACAGTACTAATACTAAGACTCCATTTGTTCCTACCCTAGAGTCTTTCATTATCTCTAACATCTTTTGTTTACTTCTATAACTAAAAATTCCATCAAAAGTGTCAGCTAATCCATCCAAATGAAGTCCACCCGTCATTATTACATCCAGTGTTACCAAAATTATTGACATCAACAAAGGTGATGGTATACTCCCTTCTAAAACTGTTGCGACTATCAAATTTATAGCCCCTATTACCATACCAACAACTGGAAACCACTTCATCCCTTTTCCTAGTTCTTTTGAATCGAAATTATTTCCACCAGGAAATGGCAGCCTTGTCATAAATTTAAAAAGTAATGCTAAACCTTTCATATCTTCCTCCAAACTCTATTTTAATTTTAATTTAAAACCTGAAACTACTAAATGAGCTTCATCCGATCTATTTCCAACTAGTTGATTCATTCTTCCACAGATATCTCTAAAATATCTCCCTAATGCGTATGGCGGTACAACCCCCATCCCTATCTCATTTGAAACAACAATTATATCAAGTGTACTCTCTTTTACAAATTCTAAAGTTTTTATTACTTGATTCTCTATATTTTTCTCTATTTTCGCTAACTCCTCCTGAGAAAGATTATCCCAGTCTCTTTCCGTATCCAAAATCATATTGTTGCTGACCATATTTGTTAAACAATCTAAAAGGACAATCATATTTTTATTCTTATACATCTCTAGATATTTATAAATATCCTTATATGCCTCAATAGTTATCCATTCTTCGCCTCGTTGAAGTTTATGAAGCCTTACTCTTTCTCTCATCTCTTCATCAAACGTTATCGAGGTTGCTACATAAATCCTATCCTTTTTACTTTCAAAAATTAGCTCTTCTGCCAATCTACTTTTCCCACTTCTAGCTCCACCTGTAATATAAATTATTTTCCCCAATTCACTCACCTTTTCCAGTCTTATAATATCTTAATAGTATCACAATACAGTCAAAACTTCAACAAACGAAAAAGAGCACTTAACCTCTAATGTTAAGTGCTCTTTGTTTACAATTTTTTACTTTTGGAAATGTCTTTCTAATAATCCTAAGAATGCTCTTCCATGTCTTGCTTCGTCTTTTGCCATTTCATGAACTGTATCATGGATAGCATCAAGTCCTAATTGTTTTGCTCTCTTTGCAATCTCAAACTTCCCTGAAGTTGCTCCGTATTCTGCTTCCACTCTTCTTTTTAAGTTCTCTTCAGTTGAATCAGTTACTACTTCTCCTAATAACTCAGCAAATCTTGCCGCATGTCCAGCTTCTTCAAAAGCTATTCTTGTATAAGCTTCTGCTACTTCTGGGTACCCTTCTCTATCTGCAACTCTAGCCATAGCTAAGTACATACCAACTTCCATACACTCACCGTTAAAGTTTGCTCTTAATCCTTCAAGAATCTCTTGATCATTACAAGCTAAACCTTCTCCTACTTTATGTTCAGTTGCCCAAACTCTTCCTGCTGTTTCATCATAAGCAACACATTTATCTAATCCAACTTTACATAAAGGACATGCCCCTAAAGCCTCTTCAAAAACTTCTCCACATACTGTACATTTTACTTTTGCCATTTTAAAATCCTCCTCGAAATATTGTATTTTATATTTATTTTTTCATTTTTGTTTTGATTTCTAATTTGTAATCGTTACAAATCTGTTCATAAATATAATATACACCTTTTTCGTAGTTATGTCAAACTTTTTTTATTTTTTTTTATTAATTTTTTCTATATGTTATAGCTTCCATTAAATGTGATTTTTCTATATCTTTACTCGAACTTAAATCGGCTATTGTCCTTGCTACTTTTAATATTTTATGGTATGTTCTCATCGAAAGATTTAAACTCCTAATTGCTCCTCTCATTATTTTTTCACACTCTTTATCTAAAACACAATATTTTTCAATATCATGGTTGAGCATATCTCCATTTAATTTCTCTTTTCCAAATCTATTTTTTTGAAACTCTCTAGCTTTTAAAACTCTTTCTCTAATCACTTCTGATTTGTCCCCACGACTATCTTTTAATATTTCATTCTCATTTAAACGGTATATCTCTATATATAAATCTATTCGATCTATTATAGGCCCAGAAAGTTTTTTTAAATACCTCCTTATATCAAAAGGTGTACATGTACATAAATCTTCATCAAACCCATTTCCACACGGACACGGATTACAAGCTGCTACAAATATCATTTTAGCTGGGAACTCCATTTTACCTAAACTTCTTGTTATGGATATTCTTTTTTCTTCTAAAGGTTCCCTTAAACTTTCAGTTACTACTCTATCAAATTCTGTAAATTCATCTAAAAATAACACACCGTTATTTGCTAAACTAATCTCTCCCGGTTTTGGTATTCTTCCACCACCAATTATAGCTGTCGCTGTTGATGTATGGTGAGGATCCCTAAATGGCCTATTTACTATAATTGGATTTTTTTCATCCAATTCTCCTGAAACACTATATATTTTTGTCGTCTCTATAATCTCTTTTTCAGACATCGATGGCAAAATAGTTATCAACCTTTTTGCCAACATTGATTTCCCACTTCCGGGAGATCCCACCATTATTATATTATGTCCTCCCGCTGCCGATATTTCTAAAGCTCTTTTAGCTGTGCTTTGTCCTTTTACATCCCACATATCCATCAATAGCTCTTTTTCCTTAAAATTATAAGCTGTTCTTTTACTTCTAACCTCACCCAACTCTATAAAATTGACAGCATCTCTTATATTTTTTACTGGAACTATGTGGATTCCTTTTATTATTGAAGCTTCTTCAAAGTTTGTTTCTGGAATTATAACCCCTTTAAATCCTTGAGATTTTGCCATTAAAACTCCACTTATAACCCCCTCAGTTCTTCTAACTTCACCAGTTAATGAAAGTTCTCCCATAACTAAATATTCACTCAATACTCCTCTATAATCAGAAATAAATTTCATTCCCAACATAATCCCCAAAGCTATTGGTAAATCAAATTGGGATCCAGATTTTTTTATATTTGCAGGAGTCAAATTTACTATCAATCTTCTCGGTTCAAGCATATAACCCATATTTTTTATAGCCGATCTTATTCTATCTCTACTTTCTGATATTGTGGCATCACCGAGTCCTACTATATTGAATATTGGCAATCCATTCACAACATCCACTTCTACCTCTACTAAAAATGGTTCAATCCCTAAATAACTTGAGCTCAATATTTTTACTAACATAAAAACCTCCCACAAATAAAAAATACAAAAAAAAGAAGAGCAAATAATTTTGCTCTTCCATTGAAGCTAATTAACTATTCTTTTCAACTACTATTTTAGCTAAAACTCCATTTATGAATTCATGAGATTTTTCGTCCCCATATTTTTTAGCTAGTTCTACAACCTCGTTAACCACAATTTCTGCTGGAACATCTTCAAATAAAACCTCATAAGTTGCTATTTTTAAAAGTGCTTTTTCTACACTTCCAACCCTTTCTAAGCTCCAACCTGTTATGTTATTTTTTAAAGTTTCTACCACTTTTTCATCATTTATAGACATTCCTTTTGAATATTTCTCTATAAACTCCTTCTCATTTGTATTCAATTTAGTATCATCTCTCAACAAATAACTTTCTAAAGTCTCATCAATTTTAACTTCATTTAACTCCGACTCAAAAACTATTTTAAATAACTCTTCTCTCGCTACTCTTCTACTCATTTTGTTTCCTTTCTAATCCTTTAATCTATTTAATATTTGTTTTTTTATTTTGTTTTGAAACCCTGTATCTCCTATTTTATATCCTACAAAACCTAAAACCAATATAAATATTGCCTTTAAAATTCCATATTCAATTAAAAGAACTCCACTTATAAGGCCTATTATAGCATATAGATATTTTTTAAAGTTAAGAATAAAATTTTCAATAATTTTTTCTAAGTTCATCTCTATGCCTCCTTATTCAACTGGATCTTTTTTTATAGATAATTTTGATATTTTTACCTCTATATAATCAACTTTTAAATCTAGTTTTTCTTCTAAGTTATCTTTTATCAAACTCTGTATATCCGTTGTTTTTGTTGATAAACTAGAATTCGATAGCATATCTAAATTTATTTTTACAAAGTATTTTTTACCTTTATTCCCACAATCGATCTTTAATCCTTTTATATCTCTATCTTTTGATAATATCTCTCTAATTAGATTTTTTACTGTATCTGTTGATATATGAACTGATCCATATTCATTTTTTATAACATAATCTTCCTCTTTTGAAAAATTGGAAAATAGTTTTAAAATTGATATAAACATATAAACTAAAGCTACATTTAATATTGTTAATTTAAACAAAAGTGAGCTCGTATCCACAGTAACAAAGTATTTAGGCATTGCTATATACGCGACTCCTATAACAGATATCACAAATATTCCTATCCAAGCAAAGAAAAATATTATTTTTTTTATCACTAAAACTCACCCCTATAAAGAAAGATTAGAGGCGTATTTTGAACGCCTCTTTGTTCCTTTTATACAATCTCTATATCTTCATGTCTCTCGTCTTGATCTGAATCCGATAGGATTTTTACATCTTGAACAAAAACATTTACTTCTACAACTTTCAATCCAGTCATTGTACTTATAGCCGCTAAAACATTCTTCTGAACATTTTGAGCTACCTCTGAAATTTGATATCCATACTCTACAATAATATAAACCTCTACACTACACTCTTTTTCTCCGACTTCAACTTTAACCCCATTTGTAAGTCTTTTTTTTCCTAGCATTTTACTCACTTCATCTGCTACTCCACCTGCTAATTTATAAACTCCCGAAACATCTTGAGCTGCTTTAGCTGATATAGTTTTTACAACGTCATCTGCTATCTTTATATTCCCTAATTCGTTCATAAAACACCTCCGTAGATTTTATATTTATATTATTACATTAATTTTATTTTTTTCCTAGCTTTTCTTTTATTTTTTTTCGAAATTTTCCTCTATAAACTTTGTAGTCACTTTTCCGTTTCTATAAACTTTATTATCTAAAACACTTAAATGGAAAGGAATTGTTGTATCAATTCCCTCGATAATATACTCACTTAAGGCTCTTTTCATTTTTTCAATAGCCTCTTCTCTTGTTATGCCGTGAACTATTAACTTTCCAATCATCGAATCATAATATGGAGATATTTCATATCCTTGATATGAATGCGAGTCCACTCTTACTCCTGGTCCACCTGGAACAATATATGTTTCTAGTTTCCCTGGTGAAGGTAAAAATCCTGCTGCTGTGTCCTCAGCATTAATTCTACACTCTATAGCATGGCCAAATAGAACTACATCTTCTTGTGATATATTTATTCTCTCTCCTTCAGCTACCTTTATCTGAAGTTTTATAATATCTATTCCTGTTACCATCTCTGTTACTGTATGTTCAACTTGAACTCTTGTGTTCATCTCCATAAAATAAAAATTATCATCTTTATCTACTAAAAACTCAAGTGTTCCTGCGGAATCATAGCTTATTGATTTTGCCAGTTTAACTGCAGCCTCTCCCATAGCTTTTCTAACTTTTGATGGTAGCTTATATGATGGTGACTCCTCTATTAACTTCTGATGTCTTCTTTGGATTGAACAATCTCTTTCTCCTAGATGGATTACATTTCCATGTTTATCTCCAATAATTTGTACCTCAACATGTCTAGGATCCTCTACAAATTTTTCTATGTATACATCCGGATTTCCAAAAGCTGAATCCGCTTCTGTTTGAGCAGCTATAATCTTGCTTTCTAACTCCTCTTCTGTTCTAGCAAGTCTCATCCCTTTTCCACCACCACCGGCAGTTGCTTTTACCATCACGGGATATCCAATTCTTTCTTGAATTTCTTTTTTAGCATCCTCAATATTTCTAACAATGCCTGTTCCATTTGTCAAGGGTACATTGTTCTCTATTGCGGTTTTTCTTGCTGTAGCTTTATCTCCCATTCTTTCAATCGCTTCAGGACTTGGTCCTATGAAAGTTATATTATGCGTTTCACAAATTCTAGCAAATCTTGCATTTTCTGATAAAAATCCATATCCAGGATGTATTGCATTTGCTCCTGTTATTTCCGCGGCTGCTAAAATATTAGGAATTTTTAAATATGAATCATTACTTAATGCTCCACCTATACAAACAGCTTCATCAGCTAATCTAACATGCAAGCTCTCTTTATCTGCTTCCGAATAAACAGCAACAGTTTTTATACCAAGTTCTTTTGCAGCTCTTATTATTCTTACTGCAATCTCCCCTCTATTGGCAATCAATATCTTTTTAAACATCTGTTTCCTCCCGATTATCTTCCTGTAGACTTCACTTTTATTAGAATTTTTCCATAATCTACTATCCCACCATTTTCAACAGTTATCTCAGTTATTTCTCCACCTACGGTAGCTCTTAAAGGAGTTTTTAATCCCATTACAAAAATATATCCTAAATCTTGACCTACTTTTATTTTATCTCCAATAGATATTAAATTTTCATAATAATATTTACCTATACCTGTAGAAACTATTGTTTTTATCAGTTCATCTTTTTTCTGAACTACTTTAGAAACCTCTAGCTTTTCTTTCACAAATGTTTTTTTAGGTTCAGGTGATTTTTTTATTTTAATCTTTATATTTTCATCCTGTTGGTACTCTAACTCTGTAAGACCACACTCACTTAAAATATTAATTAAATCTTCAACTTGAAACTCTTCTTTTTTCATAAGTTCCTCCACCTATATTTATATTACTTATTTTATCACAATTTTTAAAATCATTCAAGATAGCATTACACGTGTTATTTTACTTTATTACAACACTTCCATCTCCCATTAAATCCTCTATCTCTCTTATCAAATATTGAGAGACTCTAACTTTTATTTTCGAGTTTTTAATCTCTTTTTCTCCATTTATATCTATTGCAAAACTTAAAGAAACCTCTCCTTCATTTTCTAAAAGAATCTCTTTTAATCTATTATATTTTTCTTTTGATGAATCTTTTATTAATATATATATTCTATTTTTTTTCCCAAATTCTACACTTGATATAGGAATCATTTTTTTTACAACTATTTTTTTATTTTCATTTCCATTGAAGTAATCAATTTGTATATTCCCTTCAATAAAAACTGCCTTTCCTTCTAACTCTTGGCTTAAAAATTCTTTATATTCTCTAGGAAATATTATTCCACTTATTTTATCGTAATAATCTTCTAAAATAAAAGTACTCATTGCTTCCCCAGTTTTTTTTGTTAGAATTTTTTTCATATCCCTTAGTATACCATAAGTTTTTATACTATGCTGAGAATTTTCATTTTTAACTTCTGAAATTCTATCCATTTTATATGTCGTTATAATCCATCTATATTTATCTAAAGGGTGTGCACTATAATAAAATCCTAAATACTCTTTCTCCTTTTCTAATTTTTCATCCATAGAAAAATCAGTGACCTCTGGAAAACTAAAATTTACAATCTCTGATTTAGCTCCACCAAATAAATTCATCTGCTGAATATCATCCTCTTTTATCTTTTTATTGGCATAGTCTATCGCTTTTTCAATTGATTCTATCTTTTGTTTTCTATTTCCAGGTACAGAATCCAATGCACCTGAATAAACAAGTGCTTCTATATTTTTTTTATTTAACCCCTGAGCTCGAAGACGATATATGAAATCTTCAAATCTCATATATTGACCATTGGTGTTAAACTCTAACTTTATTTTTTCTGCTAAACTTTCTCCTACATTTTTTATAGCCGCTAAAGAAAATCTAATCCCACCATTTTCAACTGTAAATTTTGAAACGGGATTATTCACATCGGATAATCTTAACTTTATTTTATGATTTTTTGCATCCTCTATATAAAATGCAACATTTTCGACATTACTTTTTTCCGAAGTCATTATGGAAGCATAATACTCTTCAGGATAGAAAAATTTAAAGTACGCTGTCCAATAAGCTATCATTGCATAAGCAGCCGAATGAGATTTATTGAAACCATACCCTGCAAATTTATCTATCAAATCAAATATCTCTTCTGCTTTTTCTTTAGAATAATTATTTTTCACTGCTCTTTCTATAAATTTTTCTCGATTTTCATCCATTATAGACGCTTGTTTTTTCCCCATTGCTCTTCTCAATAAATCTGCTTCACCCAGAGAATAGTTCGCCATTACATTAGCTATTTTCATAACTTGTTCCTGATAAAGAATCACACCATAAGTTTCTTTTAAAATTTTCTCTAAGGTTGGATGAGGGTATTTTATCTCCTCTATGCCATTTTTACACTTAATAAAACTTTCAACCATTCCCGATCCAAGCGGTCCTGGTCTATAGAGTGCTAAAAGGGCTATTATATCTTCAAATTTATTTGGTTTTAATTGTACTAAAATTTTTCTAATCCCCGTTGATTCCAATTGGAAAACACCTAAACTATCCCCTGTTGATAGCATTTCATATACCTTTTTTTCCCCTAAAGGAATATCGTCCAATTTGATATTTTTTCCTTTTGTTTCTTTTATATAATCAATAGTTCTTTGAATATTTGTTAAATTTCGGAGTCCTAAAAAATCCATTTTTAACAAGCCTAACTCTTCTAACTCCTTCATTTGATACTGTGTTGAAATTGTTTTCTCCTTATTATCACTGTACAAAGGAACTATATCTGTCAACGGATCTTTCGTTATCACAACTCCTGCAGCATGAATTGAAGCATGTCTTACTTTATTTTCTAATCTTTGAGATAAATCTATTAAATTTCTAATCTCTCTATCTTCAGAATATATATCTCTTAACTCTAGTGATTCTTTCAAAGCCCCTTCCAATGTTGTAAATACAGGTATAAGTTTAGCTACTTTATCCACTTTCGCTAAATTTATATCCAATACTCTCCCAACATCTCTTAATGCAGCCCTTGCCTTCATTCTTCCAAAAGTTATAATTTGGGCTACTTTATCTTCTCCATATTTTTTTGTTACATAATCGATAACTTCTCCTCTTCGCTCTTGACAGATATCTATATCTATATCTGGCATAGAAATTCTTTCTGGATTTAAAAATCTTTCGAAAATTAGATTATATTTTATAGGATCTAAATCTGTTATTTTTAAAGCATAAGCTACCAAACTCCCTGCTGACGAACCTCTTCCTGGACCTATTGGAATATTTTTTCCTTTTGCGTAGGATATAAAGTCCCAAACAACTATAAAATACTCCTCATACCCCATTTTTAATATAACGTCTAACTCATATTCTATTCTCTTTAAAAGATCCTCATTTAATCCACTAGGATATCTTTCAGCTAAGCCTCTATAAACTATTTTTCTTAAGAATTCTTTCGCATTTTTTGAACAACTTGGAATTTCATATTTTGGAAACTTTAGCTCTCCAAACTCCAATTTTAAATTACAACGATTTGCAATCTCTTCTGTTTGATTGATAGCATCTAAGTATTTTTCACCTAGAGAGTCTATTATCTCCTCTCTACTTTTTAAAAATAACTCCTTACTCTCTATTTTCATTCTATTACTATCAGAAACCTTGCTCCCAGTTTGAATACATATCACCAAATCTTGAAGTACATGATCTCCCTCGTAGACATAGTGAGTATCATTGGTTGCAACGCATTTTATATCCATTTTTTTTGAATATCTAAAAAGTTGATCATTTAGCCCATTTTGCGCTTCTATACCATTCCCTTGAACTTCTAAATAAAAATTTTCTTTCCCAAAAATTTCTATGTATTCCTTTATTTTAAACTCTACTCTACGTTCAGATTCCTCATCTAAAATTGCTCTTGAAATCTCACCCTGCATACAAGCTGATAAAGCTATAATTCCATCACTGTGCTTTTTTAAAAATTCCTTATCAATTCTAGGTCTGTAGTAAAATCCTTTTAAAAATCCTTCAGATGATATTTTCAAAAGATTTTTATATCCTTTTTCATCTCTAGCTAAAAGCACTATATGAAAATTTCTTCCTTCTTTTTGTTCCATTCCAAATTCCGAAACATATGCTTCTAATCCTATAATTGGCTTAATACCTTTTGATACTGCATTCTTGTAAAATTCAATAGCACCAAACATATTTCCATGATCTGTTATCGCCATGGCTTTCATATTTAACTGTTTTGCTCTCTCTACATACTCTTCTATTTTTCCAACCCCATCAAGAAGACTGTACTCAGTATGTAAATGTAAATGAACAAAATTTTTACTCATTCGCTCCTCCTTCTAGTGGTCTAGCAACTTTAAAACTTCTATAAAAAATAAATGTGCCTATTAAATAAAGTACTACTGTTATATAGTACGGAAAGTTATATGAAATATTTTCCATTAAATAGCCCGCCACTATCATACTTATTGCTCTTGTTACATTTGAAGACATGGATACAACACTGCTCATCAATGCCCTATTTTCATATTCTACAGTTTCTAAAGATATATTTTGAATTAACGGCTGATTTAAATTCATCAGTGTTGATCTCAATAAAAATGAAACTCCCAGTACAAATATTCCCTGTGGAAAAGCTATTGATATTAAAAATGGAATTGAAAGCAATTGACATATCACAACCGTGTTTTCTCTTCCTAAAATTTTTGTTATATACGGCACTGAAAGTCCACCTATAACAAGTCCTAGTTGAGATAATCCCATAATTATTCCAACTCTTTCATTATCTATATTTAATGAAAATTTTAAATATACGCTAAAGAACGGAATTACTAATCCCGCTCCAAATCCAATTACCGTATTATATATAACAAACTTTAACGATTGACCGCTAAATATATCTTTAAACCCTTTAAAAAAATCTCTATTTTTACTATCTTTTTTTTTGCTAATCTCTTTTAAATTTTTCAGAGGTAAAAATCCTAATAAAATTATAAATACACATACTCCATAAACTAAAGGTATAGCTCTGCTTATTGTGAAAATATTTCCAAAGATTTTAATCAATTTTCCAGCTAAATAGCTTCCCCCAACCATCCCTAAACTTTGGATAACAAAATTTGTACTAAAAGCCTTTACTCTCTCATCCTCTTTAGAATTTTCTATAAGTAAAACTCCCACTGAAGAAAAAGGAAATCCATAGCCCATACCCATCAATGCTGAAAATATCTTTATATAAAATGGATTCGTCAAAAATCCTACTCCAAAAATACCAATGCACATCAATCCCAAACCTATTCCAATAGTTTTTTTAAATCCTATTTTTGAGCTTAAATATGCATTTATCATCGATCCTAAAGCTATTGATATACTGCTTACAGATAAAACTTGTCCTACGACCCCCTCACCATATCCCAAATTTTTTATATGAATACCTGTAAATACATTGTACACTCCTAACATAACAGATGTAGTTATAAAATTTATAAAAAATATTTTTTTAATCTCTCTCATTTTTCCCCCTAATAAACTCGAACGACTTATTACATTATACAATATAAAATTGTAAAAAAAAATACTTCTAAATAAATTTAGAAGTACAAAAAAGTTGAAACGGTTCTCCGGGGGGGGTAGAGAACCGTTTACAGGGGGGGATTAAATAATACTCTTATAAGTATAAAGTCTTTCTGTAATTAAAAAACTTTCTTATTTTTAATTACAATATTTTGACGACAGTATGTTTTAAAAAGTTTTAAAATATTTATTTTTTTTCAAAAATATCTATATTCACTTCAACTGTTATTTCTAAATCATTTAAAGAAAATAATTTTTCAACACCTTTTTGTGGACTTCTCCATCTATAAGGGGTCATGTTGAAGAGATTCTCAATGCTTTCTTTTTCTAATATTTTTACAAGATATTTTTCATTTAAAGTTTCTATATGCTCAAAAATATTTAAATCTTCAACCGGAGAATAGAACTCTTTTCTTACAACTTCATAGACTACTTCCTTCAATTGTAACAAGTGATTTTCTCCTGTAGAAACAACAATTAATTTCCCACCTTTTTTTAACGTCCTTATCTTTTCTTCAGGAATTATTTTTGCAAACATACAGATTATAAAATCTAAAGACTCATCTTCTATCGGAAGAGCACTCGCACTTGCCACTACCCACTCCATATCTTTATATGATTTTGCTGCTGAGATTATAGCTTCTTTTGAAATATCTATCCCTACTATCTCATTTTTTATTCCTAAATTCTCTAACATCATTTTTAATCTGTTTGTATAATATCCTTCTCCACACCCAATATCCAATATTCTCACATCTTTTTTTTCAGTTAAATTTTTTTCAACAGCTCTATTTACAGCATCTGAAATCCCTTTATAATATCCCTTCTCTAAATAGTTTTTTCTGCTTAAAACCATCTCCTTACTATCTCCTGGAATTTTACTGTTTTTTTGATTTGATAAAAGTAGATTAACGTGACCATATTTAGAAAGATCATAACTATGATTTCCCTCACAAATATATTTTTTTTCTATTTTTTTCATTTTTCCCTTACAAACCGGACAAATCATCATTTTGAATACCTCACTATTTTTTAAATATCTTTCTGTATATTATAACATAAAAAATATGATATAATATGCTAAAAAATAGGGTGGTGATAATTATGAATAAAGATTTTTTTAATAATTTTATTGTTAATTTCTTTGAAGCTATTGAAATCGAATTTGAAAATGCTATGAAAAAAGAAAAATCTAAAAAACTTTCTGTAGGCGAATTTGAAGTTGATGTGATCGACTACTTAGATAACAGCAAAACTCCTGTTATCGAAACTATTAAAGAAACTCCCGAAGGAGTTTTGTTATATCTTAAAAACAAAGAACAAATTCCTAGCGGATACACTGTTGAAGAGATTTTCCATCCATTTTCTTTAGCTATTCTAGCTGACAAAATAATTAAAAAAGAAAAATATACTAAAATTTTAGAAACTTTTTATGTCGATTCTGAAAATCAAGTGAGAGAATTTTTAAAAAAGAAAAATTTAGATACCCTTCCTATTGAAGAGTATGGGTTTGAAATTTTAGCAATTTCAAAAGCTACTGGAACCTACCAATTGGCGGAAGGAATAGCTGCTGAAATTTTATTAATTAACAATAGAGTTTTCTTTAATATCAAAAATGATGAGGATAACAAAGATATTGCTGTACATATCGTCGAATGTAATGCTGCTGATTTAGCAATGCTTTTAAACAATCTATTTTTCTCTGTAAATTAATAATAAGGGTGGCAAAATTTTGCCACCCTTATTATTAATATATTATTTCAAATGAATCATACTTTTCACCTTCAATAACATTTTCAGATATTGAATATATTCGACTCGTAAGAGAACCTAATCTTAAGCATTTCCTAAATTTTTCTATCTGCTCAATATCCCCTTGAGCAAAAACTTCAACATTATCATCATCTATTAAGTTTTTTATAGTTCCTTTTATCCCAATCTTAGTAGCATTTAAATACATAGTAAATCTATAACCGACCCCTTGAACATGTCCTTTTACTATAAAGTGGTACGTTTGCATAAAAATACCTCCTACTCCTAAGGAATTACTTTGATAATATTTCTACAATTTTTAAAATAACTTCTACTGATTTTTGCATAGATTGAATTGGAATAAATTCAAATTTTCCGTGGAAATTATGCCCACCAGTAAATATATTTGGACAAGGAAGACCTTTAAATGAAAGTCTTGCTCCGTCTGTCCCTCCTCTGATTGGTTTTATTATTGGAGTTACACCCACCTCTAACATTGCTTCCTTCGCTAGCTCTACAATATGATAAACAGGTTCTATCATCTCTCTCATATTATAGTAACTATCATTTAATGTTAAGATTAATTCTGCATCTGGATATTTTACTTGTAAGTACTTTACTGCCTCAGTTATTAGTGCTTTTTTCTGTAAAAACTTTTCTTTCGAATGATCTCTTATAATATAACTGATCTCTGTTGTTTCAACACTTCCACTAAAGTCTGTAAGTAAGAAAAACCCTTCATATCCCTCTGTATATTCTGGTCTTTCATTCACAGGTAATAGTGAATTTAACTCCATTGCAATAAGCATAGAGTTTATCATTTTATTTTTAGAAGCTCCTGGATGGATATCTCTTCCTTTTATTACAACATTAGCTGAAGCTGCATTAAAATTCTCATATTCTAATTCTCCAATCTCTCCACCATCTATTGTATATGCAAACTTTGCTCCAAATTTTTCTACATCAAACAGATTTGCTCCTCTACCAATCTCTTCATCTGGAGTTACTCCTATTTTAATTTCACCATGCTCTATTTGAGGATTCTCTTTCAAATATTTAAGAGCTGTCATTATCTCTACTATTCCAGCCTTATCATCTGCTCCTAAAAGAGTTGTTCCATCAGTAACTATTAAATCCTGCTCTACATAGTTTTTCAATTCTGGAAAATCTTTAATAGTCATCTTCACATTTAAATTTTTATTTAAAATAATATCTTCACCATTGTATTTTTCAATAACTCTTGGATTTACATTAGTTCCATTAAATGATGGAGCTGTATCCATATGTGCTATAAATCCTATTGTTGGAATATCTTTTTCCGTATTTGATGGTAATGTTCCCATTATATAGCCGTTTTCATCAAGAGATATATCCACTAATCCTATCATCTCTAAATCTTTTACTATTACTTTTGCTAAGTCAAATTGAATGTTTGAACTAGGACAAGTCTTGCTTCCTGAATCTGATGTTGTATCTATTTTTATATATTCTAAAAATTTTTCTATTAAAAAACTCATTTTACCCTCCAATTATCTTTTTAATTTTCCCAAAAATTTTTCAAGATTTACAATATATCTTGTATGATTACCTTTTCCTACTATTTCTTCTCTGAAGCTTACTAAAACTTCAAATTCAAGTTTTTTCCCTTCAATTTTTTTTAAAATAGCTTGGCACTTTAGCTCATCCCCAACCAAATTTGCTTTTAAATGTTCAATATTAACAACTGTTCCTACTGTACTCTCGCCTTTTTCAAGATGTTCTTGAACCAGTTTATATGCCGTATTTTCCATAAACGCTATAAGCATTGGAGTTGAAAATACATCCACACCACCTGAACCCAAAACAGCTGCAGTTTCATTTTTCTGAACTATTTTATCTTGAGAAAAAACTAATCCCTCTTTTAACATAAATCTCCCTCCTTTAAATATACATATAAAATATCATAATTTGTTAAAAAAAAATAGTCTCTTTTGCATATTTGTCAAAAATATGTTAACATCTAAAGTAAAACAAAATTTGAGAGGTAATAATTTGAGATTAGAAAAATATTTGGTTGAATGTGGTGTCGCTAGTAGAAGAAAAATAAAAAAAGCTATTTTAGAAGGAAGAGTTACACTTAATGGAAACGTTGAATATAACGACGGTACTGAAGTGGAATGGGGAATTGATTCTATCACTTTTGATGGAATAACTCCAATGAGAAAAGAACTTAAATATTACATTTTGTATAAAGTTGCTGGTTATATAACTGCGATGGCAGATGAACATAGAAAAACTGTTGTTGAGCTTTTACCAGCATACATCAACAGATCCTCTGTTTTCCCTGTTGGAAGATTGGATAAGGATACCGAAGGATTACTTCTTTTTACAAGTGATGGAGATTTAAGCTATACTATGTCACATCCCGATAAAGAAATGGAAAAAACATACTACGTTGAACTTGCTCGAGAAATAAGCTGTGATGATATTTTAGCTCTTGAATCTGGTGTTGTCTTAGATACAGGTTATGCTGCCCTTCCAGGTAAAGTCGAATATATCTCACCCAAATCAATTAATTTAACTATAACTGAAGGTAAGTATCATCAGGTTAAAAAAATGTTAAAAGCTGTTCAAAATAGGGTTACCTACCTTAAGAGAATTCAATTTGGAAACCTAACTTTAGGTGATATGCACCCAGGTGAAGTTAGAGAGATCCTGAGAGAGGATATCCAAATTTAAAATGCTAGAGAATAATCTCTAGCATTTTTTTATCCTAAAATCATATATGTGACAAAAGATGAAGTCGCTAAAACCAATCCTATTGCTGATTCATACGGTATTAACTTTAATCTTTCTTCTAATTTCATATTATTTGCTCCACCAGTACTATGAAAAAAAGATCCATGTGGTAAGTGATCCAATACTGTTGCTCCTGAATTTATCATAGCTGCTCCCCAAACTGCACTTACTCCAGCGGCTAATATTGTTCCTGAAAATGTTGCCGAGGCTATTGTTGCTCCCGCTGTTGTCGAGGCTGTTGCTCCTGACATCAATGCTCCAGATATTGGTGCTATCAAATCTTGACCAATACTTGCTTTTGCTAAAACTGATAATATTACATCTTTTAATGTTGAGTTTTTAATTATTCCTGCAACAGTTCCTGTTCCAACTAATAAAATCGCTACTCCTGACATCTTTTGTAAACCATAGTCCATTGACTCTCTTAATTTTGAAGATTTTCCCATAACTACCATTCCAACTAATCCTCCAACAGGAAGAGCTATTAATGGGTCTATATTTATTCCTAAAAGAGGTCTTAATGCCAATAGTGCTATTGTCACAACTGGTCCTGTCACACTTCCAAAAAAGCTTGGTAAATCCTCATTTTCAAAACTTTCATCAGCTTCTAAAACTTTTTCTCCCTTTTCTACTAAAACTTTTGCTATTAAAACCGTTGCCATAAGTCCTACAATTGCAGGAATAATATTTACCCACATAACTGATGACAATGATGCTCCAAAATTCTCTGCTGCTGCTATTGTATTTGGATTAGGAGAGATTATATTTCCACTTTTCCCTCCACCTACCATCGCACATAAAATTGCCATTTTTGATATTTTCAATCTTCTGGCAATAGCTAATGCAATTGGAGATACTGTTATAACTGCAACGTCTATAAAAACTCCTATTGCCGTCAGTATAAGTGCTGATAGCGCCAATGCAAATATTGCTCTTTTTTCACCTAAAGTTTCTATTATTGTTTCAGCTATTTTAGTAGCTGCATTTGTTTTTATAAGTATTCCTGCCAATACACCGGCCGTCAAAATTCTAACTATTGCAGGGGTAACATCTTTAACTCCACTGATCATCAAATTAACTGTTTCTGGAAGTGAAACCCCACCTGCTAATCCTCCAATTACTGCTCCTAAAATCAAACTGTATGCTGGATTTGCCTTTTTTATAATTAAAATAATTGCTATTAACAACCCTAAAACTGCTCCAAATGCTGTCATTTTTCCTCCCTTTTCCTATCTTATTTTGTATATTTATTTTCACATACTTTTATTAATCTAAAAATCTCTTCTGTATTACTTTTTACAAATTTTTTTGCATTCTCCTTTTTCATAGCCTCTTCCAAAGTAATTGGATAATTCATTATAGAAAAGAAGCTATCAATACCTTTTTTATGAGTTTCTACAGCCTCATCTGTAATTCCACCAGCTAAAGCAATTACAGGAATTGAAAACTTTTTAGCTATTTTTGCCACTCCTACAGGAGCTTTTCCCATTGCTGTTTGATGATCGAGCCTGCCTTCCCCAGTGATTACAAAATCTGCACCTTCCAGTTCTTTTTCTAACCCTACTTTCTCTAAAATCATATCAATTCCTGGAGACAATTTTCCATTTAGAAATGCAACAAGTCCTCCACCTAGTCCACCTGCTGCTCCAGCTCCTGCCATATTCGAAATATCTATTCCAAGCTCTTTTTTTATTACTGTAGCTAAGTCGCAAAGTCCCTTATCCAAAAGTTTAACCATATCTTCGGTTGCACCCTTTTGTCTAGAATAAATCTCAGCAGCACCTCTTGGTCCATAAAATGGATTATCTACATCACAAGCTACTAAAAAATTACACTCATTCAATTCTTTTATTTTATTTGAAGCATCAATATATTTAACTTTTGATAATATCTCTCCTCCAAACCCTAACTCTTTTTTATTTTCATCCAAAAATTTATATCCTAGAGCTTGCATCATCCCTAATCCTGCATCATTTGTTGCACTTCCACCAATTCCAATTACAAATTCACGACAACCTTTTAAAACAGCATCTTTAACCAACTCTCCAGTTCCATAAGTTGTTGTCTTCATTGGGTTTCTTCTTTCTTTTTCAATTAGCGGTAATCCTGAGGCTGCAGCCATCTCTATAACCGCTGTTTTCCCATCACCCATTATTCCATATACTGCTTCAATTTTTTCCATTAACGGATTATTTGCAACTACTTTTACAAACTTTCCTTCGGTTCCTTCAACAAGAGACTCAACTGTTCCTTCTCCCCCATCTGCAATTGGTACTTTTATAACTTTAGCATCTGGATAAACTACTTTTACTCCTGATTCAATCGCTTCTCCCAATTCGTACGAGCTTAAACTTCCTTTAAATGAATCTATTGCTACTACAACTTTCATATCTCCTCCTTATGTAAAACTATTTAGTAATTAACTACCTATTTTAGTACTATTCTCCTTTTTTTTCAACAATATTTACAAAATAAAAAAATGCCGAGAAGCTCTCGGCACTAAATTAAAATATTTTCACTTACTTTTTTATTTTCCTTTAAATAGCTTGCTAAATATACAAATGGTGTATCTAATGTCGCAACTATTACCTTCATAACATATGTCACTATAAATATCTCTACTAAAACTTGCATAGGGTATACTCCTGCGAAAGCTATTGTTGTAAATATCAAGTTATCTATTAATTGACTAATCAATGTACTAAAATTATTTCTAATCCAAATATGTTTTTTAGATGGAAATCTATTTTTCCAAAATTTATAAGCCCATACATCATGTCTCTGAGATATTCCATAAGCTACTAATCCTGCAAATAATATTCTTGGCATAAAATCAAATATCATTTTTAAACTTTGAAAATTAGCAACACCCTCTTGAACTGCACTCGGCACAAAAGAAACTGCTATTTTCATTATTATAGCTGTTACAATCATACTAAAAAATCCTAATTTAACAGCTGTTTTAGCTTCATCCTCACCATAATTTTCAGAAAGTATATCTGTAACTAAGAATCCTCCAGCATACATTATATTTCCAAGTGTTGTTTCAAATCCAAAAAGATTAACCAACAATACAACTTGAATATTAGCTAAAATACTACTTATAGGAACCCACATAAACAATCCTAACTTTCCAAATTTTTTATAAATAAAAATTATACTAAAAAAGTTTACCAAAAGCATTATTCCCCATAAAATTTCGTTTCTCATATCATCTCTCCTACATTTCTTATCTTATTGCTCAAATACTCCTAAATCTTTATTGTCGATAAGCAATTCCACTCTTGGATCGTTTTGTAAATAAAGATATTTTTTTACAAACCATTTTACCAACTCTTCATCTCTTTCAACCACTGTTCCATTGTTTATAAATATATTTATTGTTATACTTTTAAAATATTTTAATCCTAATTCTAAATCTTTTTCTATCATCTCTTTTGTTTGCCCTTTAGCACATATTAGAAGACATACTGAATAGAGTTTTTTTCCTAAAGATTCACATTCTTCATCCGTGATTTTAAAATTTTTACCATAGTTATTTATTCTAAATTCATCATCAAATGTCTCCATTCCCATCCTAAACCTTATGTCTATCCCCTTGAAAAACTCTCTTATTTCTGATAGCCTATTTTTATATCCATAATATATTTCAAAATAAATTAATGTTATTCCTTTTTGAAGAGCTACCTCTTTTATTTTTTCTAATGTTGATTTTGGAAGTTCAAATACTGAACCTGAATTTATAACCTCCAGGGCCTCAAATTCTCCTGTAACCTCTTCTAAAGTCTCAAAATTTATTTTTTCAATCTCTACCTCATCTGTTGAGTTATCCTCTATATAGTTACAAAATTTACATTTCCCATACTTGCAAGGATACCCTTTTAACAAAACAATCTCTCTTCTGTTCCCATTTTCAATTCTATTATACCTAATTCCCATTTTCATTTCTCCTAGTTTTTAAAAATAAAAAAAGCAGGGAAACCCCTGCTCAAAATTAAAAAAGGGTAAATTTACCCCTTATACTTAATAGTTTAAGCCTAGTTTTTTTAAGATGGAGGTTTACGAACATCTACCATATAAATGGATTTTTATTTAATTCACCTTATTTTAACATATTTTATTGTAAAAATCAAAAAAAATAGACCCTAAGGTCTATTTTTTAATTAAATTTTGGTTTTGCTTCAATCTCCATCATATTTACAAAGTCATTTAGATTCATTGATTCTTGATCTTGCGATCCAAATCTTCTTACATTAACTTCTCTATTCTCTACCTCATTTTTTCCTATGATTAATTGAACTGGAACTTTATATTTTCCATTTGCTTCTCTTATTTTATATCCTATTGACTCTGCTCTAGTGTCAATCTCTGCTCTTATTCCTGCAGCTTTTAACAACTCAACAACCTCTTTGGCATAAGGAGCTACTTCGTCATTTATTGTCAACACTTTAACTTGGCATGGTGCTAACCAAGTAGGGAATGCTCCCGCATAGTGTTCTATTAATATTCCCATAAATCTTTCTAAAGATCCGTAAACAACTCTATGAATCATAACTGGTCTGTGTTTTTCTCCGTCTTCTCCAACATAAGAGATATCAAATCTCTCAGGAAGGTTAAAGTCTAATTGAATTGTTCCACATTGCCATGTTCTTCCAATTGCATCTTTTATTTTAAAATCCAATTTAGGTCCGTAGAACGCTCCGTCTCCAGGATTTAGTTTATAGTCTCTTCCTAATTTTTTTAGTGCTCCTTCTAAAGCTGATTCTGCTTTATCCCAAATCTCTTGAGATCCGATAGCTTTTTCAGGTCTTGTTGAAAGTTCAATAGAATATTCAAATCCAAAAAGTCCTCTATAGAACTTATCTATTAAGTTTACTACACCTATAATTTCATCTTCGATTTGTTCTGGAGTCATAAATATATGTGCGTCATCTTGAGTAAAGTTTCTAACTCTCATAAGACCATGTAATGCACCTGAAAATTCATGTCTATGAACAATTCCTAACTCTCCGGCTCTTATAGGTAAATCCTTATATGAATGCATTCCATGTTTATAAACTAAAACTCCTCCTGGACAGTTCATAGGTTTTATAGCAAACTCAGTCTCATCAATTTCAGATGTATACATATTTTCTCTATAGTTCATCCAGTGTCCTGAAGTTTCCCATAACTCTTTATTTAACATGATTGGAGTCTGGATCATCTCATATCCAGCTAACTCATGTTCTCTTCTCCAAAGATCAGTCAATACATTTCTCATCTTCATTCCATTTGGTAAGAAAAATGGGAATCCTGGTCCAAAGTCACTTGTAAAAAATAACTCTAATTCTTTTCCTAATTTTCTATGATCTCTTTTTTCTGCTTCTTCTAGGAATTTTAAATGTGCCTTTAATTGAGGTTCAGTTGCAAATGCAAATCCATAGATTCTTTGTAACATTTTATTGTTAGAATCCCCTCTCCAATAAGCTCCTGCTACTGATTTTAATTTAAATGCTTTCAAATAAGATGTTGATGGTACATGTGGTCCTCTACATAAATCAATGAAGTCACCTTGCTTATAGAAAGTTAACATCTCATTTGCTGGAATACTCTCTATAATTTCTACTTTATAGTTTTCTCCTAAGTTTTTAAAGTGCTCTATAGCAGCCTCTCTAACCATCTCTATTCTTTCAATTTTTATATTTTCTTTTACTATTTTTTTCATTTCAGCTTCAATTTTAGCTAAATCCTCATCAGTAAACTGCTCAACTGGATCAAAGTCATAATAGAATCCATTTTCAATAGATGGTCCTATCGCAACCTTTGTTTCTGGAAAAAGTCTAATAACAGCTTGTGCCAAAAGATGTGCTGTTGAGTGTTTTATTATCTCTTCTCCCTCTTCTGTTTCAGGAGTTATAAGTTCAACTTTAGCATCTCTATCCAATATATAACTCATATCCACTTCTACTCCATCAACTTTTGCTCCAATAGCTTTTTTAGCTAATGAATTGCTTATCGATTTTGCAATTTCAAACATATTTACACTGTTTTCAAATTCTTTTATATCTCCACTTGGTAATATTACTTTCATGTTTTTCTCCTTTTATTCTTAATCTTCTAAATCATCTATTTTTATTCCATCAAACAGATATATTTCTGGCGATGTTTTCTTATTTTTATCGGTTGAAGCTCCTAATCCAAATATATTACTATCTGGGAATGTTAATAATTTAAATTGAACGGCCATACTCCACTCATAATCTTTTGTTCTATATGAATAGTCTCTTTCATAAGCGATAGCCCATTCGTAGTATCCAAACTCTTTTCCAACTTCAACTCCAAATCCATCAAAAGTACTTCTTCCATTTGTATCTGCTCCAGAGAGTTGGTCATAAAATTTTACATATGCTTTTGTTCTCCATCCATCACTTGGCTTTCCAACCTTAGCATTTAAACTAAATTCATGCTCCTTTTCAGTGTCCTGCCAAACTATAGGATTTGAATAGTCTTTAAAATTTGATTTTTGATTATAAATATATCCCACTCCAATTCTGTTATAAGAATAGAATAATCTCGCTTCAAATTCTTCAAGAGATTTTAAATAATCTCCTGTTTGTTCATATCTTTTTTCATTTCTTTGCATCATTACTGATGAATAAAAACCTCTTTTATAGTCTCCAAAATAGGTCCTATCATCAATTATTCTATTTAAGTTAAAAGTTCTAGCTCTTGAATTTTCTCTGTCCTGTAGAACCTGTCTTATCCTATCAATCTCTATTTGAGATAGTTGATCCGGCGTTTTTTTATATTCTGAAGCTGCATAAGAGACTAACTCTTGATCTGTAAATCTTTTATCTTTATATGAGTACGATAAAAACATAATATCTGAGTTATAATTTGAAAGTGCTGTATTCCAATCTCCTTCATTTTTATAATCCTCATAGCTCGCTCTATATAAATGTTCCACATCTCCACCAACTAAATATGAAGCTGAATAAGTATGATTTTTTGTATTTACCACTTGAGATTCATTCTCTTCCCTTTTATCTTTACCTTCTATATATTCTAAGTTCAACTTATTTTTACCAAAATCATAAGTATATCCATATACATTTTCTTTTATTTTCTCTTCAGCATTTGCTACGTCATCAATTTCCCAAATGCTTGAATCTATTCTTCGATTTTTATAATAAAAGTTATTATTGTTATACCGATAGTTTGCACCATAATTTTCAAATGTCAAATCCTTATGATTTTTATCAAATCTATTTTCATCAGTATATCTCTTATCTGAATCATATTCAAGTCCAAATGTATTTTTTTCATCAATTAAGAACTCTAATTTTTGATTTAATATCTCACCTTTTTTATTGTCATTGCTCGCTCTTTTTATATCTTTATAGTCCACTGTGTAAATAGTTTGAGTATTTCCCAAATCAAATGTTATCCTATCCGAAACCTCGTGTATATTCTCTTTATGTTTCATTCTAATCTCTTTTGTCATCTCTGAATCCGAGTTATAAGAGTAGTCTTGATACATATAAGTCAATCTATTCGAAAGTGATAAGTCGGTTTTTCTCTCTTTATTTTCTGTATTTTCAAATATTACAACATCATGAGTAAACCCAGCTCTTATTCTTGTAGAGTCATCACTTGTAGATACCTCTTTTTTAAACTTTTGATTATATCCATCACTATACTGATCAAATCTAACATTTCCATAAACTTCTAAATTACCCAGGTTTGAGAGTGAAATTTTTTCATCTGATAATCCAATTTCATAGAAATTTGAATTATTTATATAAATTTTATACGAATCTCTATCCCAAGCTGACTTGCTATAAATACCTTCTCTATCCCAAATTTCCTCTTTAGTATTACCACCAGCTAGAGTTAATTTTACACTTTCATATATAAAATCTATATACGCTCTATTTTCTGATGTTTTGTTATAAATAATATTTTTATATCTATTATATTCAACATCTCTTAAATTTTTAGTTTTACCTAAATTTCCTTCTAATAGAGCTGTTTTTCTAAATGGATCATCTTGAAGACTTAATTCGTGCTCAAATTCAGAATAATCATAACCTATTTTATAATCTACATCACCATAAAGTCTATACTCACCCAGTGATGTTTTTAAATCTTTGCTATCATAGATATTATATTCTGCAACTGTCCACGGTGTATAATCAAACTTTATTCCATAATAACCTTCATTGTCGAGTTTGCTAAAATTAGGATCTCTCTCCCAAGAATTTAACTCTCTATATTTATCGCCCTTTTTATCGTCATAAGACATATTAATTTTATATTTTTTATCATTAAAATTAAATCCAAAATTTTCGGCTCTAGACTGTAAATCATCCTTAGTAGACCCTGGATCCATGTCATAAAGATAATTATAATACGCACCCATTGAGTATCTGTCATTCTCTTTTTTTATCGATACATCACTTGTCAATTCATAATCTGTTGATGCTCCATAATCCATATCATCTAGCTGATCTGCTACTATAACTCCATAAACTTTTTTATCTGAAACAAGATTTAAATCTGCTTTTAATGTTATGTCCTTATTCTCACCCAAGTTTATAAGCTCTGTATTTAATTGATAAAAACCTATATTTCCACCCTTATCCGGAACGCCATCTATATATTTCCATCCATTAGACGGGATTGCATCTCCTCTTCCAAAAAAATACTTGTCTATCGCATCATCAAGAGTTGGAATCATGTTATACGTTGCATTTTGATAGTTAGCATTTAAATATCCGTTCTCACCAGAATAGCTGTGATTGTAGTTAAAGTCCCATCTATCAAAATTTCTTTCTACATCGTCTGCACCAGCTTTTTTATCAATCAACCAATCGTTTATATTTAATTGACCCTTTCCATATTTACCAAGGTCATACCAATTTTCCATTCTTCCTATTAAAAGCCCTATTTGATCCCCAAACTTTGGAGCAATACCACCCTTAAATTTACTATCTTTATCTCCCCATAAAACTCCTGATGTTATATACCAACCATAATCTGTATCTGTTCCCCAACTTGGAAACAAAGGTACTTCCGATCCTTGTCTTATATTAAATCTATACCAAGGTAATGAAAATGGTATTACATCTGTACTTCCTATAAATAAATTTGTATTTTTAAATGTTACTTGTTTATCTGGTTCTATTATAATTGTATCTGATTGTAAGTGATACCCAACCTGCATAGGATCTTTCGTTTGAATTATCTTAGGATCTGTTGTAAACCATCCATCCCTTAAATAGGTTTTTCCATTTATATATTCTGTTCTATTTCCACCAAAATATATCCTATCATTTGGCTTTTCTGCACCAGTTACTTGCCCAACTTCTAAATATCCAAAACTTCTTCCAAAGTATCCCGTACTTCCATTCATATCAAACTCTCCATCAGATGAGTCAAATTTTAATTTTCCAGTAGGTTCATCCACTTCTAAAAAAAACTCTCCAGGAACATAGGCTCTATTTTGTTCTCTATTCACTTTAACTTCGAAAGCTTTCAGTTTTAAATCCCCATACCTCATATTGACTCCGTCTGTTGAAGTCATCGTATTTGAGTTTAAATCTATTTCTACTTCGTCTTTTGTATCTTTTTCTTTATCTACTGTTGCTTTCAAACTTGTTGTCGCAACAACCATTAAAGCTAGAATTAAATAGATTTTCCTTTTCATTGCCCCTCCCATTTTAAACATTTATATTAGGTTTAATTATATCATAAAACAAAAAAGGTTGCCAGTAGCAACCTTTTTATTTATCATTTTAATAAGATTTTAATTTCTCTAAAAGCTCTGATTTTTGTCTTAATCCAACTATTTGATCTACTTTTACTCCATCTTTAAATATTATCATTGTTGGAATACTTCTAATCCCATAGTCTCCTGCTAAATCTCCACTTTCATCAACATTAACTTTACATATCTTAGCTTCAGTCTCTTCTGATAACTCCTCTAATACTGGAGCTAACATTTTGCAAGGCCCACACCAGTCAGCCCAGAAATCAACTAAAACAATTCCTTTTTTTTCAATTACTTCACTTTTAAAATTTGAATTATTTAAACTTAAAACCTTTCCCATCGTCTTCCTCCTTAATATGGAAAATATCCTTTAAATGCACATGTACTTTAACATAGACAACTACTTTTGTCAATTTTAATTTAGCCCCTCTATTTATAGAATTGAGTTAACATATAGCTTCTATTCTCTTTCTCTTTTAAGGCTTTTATTATTAAAATTCCCTTTTGTATATCTCCTATTAAAATTCCTGATGTAATGACATCATCTTTAAAATATATTTTCTTGTAATTTAATGACTCTTCATTTTTTTCACAGATAGAGTTCTCTGTTTCCACAGCTCCACCTACTGAAAAAATCTTTGTTCCCATCCCTTCAAATGTAACAGGTTGTATCCTTGGAACATATAAATTCTCGACTCCACTGGAGTTTACTCCTGCAACCTTTCCTTGTTCTAATGCTATCTGCCAAAGTCCTGTGATGTTCCCCCCATATTCTGCTACATCTCCGCAAGCATAAATATTCTCTTTTGAGGTTTCCATCCTCTCATTTACAACTATTCCTCTGTTTACTTCTAATCCCGCTTTTTCAGCAAGCTCCTTATTTGGAATAATTCCAGAACTTATTATAACAAGATCTGTTTCTATCTTTTCTCCAGTATCTAAACAAATTTTTTCAACACTCAATTCACCTTCAAACTTTTCAACCTTCGAATTTTTATATAATTTAACACCACTTTTAGATATACATTTTTCAAATATTTCTGAACCTTCATTATCTAGCTGTCTTGGCAAAACACGTTGCATCATCTCAATTACAGTCACATCTAACCCTAATTTTTTAAGTCCACATGCGGCCTCTAATCCCAAAACTCCTCCACCAATAACAACGGCTTTTTTCTTTCCTACACAATATTTTTTAACCTCATCCAAATCATATTTTTCTCTGATTGTAAATATTCCCGATAAATTTGAATTTCCAATACAAGGAACCATCGCTCTTGCACCGGTTGCTATAATTAACTTATCATACCCTATCTCTTCTCCTGTATTTAATCTTACAACTTTATCTTTTGAATCAATCTCTTCTACAACAGAGTCCAACCGAATATCTATCTTTTGTTCTTCGTACCATGTCTCAGGTTTAACCAAAAACTTTTCTCTTTTTATCTCCTCTCCAATCATTTCCGATAGAAGAGTTCTATAGTAGGGATACTCTCTTTCTTTAGAAATCAACAAGATATGAGCTTTCTCATTTCTTTCTCTTATATTTTGAGCCGCTGATAGAGCTGAAATTCCTCCACCTATTATTACTACTTTTTCAAATTTATCCTTTTTTTCAATCTTTTTTATAACTGGTGACGATATAAAAAATTCTTTTCCCACTCCACAGGCTGGACAAACTTCTGGTGCATCAATCTGTATATAAGATTCTCCACACACAGTACAAGTCCAATTTAAAATCTCTTTATCTGGATTTAAAATCTCTTCTTTTTCTGCCGTATCTTTTTTAGGAATAGTTTTCAATACCATATTCTCTGCAAACCTCCTCCCAAAATCGAAAGCTTTTTGTGAATCTACTCTAGAAGCTCTAAATTTAACTCTAAATCCTTCTATCACATGCATTCTCAATTGGTTTAAACGCGATATTATGTTTGGAACTGCCTCTCCACTCCAACCATAACTTCCAAAAGCTGAAACATATTTCCCACCATGAACTATTGGATTTAACGAAGTTAAAAGATCCCAAATGATAGGTAGAGCATCTCCATTTATAGTAGAGCTTCCAAATATTATTCCATCTGCCCATTGAAACTCTCTTAAAATTTCTCCCTCCAGTTTACCGAAATTTTCAATATCTAAATTATAACTTTTTACAACTATACTTGAATTATAATCTTTTATGCCCTTCTCAATCTCTTCTGCAATCTCTTTTGTATATCCATAAGCTGTTGTATATGGAATTATAATAGTTCTATACTCATTTGGATTTTTTATCGTCGACCAATTTTTATAAGTTTTTATCACTTGGGAGATATCGACATCTAAAACTGGACCATGCCCAGGAAGTATTAAATCTATGTCTAGATTCTTTATTTTTTCGATTCCTTCTAAAACATATTTTTTAAAAGGAGAAAATATACACATGTAATAATATCTTAAAGCCACCATGTAGTCTTTTTTCTTACTCTCTGGAAGCTTAGATAGTAGTATTTCTTCAAAGCTATAGTGAGCTCCAAAAGAATCACAAGTTATTAATGTTTTATCTTCAACAATGTAGGTATACATTGAGTCTGGCCAATGTAAAAATGGTGCTGATATAAACTTCAAAGTTTTGTTCCCCAAAGATAAACTATCACCATTATTTGCAACTATATATGGAAAGTCTTTATTTAAAATGTTTTTAAGAAACTCAATTGTATTTTTAGACCCTACAACTTTTGCATTTGGGGCTAGCTCTAATAATTTACCTACAGATCCCGAATGGTCTGGTTCTGTATGGTTTAATACTATATAATCTATATCCTCAACTTTATCTATACATGTTTTTATTCTTTCTAAAAACTCTGGGAATTTCCACTCTTTTACAGTTTCAAATATCGCAATTTTTTCACTCCCTTTTAGTATATAAGAGTTATAGGTTGTTCCAAACTGCGTTTCCATTATTATATCAAATATTTTTAAATCAGGATTTAGAGCCCCGACCCAATAAAGATTCTCTTTTATTTTAAAAGATTCCATAAAAATACCTCCCGGGTTTTTTTTACTTACTCTCTTTTTCCCTCTCAGCTTGTGATTTTGTCACATAATAAGGCTCCAATGTAAATAGGTTGTCCTCTTTATCTACTGCTAATTCAGCTAATAATGAAGCTCTTGAAATATTTAAAGAGTTTGGTATAAAAATAGCCTTTTCTCCTATCTTATTTTTGATAAGCTCTTTATATATAAAAGCTCCATCTCCAACAAAAACAGTTTCTTCAACTATATTTTCCAAAATTTTCTCAAGTTCCTCTGCCATATATTCTCCTTCAAGGATGAAAGTTTCGTTTTCTCTTCTATATACTCCACAAAAAACTCTTTCCTTCCTAGCATCCAACATAGCCACAACTTTTTTATCTCCCGTATACATATGAGCCAATAAATCTAATTCATTTATCCCCGCTATCGGTTTTTTTAATGCATAAGCTAATCCTTTTGCAAGTCCAACTCCAATTCTTATCCCTGTAAAAGACCCTGGACCAGTGCTCACTGCAACCTTGTCTATCTCTTTTTTTTCTGTTCCCGTTAAATTAAGAAGTGTATCAAGAGTTGTCATTGTTATCGCTGAATGATTTTGTTTCACATTTAGTGTTATCTCTCCAACCACACCATTTTTGCTATCATATAGTGCTAGTGTTCCTATACTTGTTGATGTATCAATTGCTAAAATCAACATACTTTAACATCTCCTCCTCTTTCTCTTTATCTCCAACATAGCTTAAATCGACAGTTCTCAACTCCTCGTCACTCTCTCCTAAGGCATATTCAAATTCGATTCTGATATATTTTTTTGGAAGTTCACTTTCAATTATATTTGCCCACTCAATAAGGGCTACTCCGTCATTATTTATATAATCTTCATATCCTATTTCATATATCTCTTCAGCACTTCCAAGTCTATATACATCAAAATGATATAACGGCAACCTTCCATCTAAATACTCTAATACATAATTAAATGTCGGACTTTTTAAATTTTCATGAATTCCAAACTCTTTGGCAAAATTTTTTGTAAATGTTGTTTTCCCAGTTCCTAAATCTCCTATCAAGGCTAAAACTGTATTTTTAGATACATAGTCTGATAATTTCTTTGCCAATTCATCAATTTGCTTAAAAGTTAATATTTTTTTCATCTTTTCACCTATCCTTGAATCTTATTCACTATGCTAGTTGTTGATTTCCCCTCAACAAATCCTAAAATTCTAACCTCTCCACCATTTTTTTCCACTATTTTTGTCTCAGGCAAATCATACTTTGTATAATCTCCTCCCTTAACGTGAATAGAAGGTTTTAATTCATCCAATAGTTCACAAGGTGTATCCTCTTCAAAAATAACTGTATAATCCACCGCTTTTAATCCACATAGCATTTCAGCTCTATCTATCTCTGTGTTTATAGGTCTTGACTCCCCTTTTAATCTTTTTACAGAAGCATCTGAATTTACTCCAACAATTAAAATATCTCCTTGTCTTTTTGCTTCATTTAAATATGTCAAATGTCCAACATGTAAAATATCAAAACAACCATTAGTAAAGACTACCTTTTTACTTTGATTTTTTAACTCATCTATTAATTCTATGGCCATAGCTCTTTTCAATATCATAATTTTACATCTCCCATTTATTTATTTTTTTATGTTTTATTATACCATAATTTTTAAACTTATACATACCTGCTAGTTTTTTTTCTTCTCACATGTTAAACTATTTTATGAGGTGATTTTTTTGAGAATTTTAGGTATAGATCCTGGAACTGCTATTGTTGGTTATTCAATTTTAGATTTTAAAAATAATAAATACACTCTTATTAAATATGGATGTATCTATACTGCTAAAGAGCTTCCTATGGAGGAGCGATTGTTGCAAATATTCAACGAACTAGAGACTATTATAGAGGAATATTCCCCACAGCATATGGCGGTTGAAGAACTTTTCTTTTTTAAAAATAATAAAACGGTAATCAGCGTCGGACAGGCTAGAGGAGTTATTATTTTAGCTGGGAAAAAAAATGGACTACTTATCGAAAATTATACCCCTCTTCAAGTTAAAATGGGTATAACTGGTTATGGTAAAGCTGATAAAAAGCAAGTTCAGCTCATGGTACAAAAATTACTAAAACTTGTTGAAATACCAAAACCTGATGACGCTGCTGATGCTATTGCTGTTGCCATAACTCATATAAATAGTCTCACAAATAGTCTGTATTCTCCTAAACATGTAACAACATTAAAGACTGAAAAAGAAATTAAAACTAATCGAATGACCGCTAAAGAGTTTCGTGAACTCCTTATAAACAAATAAAGAAGCTAGTTTTGATATTCTCCCTTCATAATAGACAGATAAGATAGTATAAATCTGTTTATTATTAAGGGAGCGGATCATTTTACAACTAGCTTCTTTGTTTTATTATCTGCTCTTATATTTTTTTAATCCTAATTCAATTATCTCTATAGCTTTCTCCAGTCTATCTAGTTCAAGTGCATAAGAGATTCTAACCTTATTCATTCCTAGTTCTTCATTTTGATAGAATCCTTTTGCAGGAGCTAACATCACTGTTTCACCCTCATATGAAAACTCTCCCAATAACCATTTTGAAAAATCTGCTGCATCATTTACAGGTAACTCCACAATACAATAAAAAGCTCCTTCTGGCTTATTTAAAATAACACCATCTATTTTCTTTAATCCCTCGAATAAAAAATCTCTTCTTTCCATATATTTTTTATTTACAGCATCATAATAACTACTCCCTAAACACCTGTACAGTGCTTCTGCTCCTATCATATCCAATGTTGAGATAGCAAGTCTTGATTGACATAGTTTTAATATATAACCCATGAACTCTTTATTTTTATTTAATATTGTCCCCACTCTAGCCCCGCAAGTTGAAAATCTTTTCGAGATTGAATCTATTATTATTATTCTTTCTAAGTTGTCTTCAAATGTTCCGCAACTTACAGTATCTTTACCATCATAAATAAATTCTCTATATACCTCATCACTTATCATGAATAGATTTTTCTCTTTTGAAATCTCATTTAACATTGTTAACTCTTCTCTTGAATAAACTGCACCTGTAGGATTTCCTGGATTTGAAAACATAATTGCTTTTGTTTTTTCTGTAATTAAGTTTTCAATAATATCTTTTGAAGGTAATTTAAAATTTTTTTCAAAAGATGTAGGTATCCCTACAACTTTTATTCCTAACATTGCAAAAAAACTATTATAATTTGCATAATAAGGCTCTGGTATTAGGACTTCCTCACCTTCATTGAATAAAGTCATCAAAGTGAAAAGCAGTGCTTCACTTCCACCAGCTGTTATAAGTATTTCGTCATTTTTATAGTTTATATCCATATTTTTATAGTATTTTTTTATTGCCTCAATCAATTCCTTTTGCCCAGATGAATCAGAATACGCTATGGTTTTCTCTTCAAAATTCTCTATCGCTTGAAAAAATTCCTTTGGAGTTTCTAAATCCGGTTGTCCTATATTTAGATGAATTATCCCTACACCTGCTTCTTTAGCCTTTTTTGAATATGGCATTAACTCCCTAACTGGAGAAGTTTTTAAGTTTTGTATATTTTTAGAAAACATTTGTCCCTCCTATGCGAACTTTTTTTCAGTTATTATATCATCATATATGTTTTTCGTGAAGTTTTTTTTCATTGAACTGAGCATAAAACTTTGTTATAATTCTATAAATAGATAATATTTTTAAAGGAGAGGTTAAAATGGATAAAAAAATGAAATCATTCTTTCTAACATTAGGCATTTTATATGTGTTAATAGGAGCTTTAGGGATTAGTAACATGGGATTTTTTGTTAAAAACATCGAATATATTCTTAGTTTAGTTTTATTCTTAAATGGAATATACCACATCATATATTCTATGACTAAAAGAAAAGACCCTTATTTTCATTGGGGGTTAGTTCTTGCTGAAGGCCTTATTGAACTTATTTCTGTTGCAATTATTTTACTCAATACATTTACAACACAGTTATTTTTTACTAGCTATATAGGAGTATTACTTTGCTTAAAAGGGTTAATCTTAGTTTTGGGTAGAGACAATAAATTTACATCTTGGGAGAATACCAAGGCAAAAGTAAAAATTTTAGTCATTATAAAAGGACTTCTTCACTTCCTTTTTGGTTCATTGATCATAATTTTACCCCTTTTGACTGATGGGGCTGTATACGTTGTCTTTGGTTGGTATATCCTCTTCTTAGGTATCCATTTTATTTCTGAAGAGTTTGTTACAAAGCAGTAAAAAAGATGGTATTGTTTCAAATATAAAAATTTGAAACAATACCATCTTTTATTTATTTTTTAAAAAAATATAGCTGATTTTTTTCATAACTATTTAATCCTAAAAACCATAACAATGCTGAATAGACTGATGTATAAAGAAAAACCTTAATTAAAAAACTCAAATAATCGGCCTCTATAATATATCTATTCAATCCCACACCAACAATCATTGCCATCATAATTGGAATAGACATCTTTAATATATTTTTCCAAAATATTATCATATTCAAATCCATGACTTTATGATAATAAATATTCATAACTATTATTTGCCCCAATATAAACGAAATTCCCGTCGCTATTGCGCACCCTATAGCTCCTACTTTCTGAACTAAAAAAATACTTAAAACTAAATTTAATATAGCTATTATAAAATAAATTACAGATCTAAACTGATGCATATTTTTAGCTTGCATAATACTTACACCCGTACTTTGAATTAAAGGAACCGTTAAAGGTATCATTATCCAAAGAGCTATTTTATAGGCTTCACTATACCCTCTTCCAACCCATAAGTTTATAAATTCTTTCCCAAAAAGTATAAATCCTGATGAGATTAAACCCAAAAGAATATATTGTAATCTTCCTATTTTTAAAAACATATCTGAAACTTCTTGATTTTTTTCCTCTGCTATCAATCTATTTATTCTGGGAAAAAGAACTCCCGAAACCGCAGATGCAAATCCCATATACAACGTATTGAATATGCCTCCTACAGAATAAATTGCAATAGCTTGAATACCAACATATTTCCCTATGATTACTCTATCTGTTCCCCAGTATATTTGATCTATTAAGATATTAATAAATATAAAAAATGAGTATACAAATATATCTTTTAAAATATATAATCTAAATCCTGAAAACTTGATTCCCATTCCAAGCCTTAGTGCATAGAACACATCAAATATTGATGAGATTATAGCAAATATAACCGTTGATATGGTCACAGCTATAAGTCCATATCCATTTATCATCAAAGTTGCTCCAATTATAGGATTTAAAACTAAAGTTATGAGTTTTATTCCCCTTTGATATATAAATTTTTCTTTAGAACTAATATTTGTTGAAAAGACTCCCAAAGGAAAGGATATCACAACATTTAAAGCCATTATTAAAAAAACAATCTTTGTTTTTGCTAATTCCTCTAAAGTAAATCTACTCCCAAAAAATTCTCCTAAATTAAAATAAATATACGCTGTAAGAAGAGATGCAACACCCATTAGAACAATAAAAATTATTAAAAACATTCCATTTAGTGATTTTTCTTCCTCTATCTTCCCCTCTGCTCTGTAACGAACTGTATATCTTAACATAGCATTCCCAAGTCCTAAATTAAGCATTGACATATACCCCATTATAGACTGAATCAAAGAGTTAATCCCATAGTCTCCAGGTCCTAGGTATTTCATATACAAAGGTGTATAAATTATCTGTATTAAAGAACTCACTATTATCGTAAACATTGAAAGAGCTGTCCCTATTTTTAACTCGTTTCTATCCATACTTCTCCTTAAATTATTGTAAAAATTCATCTAATTTAATAAAATGTCGCTCTCCATCCTGACTAGCTCTTGCTAAAACATTTAAAGGTAAAGGTGTATTTTCAATAAATTTTTCATACGTTAAATCTCTCATATTTTGAAGTGTTACAAAATTCCCTTTAAATTCAAGCTCATCTAATATATTTGTCATTTTTTTACTATAAGCTACTGGAAAAACTGTTTTTTTAAATACAAATCCTAAAATCATGGCATGAAATCTCGTAGCTACAATACTATTAGCATTTGCTATAATTTCAATAGCTTCTTTCAAATCCCCTCTATAAAAATAAATTGATATATTTTTATGGTACTTGTTGGGTATCATATTAAAAAGTTTCTCAATTGCTTCTTCATCACCTTCACCTTTACAAAATGACATAAATTTAATTTTTCTTCCATTTTTTACTATCTCTAAAACCAATGCTTTTAATCTATTAAAATACTCAGATTCAAATTTAATAAGTTCATCTCTTTTAGATGGAAGTATTATCGAAAAAAGCACATAGTCTCCCTCTACACTGTTTCCTTTCAAGTTAAAAACTATATCTTTTCCAAACCTTACATTTTCTAAATCTTTGAATATATCATATGAGTATCTTTCTCTAAAACAAACATCTTGACACTTTTCAAAAAAATTATAATACTTCTCTTTAAACTCTTCATCTTTGTAAGGTCCAAAATTTGATCCTAAAACAAAATAGTTTTTCCCATTTTTTAAATTTCTTTCTCTTATTTTAAAATCTTCCTCTGAAAATTTATTCTCTATGAATATAGAGCCACCAATATTTACTACAGCATCAATATTTTTTGAAAATATATCTTCTAAAATATTTGGAATCCCACATTTTCTTCCCAAATTAGATAAAACTCTTTTCAAAAGACTGTTGTTGTACATAATTTTCAAATTATTACTGTCTATACCTTTCAAATTTTCATATTCTGAAGTTGTAAAAATATAAAAATTTGTATTCTCATATCTTTCACATAACATTTTTATGAATAAATCATCCCCTAGATTAAGCTGAGCATAAGCTTTAATTAAAACTTTCTTCAAAATTTCCCCCTCTCCTATTGTTTAAGTAATTTTTTTTTATATTTTTTTAAAACTATCATTTTTAATCTAAACACCCTATATAAATAATATCCTTTTATCTCTATACTTTCTAATTTTTTAAAGTTTTTTATATTATTTTTTATATCTTTATAAATTCTTTCCCATCCATCTACTTTATTTTCTTTTATTTTTTGAAGCACATCAAAAGGATATATTATACCATGATATAAAAAGCACTCCTGTATTTTTTTAAAGTTTTTTTCATAACATCCATTCATTTTATAAAAATCTATTAATTTTTCTAAAACAATATATATATCTGTTCTATTTTTATAGTTGTTTGAAACCGAATATTGGTTCATATAGTAGTTGTAATAAGGAGTATCTACTGCTGATATTTTTTTTGCAAAAAAAAATGCTTTAAAATTAAAAAACATATCTTCACCTGTATAAATATTTAAAAGAAAATCCAAGGAATTTTTTATCAGCATCTCTTTTGAATATATCTTATTGCACGGTGATGAAAACCATTCCGCTTTACAATCCAAATAGTCATCTTTTGATAATCCCGTAGGTACTTCAACTTCCGCTATTTTTTCCCCATTTTCATTTATTTTTTTCAATCCACAAATTACTATATCCGAATTCTCATTTTTGGCCTTTCTATATAGCTCTTCATACATTTTACTTTCTATCCAATCATCGGAATCTAAAAATGCAACATATTCACCTGTTGAAAGAGATAATCCTATATTTCTTGCAGCACTACAACCACTATTTTTAATTAATTTATATTTTATATTCTTATTTTTTTTCTCTAACTCTTTACATATTTCAGATGTCTTATCTGTTGAACCATCATCAATTATTATTATTTCAATATCTTTTAAAGTTTGATTCAATACCGATTCTACACATCTTTTTATGTATCTCTCCACATTGAAAGCTGGAATAATTATACTTATCATAATATCCCCCATTTTTAAATTCTTGATAAAATAATTTATCAAAGTTTGATTAATTATTATATAATACCATATTTTAAAACAATATAACCGAAATATAAAAAAGCGATAAAACTACCGCTTTTTTAAACTTTACTATTTTGTTCCAAAAATTCTATCTCCACAATCTCCAAGTCCTGGATAAATATATCCGTTAGAGTCTAGACCTTGATCAATTTTTGCTGTATATATAGCTACATCTGGGTGTGTTTGTAAAACTTTAGCTATTCCCTCTGGTGCAGCTACCAAGCACATAAACACTATATTTTTAACCCCTGCATTTTTTAGATAATCAATTGCATAGATTGCTGATCCTCCAGTTGCTAACATTGGGTCTATTAATATAACTTGCTTATTTTGTACATCTACCGGAAGTTTACAGTAGTAATATACTGGTTGAAGAGTTTCTTCATCTCTATAAACTCCTATATGACCTATTTTGGCAGTTGGGATAAGAGATACTATACCGTCTACCATTCCTAATCCAGCTCTTAGAATAGGTACAACAGCTATATTTGTCCCCAATGTGTATCCTACTGTTTTCATCAATGGTGTTTCTACTTCAATCTCCTCTAAAACAAGATTTTTAGTAACTTCATAAGTCATTAACTTTGAAATCTCATTTAAATTCTCTCTAAAGCTCTTTGTATCCGTATTTTTATTTCTTAATATTGTTAACTTATGTTGTATTAACGGATGATTTATTTCTATTACAGCCATTTTTGCCTCCCTCTGTATTATACTTTAAAAAAAAACAGGACATCGTCCCGTTTCTCTTATTTCTTTAATCCAAATCTCTTGTTGAATTGCTCTACTCTTCCAGCTGCATCTATAAACTTAGCTTTTCCAGTGTAGAATGGGTGACAGTTTGAACAAACAGCTATTTTAAGCTCGTTCCCTTTTGATAAAGTTGATCTTGTTTCAAACTTGTTTCCGCAAGTACAATCAACAGTTATTACTTTGTACTCAGGATGAATTCCTTTTTTCATTAATTTCACCTTCCCTAAAATCTTTCTATTTATCGTAAAGATTTTATCATAATTTTCCAACTTTTGCAACTATTTTTTCTGTTCTAGATTATTTTTTTTATTTTTTTGCAATTTTATGATAGAATAGTGTAAAACATTTCAAAGGAGTTTTATGGCTACAAAATACTATGCTTTTGTTATTGATAGGGAGAATACTCATGGAATAGTCTTAACATGGGATGAGTGTCAAATAAAAACAAAGGGGAAGGGTGCACGTTATAAATCTTTTAAAACTCACTTAGAGGCTTTAGAATGGATTAAGGCTGGTGGAATATATGAAGATAAAAAAGCTAAACATAGAGCTGCTAAAGATTTATTAGAGGATGAAATCTACTTTGATGCCGGTACTGGAAGAGGAATTGGTGTAGAGGTTAGGGTTACAAATAAAAATGGTGATTCTTTACTCGATATTCTTATGCCCGAAGATATGATTAATGAATTTGGAAATTATCTCGCTCCCAAAGGAAGTACAAATAATTATGGTGAGCTTATCGGAGTCTACTTAGCTATCGATATCGCTATAAAAAAAGGTAAATCTAAAATCTTTGGAGACAGCAAACTAGTTATAGATTATTGGTCAAAAGGTCTTTGTAATAAAACATCATTGAATGAAAAAACTATAAATCTTATACAAAAAACAAGTGAAAGAAGAGTTATATTTGAAAAATTAGGCGGAGAAATAAAACATGTTTCTGGAGATATCAATCCCGCAGATTTAGGATTTCATAAATAGTTTTAGGAGGTTTTCTTATGGAGTTTGAACTTTTTAGTAATCTACACATCTACTATCTTTTAGGTTATTCTTTAATTTTTGTACTTCTTTATTTTGGAGTAGCTTATAGTCCGTATCCACAAAAAGTTATAAAAATAATATCCATTTTCATTTTATTTGTTAAGTGTGGAGAACTTTTTATTAGATACAAACTTATAGGGGAAGCTTGGTACAATCTACTTCCTTTACATCTTTGTAACATAACACTAATCTTTGCTATTTTAGGCTCCATCTTTAATTTTAAACCATTTTTATACGCAACATTTTTTTGGTCTGTAGGAGCTTTATTCGCTTTACTGACACCTGAAGTTAGAGAAACTTTTCCACATTTTTTAAATATAAGTTTTTTTTCTACCCATATATATATAATTTTTATAGCTATTGTTCAGTATAAAATTTTCAAACTAAGACCTACTTTCGAGGCTTGGTTAGCATCATTTTTAGGAATCAATCTTATTATGGTCGGCGTTTTCTTTATAAATTCAGTACTTGGAACAAATTATTTATACATCAGTGAAAAACCAACGTTCCAATCGCCGCTAAATCATTTCGGAGAATGGCCTTACTACATAATTGTTGTTGAATTTGCATATATTTTACTGACCCTTTTACTTCTGTTTTTATTTAGAAAAAAAGACTATAAATTAAAATTAAACAGGTAGCGAATTAGCTACCTGTTCTACATTATTATTAAAATATCTTTCATTTCTTTTATTTTTATGAGTGTATCGTCACATATTTTAACTCTATACGTCACTCTTTCATTGAAATCTTTATTCAATAACTCATCACTTCCAGCTATCAGTAGCGATTCTACTTCTCCTATTTTTTCATATGAAAAATCTAAAAGACACTCTTTCCTTTCAACAAACTCTATAATTTCACCCTCTAATATTGCCAGTTTTGCAGTTTTAGCGTAGTTTCTGACAAGTCCTCCCGCGCCTAATTTTATCCCACCAAAATATCGAGTGGCAACAACCACAACATTATGCACGTCCATATAGGTCAAAATCTCTCCCATAGGCTTTCCTGCCGTGCCACTAGGTTCTCCGTCATCATCCGCTTTAAAATACTCCTGCCCACTATCTACGACTCTATAAACTGTACAGTTATGAGTTGCGTCAGGATGTAACTCTCTTATCGTTTTTATAAACTCCTCTGCTTCCATTTTTGTCGCTATCGGTTTTGCATAGCCTATAAACTTTGATTTTCTTTCTTCAAAATCTATTCTAACTTGATTTTTTATACTTTTCATCAATTTAACTCCTAATTATCATATCTACAAATCCTATCATTAAATTATATATAGGAGATATCATTTTAGATAATAATCCAAAATAGCTAAGACCTATTATTATTAAAATACCATACGTATCAAATGTGAATACTCTTATCCTATTTTCATCATTTAAAAATGAAGCAATAACCCTTGATCCATCTAATGGTGGTATCGGCAAAAGATTAAATGTTCCTAAAGCCATATTTATTATTATAAAATAAATAGACAGCGGTCCAAATGGAATTATCCCAAACCTTATTAAAAGTGCTCCTAAAAACATAAGCAAATAGTTGGTCGCAACTCCTGCTATCGATACAAGAAATTCTCCAACTCTCCCATTTTTTAATGCAAAATAATTAACTGGTACTGGTTTTGCCCATCCAATTACAAAATTTGATCCACTCAACAACATCACTATCGGTATCAACGCACCTATTGGATCTAAATGTTTTAATGGATTAAATGATAGTCTTCCATAATTTTTAGCTGTCTTATCCCCGCAAAAATAAGCCATATATCCATGTGCTAACTCATGTAAAACTAAAGAAAATAATAAAATTATAATTTTAAAAACTAACATCATACCTCACCTCAACAATAGATTATCACACTTATAATTCCAAAGTCAAATAAGGAATATCAGAAAGAACTGTAATTAACTTTATCAAAATAATATATACTATATTTACTATCGGTGCTCCTAAAAAACCTAAATAAAAATTTGATAAAAAAAGAGTTAAAAAACTAACGATAATAAAAACTGACCCTATTGGAACTATTATAAAATTCGTTATGAATGCTAAACAAGGAATAGTTTCAAAATATATATAGAATATTGGTGTCATACAAATCTGAATAGTTAATAGGAGTACTAATATATCTATAATTTTATTTATATATTTTGATTTAAAAACTCTAATTTTTTTAATTTTTGGATATACAATCACTATTGAAAATACGGCTATATATGACATCCAGAAAGATAAAGAATATATCCAAAGTGGAAATATCAAAAGAGAGATTACAAAAGCTATCATTAAGCTTTTTTTAGAATCGATTTTCTCATATAAAACATTTCCTAAAATATAGATTCCACCCATTATATACGCTCTCAGTATTGATGGTGTCAATCCCACCGCGACTATATATATTGTCAAAACTCCAAAAGCCAGTGAGAATCTTATTGGTTTTTCTAACTTTAGTTGGTTTAATATTAAAATTATTCCTGCTATTACCACACCAATATGTAGTCCGGATATCACCAATAGATGAGCTGTTCCTGTATATTTAAAAATTTCTTTTAAATCTTCTTGAAGTAAATCTCCTTCGCCCAAAATAACTGCTCTATAAAAATCTTCAAGTTCTATAGAGTAATCCTTTGTTATCTCTTTTACTTTTTTTATAAAATAATTTTTTATATAATCTTCTTTTTTTAAAACCTCTACAGGCAATATCTTATAGTCCTTTCCCCAACTATTAATTTTTATTTTTTCAACTTCACCAAATATCTCTACAAAACCATCATCTATTTTATTGGCAAGAAAATATAGTCTTTCTTTAGGAATTTTATCATCTATTTTTAGTATTTTCCCTTTCCCACCGTCTATTCTCCCATAAATTTTTACTAAATCCCCAATTTCAATATTGTTTTCAAATGTTTTTAAATTTAATTGAAAAAAGAAAATTGATACAACCAAAAAAAACATCCCATATATTCGAAGATTCTTCAAGGTTCACCCCTCTCTATTTATTCCTCATATTTAAAATAAAATATATATGAAATCACAAAAGATATTGCTGAAAATATTGCAGAAGAATATATTCCAAATTTTGTTACCTCTCCACTTCCACCCAAAACCAACATTAAGGGTAGGATTACAATGGAGACTAGAAACGCCATTTTTAGAAAGAATCCCTGTATTCCAAAGCAAACCCCCTCAATCCTATTTCCAATTCTTCTGCTTATTTTTTCGCTGATATCACTCATCATTGCAGGAGGAAATATGAAAGCTGCTCCAGATATTGGTATTCCTAATAATCCAAAAATAATAAATCCATATTTTACGGGAATAACTTTTCCTAAAAGAGACAATCCCAAAGTTAAAATAATTAACATTATTAAAGATGCTAACATTATTTTTCTATATCCATATTTTCTTGAAAGTCTATTTACTGGATAGAAAAATAACGCTGAAGCTCCAAACAGAAGAGCTGAAACTATCGTTATCGTTCCTTTCCCATATCCCATTATATCCTCTACATAATAGTTCATCATAGCTCTTAAAGAGTTAAATCCCACAAAGAAAAATAACATTCCTAACAAATAATTTCTAAAACTTTTATCCCGTATAATCTCTTTTAAAATATCCTTTATATTCCCCACCTCTTCAACAGGCCTTGAATATTTTTTTTCTGGAACTAAAAAAACAGTTACAAAAAGACCAATAGCCGATAGTCCACTCAAAAATATAACCATTCCTCGAACACCAATTAATACATCCCCATTTCCAAAATATTTTATGAGTATTCCTGGAAAAATCATAGCTATAGCACTATATAACAATCTAAAGACCGATTGCCAAGTTGAAAGGTCTAATCTCTCACTCGAGTTTTCTCCTATCTCTGGAATTAAAGCATTATATGGAGCTCCCACGATTGTATAAAAAACAAAAAATAAAGATCCCACCAATGCTAAGTACATAAAAGTTGCACTTTCACTTCCTTTTGGTGGATAAAAAAATGCTATAGTTGAAAGTGATAACGGAATTGCCCCAACCGCTATAAACGGAATTCTTCTTCCCCATCTACTGTTAAATTTATCAGATAGATACCCCACTACAGGGTCCGATACCATATCTACAACCCTTGATATCGCAAGAGCTAAAGATATTAAAACAGGCGCTAAAAAAGGTTTTAATCCAGAATTTTCTGGCGGTAAATAAAAGTATAATATCCACTGAGCAAAAATTTGATCAACTATCGCATAACTCACTCCTACTCCATAAAATATCTGTGTTTTCAATGGTATTCTGCTCACAAATCCTCCTTTATTAATTTTAGTAATATATCTTTGTTATTTAACTCTGGATTTTTCAGAACTTTTTTTAATCCAAACTCTAAATATTTTTTTATTTCCAATCCATCTGTTACGCCTAAACTTATAATATCTCCTCCCTTTATTTTTAAATCCTTCAGTTGAATCGGATCATTTTTCAAATAAATTTCATCAATTTTATTTTTTAAAAAACTTATATCATAGTCACACGATTTTATTTGTAGCATCTTTAATAAAGTTTCCTTTCCTACTACTTGCAACATTTTTTTTATATCATAATCTGTTTTTAGCATTTCAATCGAACTAAAATTTATAAGTATATCTTTTAAAATTTTTTCTCTTTTCCCATCAAGTTTTAAATTCCCTATATCCTCTTGATTATTTAAAAATAAAATAACTAATTTTAAAACGACATCTTCATTTTTATAATTTTTATCTAAAAATTTTAAACATTCTATTTTTTTTTCTATATTCTTACTTGCATTTGGCAAAATTTGTTCTAAAATTCCTAATAAATTTAGTAGCCCTATAGCTTCAGCTGACTTTTCACCCCTTAGCATTTTAAAAAGCTCTTCTTGAATTCTTTCAATAGAAACTCTTTTTATTGTTTCTCTCCTTTCGAAAATAGCTTTTTTACTTTCCAACAAAAGTTTTAAATTTTTTTCGCTAGCTATTCTGATTGCTCTTAAAATTCTTAAAGGATCCTCATCTATTCTTCTATTGGCATCTCCTACAAATCTCAATATTTTTTTTTCGATATCATATCTCCCTATTTCTGAAGAAAATATTAGCTTCTTTCCATCAAAAGCTATTGCATTTACAGTAAAGTCTCTTCTTTGTAAATCCTCTTCTATAGAATTTATAAACTTTATCTCCGTAATATTTCTTTGTTTAGTGAACTCAATATCTTTTCTCAATTTCGCTATTTCATAAGTATTTCCTCTAAAATATATTTGAATTATCCCAAAAGCTTTCCCTATCTCCTTTGGACAATAATCTTTAAATATTTCTTTTAATTTTTCATAATCCATATCTGTGCAAAAGTCACAATCTTTAGGTTTTATTCCCAAAAGAGTGTCTCGAATGTATCCGCCTACAACATATCCCTTTCCATTTGCATTTAAGATATGAAGAATTTTTTTCACATCTTTTGTCAGCGTTATTTCTTTCATTAGCACCCCTATTTAAATATCAGTGGAATTTTTTTATCTTCATAATTATTTATCATCGAATATATCTTGCTTGCAACTTCATTTAATTCTAGTAGTTTTAAATCTTCATCTCCCATCATTTTTTTTATATTTTTTAAAGAGGTTAAAACTATTAAATCTTCATCTTTTTTTATTTGCTTTAAATATTCTTGTCCATTTTTGTTAAACCCTAAAACTCTTATATATGGAACTCTGTTCTTTACCACCTCAGTATCTTTTTTAGTTATTCCTAAAAGTATATGTATAAGCATTCTTTGTGTTCTTCCAATAGTAAATCGTTTTGTTATTAATTCTTGGAAAAACTCTTTATAATATCTATTTTTCAAAGCTACCTCAAATAATTTATTGGAATATCCAATCTCTATATCCTGTATCTCAAATATTTTTTCTCTATCCAACAAAATCTTATGTCTAATCAATGGATAAAAATCCTCTAATTTAGCAATACTTCCATTTTCATAAGCATTTTTTAATAAATTATACGTTGCTTCTGGAACCACATCCTTATAATCTTCATTTTTTTCCAATCTTTTTCTTATTCCAGTAGCGCTTGAAATCCCCTCTACAGAATCCTCACTATAATATCCTGCTTTTTCTCTTTTTATAGCTACAGGTACAATTGAACTTTTCCAAAACTCAATAGCTTTTATATATTCTACACCCAATATATCATTTGAATTTAAAGTATTATTTATCCCCAAGATTTCAAGTGTTTTTGAATATGCGGTTGGATAAGATTGACCTTTTTTTAATTCTTTTCTCAAATTCTCTTGAAACTCTTCCTTTTCTTCCAATTTGCCTCTTTCTAAAAGTTTTTCTATATCTCCTGTCTCAGATCCAAAAACAATTTTTTTCACTTTTAATTTATCCAGTATTCCTACAGCACCTCTAGAAAATATTTCAGCACTTTGAGTCGAGTAAAAAATTGGTAATTCTACAACTATATCCACTCCATTTCTCAAAGCCATTTCAGCTCGTTCCCACCTATTTACAACAGCTGGCTCCCCCCTTTGAACAAAATCTCCACTCATAATAGCTATAACTACATCCCCTTCAGCTTTTGCTTTTTCATAGTGATATTTATGACCATTATGAAAAGGATTATACTCTACGACAACTCCTACCCCTTTTAACTTACTGTCCATAAAACACCTCATTTATTTATAATTTACTACATTATAAGATATTTAAATAATTTATCCGAGAAAAATTTACATTTTTTTAATTTTAGTTTATAATATGGATTATTAAAATCTTTATAGGCGGTGGTTACATGCTTTTAGCTGTAGATATTGGAAATACTCATATAGTTACTGGTCTACTTGATAAGGACGGTACAGTTTTACTTACTTTTAGAGTATCTTCAAATGAAAAATTAACAGAGGATGAATATTTTTCATATCTAAAAAACATATCTGATTTCAATGAAATTGAAATCAAAAATTTAAATGGAATTATTATATCCTCTGTTGTACCTAATCTTATTGGAATTTTCCAATTTTTAGGAAGAAAATATTTTGATATTGAACCCTTAGTTGTAGATTTAAATCTAAAAATGCCCTTCACTTTTTCTGAAGACTTACAAATCAATGGATTTGGAGCGGACAGAATAATTGATATATCTCAAGCTGTTATAGATTATCCTGACAGAAATTTGGTTATATTTGATTTGGGAACTGCTACAACTTACGAAGTTTTAAAAGATGGAGTCTATATAGGTGGTGGAATTCTTCCTGGTATCGAAATGTCTATCAACGCACTTTTCGGAAATACTGCTAAACTTCCTAAAGTTAAATTTAGCACTCCTGATACTGTTTTAGGAAAAAATACAGCTGAACAAATTCAAGCCGGTATTTTTTATGGATATGCCGGACAAATAAAAAATATTATACAGGAAATTAAAAAAATCGTTTCAAATCCATATATAATAGCCACTGGTGGTTTAGGGAAAATTTTATTTGCTCAAATTCAAGAGATAGATGAATACTGTCCAGAACTTAGTATAAAAGGATTATATACTCTTTATCAAATGAATAAATAACTTTTGAAGGATGTGTATTATGAAAAAAATAGTAACTCTTTTTATGATAGTGGTACACTCTTTGTTTGCTGAGGATATTTTAATAAGTGCAGCGGCTTCTTTAAGAGAGTTCTTAACTAAAAATATTTCAGAATATAAAAAACAATCCCCCAATACTAACATCGTAGTAAACTTAGGTGGATCTGGCACATTGAAAAATCAAATAGAACAAGGTGCTCCTGTAGACATTGTTTTTCTTGCTGACCGTGAGATGATGATTGATTTAAAAAAGAAGAAAATAATTTTAGATGAATATCCAATTTTAGAAAATAAAGTTGTTTTAATAAAAAATAGATATAATGAAAATCCTATCGCTCTTCTTGCAACTGGAGATCCTAAATATGTTCCAGCTGGTCGATATGCTGAGCAAGCCTTAGCAAAAGAACCTTTAGACATATCCTACTCTCTAATTTATCTTAAAGATGTTAGAAGTGTTTTAAATTATGTTGAATTAGGTGAAGTTGATTATGGAATAGTATATTTGAGCGATACAAAACTTTTAAAAAATTCTAAAATAATTAAAATTTTTGATACTTCAAGCCATTCACCAATAGAATATTCTATTGGTATTTTATCCAACTCCCCCAATAAAATTGAAAGTCTTAAGTTTTTGAACTTTCTAAATGGAAAGAATTGGAATGAATAGTGCTTTAAAACTCTCTCTTATAGTTATTTCTATTGCCATAGTTTTCAACTTTATTTTTAGTATTTTATTATATTTTTCTTCTGATACTAAAAATGGATTGTTCAAAAAAATTATTGAATTTTTTATTACTATCCCTATTTTTTTACCTCCATCTGTTATTGGATACATCCTGATTCTATCACTTGGTAGAAATAGTCCTATAGGAATATTTTTCAATAAATTTTTTAATTTTAGATTTTTATTTACTATACAAGGAGCTACCATCGCTGCTATTATCGTCTCTTTACCTATAATCTATCAGAGTATCAAGGTATCTTTTGATTCTATCGACAGAGCCTATATAGAAACGGCTGAATGCCTTGGTGTTTCCATGCCCAATATGCTCTTACATATCTATTTACCTCTCAGTTATTCGAAAGTTTTATCTGGTTTTGTTTTAGGTATCGGAAGAGCTTTTGGTGAATTTGGAGCTACTATTTTAATCGCTGGAAATATTCCTGGAAAAACTCAGACACTTCCTCTAGCTTTATATTCTGCTATTGAGTCTGGAGACTATATTTCAGCTAATAAAATCTTATTTATTCTATTAAGTTTTTCAGGAATATTTTTAGGACTATACATATTTTTTTCAAAAAAAGAGAGCTGAATCTATTGAATTCAGCTCCTATATATTACACAGTTGTTATTTCTTTTTCTTTTATTGCCAATAGTTGATCTATTGTTTTGATTGTTGTATCTGTTATCTTTTGAACTTCATCTTCAAATCTTTTTAAATCGTCTTCAGTTATCTCAGCGTCCTTCTCTAGCTTTCTCAAACTATTATTCATATCTTTTCTGATATTTCTAACAGCAACTTTTCCATTTTCAGCTTCTGACTTTGCAAACTTAACATACTCTTTTCTTCTATCTGCTGTTAATTCAGGAATCATAAGTCTGATTACTTTTCCATCATTATTTGGAGTTAATCCTAAATTAGATGTCATTATAGATTTTTCTATCATAGGGATTACTGATTTATCCCATGGATCAATTACTAGTAATCTAGCTTCAGGTGCTGATACTGATCCCAATTGATTTAAAGGCATTAATGATCCATATTGCTCGATTTTTATTCCATCTAACATAGATACACTTGCTCTTCCTGCTCTTATTGATGCAAATTTATGTTTTGTTGATTCAATAGCTTTAACCATTTTATCTTTACAATCATTCATTAAAATTTGTGCGCTCATTTTTTACCCTCCTAAAATATTTTATCCGTTAATTACTGTTGTCCCGATCTTTTCACCTAGAACAACTCTTTTTATATTACCCTCTGTCAGTGAATCGAATACAACAATTGGCAATCTGTTTTCTCTACATAAAGAGATTGCTGTTGCATCCATCACTTTTAAATCTTTATTTAAAACCTCTGTATATGTCACTTCAGAATATTTTTTTGCATCTGCAAACTTTACAGGATCTTTATCATATATTCCATCAACTTTTGTTGCTTTAATAACAACATCGGCATGAATCTCTATCGCTCTTAGAGCTGCTGCTGTATCTGTTGTAAAATAAGGATTTCCTGTACCTGCTCCAAAAATTACAACTCTTCCTTTTTCAAGGTGTCTTTGAGCTTTTCTTTTAATAAAAGGCTCAGCTATTTGAGGCATTTCAATAGCAGTTTGAACTCTTGTAGGTACTCCAAGTAACTCAATTGAGTTTTGAAGAGCCATTGCATTTATTACTGTTGCTAGCATTCCCATGTGATCTCCAGTTACTCTATCTATTCCTTGCTCAGTCCCAGACAAGCCTCTGAAAATGTTACCACCACCGATAACTACTCCCACTTCCACTCCTAGATCAACAATCTCTTTTATTTGCTTAGCGTATGAAGTTATTGTTTCTGAAGAAATCCCAAACTCTTGATCTCCCATTAAAGCTTCTCCACTTAATTTTAATAAAACTCTTTTGTAAATTGGCTTCATCTCAAAACTCTCCTCTTTTATTATTTTTCTTTAAAAAAAGGGGTGCTAAGTCGCACCCCTATATTTTTGTTGTATTACGCGTTAAGTTGAGCTGCAACTTCTGCTGCGAAATCTACTTCTTCTTTTTCGATTCCCTCTCCAACTTTATATCTAGCGAAAGAAACTACTTTAATATCTCCTGCGTATTGTGCAACTGTTTCTTTATTTTCAGCTTTAACAAAGATCTGGTCGATTAAACAGTTCTCTTCATAGAACTTGTTCATTTTTCCAACTAATATCTTTTCGATAATTTGAGCAGGTTTTCCTTCAGCTTCTAATTGCTTTCTAGAAATTTCTCTCTCTCTATCTAAATCATCAGTTGTTACTACTGATCTATCTACATATTTAGGATCCATTGCAGCTACGTGCATTGCGATATCCTTAGCTTTAACTACATTAGCTTCTGTAGCCTCTCCAGTCATCTCTATTATAACTCCTAATTTTCCACCTAAGTGATTGTAAGTAGCTACAAACCCTTCAGTTGTTACTTTTTCAAATCTTCTTAAAGACATATTTTCTCCGATTTTAGCGATTAAATCAGTTATTGTTGTTTCAACTGTTTTTCCGTTTAAATCAGCAGCTTTTAAATCCTCAAGAGTTTTGATTTCAGGTCTTAATGCGATTTCTACCATGTTTTGTCCTAAAGCTTTGAACTCGTCATTTTTAGCAACGAAGTCAGTTTCAGAGTTAAACTCTAATACTACCGCTACTTTATTATCAGCAGAAACACCGTCGAATATTAATCCTTCAGCAGCTGTTCTTCCTGATTTTTTAGCAGCTTTAGCGATTCCTTTCTCTCTTAATAAGTCAATCGCTTTTTCGATATCTCCGTTAGTTTCTCCTAATGCTTTTTTACAATCCATCATTCCAGCACCAGTTCTATCTCTTAGTTCTTTTACTAATTTTGCTGTGATCTCTGCCATTTTTGCCTCCTAATTTTTTAGAATTTCTTTATTTTCTATATGCCTATATAGTACAAGGAATTGAGGGCTAAGCACTCAATTCCATAATTTTAAGTATTAATTACTCAGCTGATCCTTCTTCGATAGCGATCTCATCTGATGCAACCGCAGCGTTTTCTTTACCTTGGTTTCCTTCGATTATAGCGTTAGCCATTACTGAAGATATTAATTTTACAGATCTGATAGCGTCATCGTTTGCAGGGATTGGGTAAGTTATTAAATCAGGATCTACGTTTGTATCGATCATAGCGAATACAGGGATTCCTAATTTAGCAGCTTCTACTACTGCAAGAGTTTCTTTCTTAACGTCTACTACGAATATAGCAGCTGGTACTTCTTTCATATCTTTAATTCCAGATAAGTTTTTAGAAAGTTTAGTTAACTCTTTTCTGAAGTTAGCAGCCTCTTTCTTTGTATAAGCTTTATCTAAAGTTCCGTCAGCTTCCATTCTCTCTAACTCTTTTAATCTCTCTACTCTAGTTTGGATAGTTTTGTAGTTTGTTAACATTCCACCTAACCATCTGTTGTTGATGTAGTACATTCCTGATCTCTCAGCTTGATCTTTTACAGCCTCTTGAGCTTGTTTCTTAGTTCCTACGAAAAGAACTTTTCCACCGTTAGATGCGATTTCTCTCATTACAGCATAAGCTTCCTCGATTTTCTTTAAAGACTTGTGTAAGTCGATTACGTGGATTCCGTTTCTCTCAGTGAAGATGTATCTAGACATCTTTGGATTCCATCTCTTAGCTTGGTGTCCAAAGTGAACTCCAGCTTCAAGTAATTGTTTCATAGTAATTACTGCCATTTTTTAATTCCTCCTATTTTTTGGTTTTTTCTTCCATTGATCTCAAAACTAAACATCCCCTAAGGGCACCTTGTTTAGAAATAATCAATGTGCATTTTATTAGCAAATTATTGTACCACTATTTTTCATTTTTGTCAATAAAAATATAGGCTGCATTCCTACCTGAGTCTTTTTTATCTCTTCTATATGAATGAAATCTTTTATCTTGAAAAGTACACAGATCATTTCTAATTATTTGTTCCTTCTTTATTCCCTTTTCAAGTAAAATATTGTAATTAAACTGTTGATTATCAAAAAATATTTTACCTTCTCTTTCTAAAAAAACATCTTTTAGTTGAGAATCTGTAAATTTAAATTTAAATTTTTCTAAAAACTCCACCCCTACCTCATAATTTATTTGAGATATTCCTATTCCAAATCCTATCAGTAGATTTTCAAGTTCACTTCTATATTCTGTTTGAAATTTTTCTACTGTTTTTAAAACTATCTTTTTATAACTCCCTAACCAACCAGAATGAACACAACCGAAAGCTCCACTCGCTAAATCTAAGAAATATATAGGCAAACAATCCGCATATCTCGTAAAAATTACGACATCATCCCTATCCGTTATAAAGCCATCGGTATCTTCCGTATAATTAACTGTATTTTTATCTATTGCCACTATATTTTCAGAATGTGTCTGATATCCTGTATATACTTGGTCCCCTTGCAACTTCAAAATGTTTATAGCTCTTTTTCTGTCAGCTTCTTCTTGAAAATTCCCCATTTCAGCTGTTGTATATATTGCTTTTATACCCTTTTTAGAAAACTCTTCTATCTCAAAATATAATCCTTTATCTACAAACATTTCAAAGACTCTTTAAATTCTAATGTCTTTTGAATTTTTTTTGATAAAAGTTTAAATGCCGCAAAATCTACACTTTGATCCCCGTCCGAAAAAGCACAATCTGGATTTTTATGTATCTCTAGCATAGCTCCATCTGCGCCCGCAAGTATACAACCAAGTGTCACTGGCTCAACTAAACTTCTTTTCCCTGTTCCATGACTTGCATCAATTATAATCGGTAGATGTGACTTTTCCTTTAAAAGTGCTATCCCGTTTATATCTACAGTGTTTCTTGTTGCAATTTCAAAAGTTCGAATCCCTCTTTCACATAAAATAACCTCTTTATTTCCAAATGCAACTATATACTCTGCTGCCATCAACAAATCTTTAATTGTAGCACTCATTCCTCGTTTTAATAGGACTGGTTTTCCTGATTTACCAAGCTCTTTTAACAAACTGAAATTTTGCATATTTCTAGCACCAACTTGAAATATGTCTGTGTATTCCCCAACTAGCTCAACTTCTCTAGTATCCATTATCTCTGTAATCATAACAAGGTCGTGGGTATCACATGCTTCTCTCATGTATTTAAGCCCTTCTTCACCCAGTCCTTGAAAATCATATGGTGAGGTTCTAGGTTTAAATGCTCCACCCCTTAAAAATTCTCCTCCATTTTCTTTTACAACTTTTGCAATCTCCATTATCATCTCTTTATTTTCTATAGAACATGGTCCGGCCATTACAACCATATCCGTTCCACCAATTTTTCTTCCTTTTACCTCTATAATTGTATCCTCATTTTTAAACTCTCTACTCACAAATTTAAAAGGTTTTGCAATTTTTTCTACTCTTTCTACAGCCGAATATTTCATCAATTCGTCTCTAAACAAAACATCACTTTTACCCATTATTCCAATCTTTTTTAATCCCTTGTCGACTACCTCTAAAATACCGTGGTCTGTATCTTTTATATATTGTTTTAATACATCAATCTCATTTTTTGTAGCGCCTTTTTTTATAACTACATACATTTTTATCACCTAAATTTTTTATTATATTATATCATATTTATACCAAAACAGTGCTTTTTAAATTCACATTTTAAACATTTTTTATCTGCCTGTCTCTTTTCAGAAAACTCTCTTTTTTTTATTTTATCTGTTATGAAGTCAAAATCTTCTAAGATTTGAACTTCATCTCCAACCGTGTAAGGAACTTCTATTTTTTTTCTATTTTTAACAAAATAAATCTGTCCACCCATAACGTTTTTATCTGTATTCATTTTTAGAAGATAACAATAAAGCTTTATTTGGTTGATATAGCTTTTTAAATTCTCCTCATCCAACTCATTTGACCCCGTTTTAAAATCAATTATCTTTATTCCATCTTCGTTCTCTATGATTAGATCGAGTTTTCCCTCTATTAAGTAGTCTTTTCTCAATACAAACAATTCTTTTTCTACATCTATAGCCTTCGAATATATATCGATAGCATTTTTAAAATAATCTTTAACTTGAAACAGTCCATTCTCCAATATATCCTCGTCTAAGAAAAATCCTTCACTTTTTTTTAAGCCCTCATAATTAAGATAGTAATCTATTTCTAACTCCTCTTCAGTGAGTAATATTTTATCTATAACTTTTTTATTAATATACTCCAAACTTTGGTGAACTAAAGTTCCGTAAAAATTCTCTGGAGATTTTATCTTTTGAAAATCATAGATTTTGTCAAGTCGATACTTGAAAGGGCACTCTTTATATTTTAAGAGATGTGATGTATAAGAAAACCTTTCCTTTAATTCTACACTATTTATACTCTCAATCTGGAGTTCTTTAAAATTTAAATCTCCAGAAAGAATATCTGGCAGTCTTTCATATATGCTCTTAAACGGTAGGGATGGGACCTGATACTTTCCTTTCGATGATTCTACACATGTTAAGATCAAGAGATTTTTAGCTCTTGAAAATGCGGTGTAATACAACCTCCAGAAATCAAAATCTTTTATTCTGTAATCCGGTTCAAAATCGTCAAAAGGCATGAACTCTCTTTCAATATTTTTTTCATTTTCCTTATCTATATCTGGTGAAGACTCTAGGGACCCCACAACCACGACTGGAAACTCTAGTCCTTTAGATTGGTGTATTGTTAAAAAAGAAACTGCTCCCTTCGGGGCAAATTCTTTTATATCTTCATATTCATCCACTCCACTATCTTTTAAATACTTTAAATGCATTGTAAAAAAATAATCTGTTATTTTTTGAACATTTCCTTCTGTCAAATCAGATACCATTGATAAAATATCAGCTTTTTCAATAATTTTAGATAGAATTCCTAAATTATACAATACTCTATTTTCTAAAACTCCTTCTTTTGAATTCTCCAAAACATTTTTAAATTCATCAAGACAAATAATTTTATAATAAAGATCTAAAAGTTTTCCAATTTTTTCATCAATTTTTTGATATTGTCTTTTTAAGTCCTCTAGACTATTTCTGTACTCTTCATTCATTTTTAACTTTTTTCCTAATTGATTTAAACAATCTCTATAGTAATCTGATATATCTAGTTTTATTTCTCTTTTAAATATTTTATTTTCATCTCTGAGCAACACATATAGAAATATCCCTATAACCTCCATAATCTCTTTCCTATTAAAAAAAAGATTGGACCTAGGAGAGTATACCCCTATGCCCTTATACTCCAAATAATGGGCTAACGAGACTATCCTTTTGTTTTTAACTGATCTAAATAAAAATGCCACTTGATTAAAATCTTGAATTTTTCCACTTCTTTTTAAAAATATTAAAAATTCAGCTATTCTTTCTTGCCATTTACCCTCAGAATTAGCAACAGACATTTTTACAACTCGAGTTCTATCAACATCCTTATTTTGTGGGACTCTTAACTCTTTAGAATGTCTAAAACCACCCCAATATAAACTATCAATCCACTCTTTACAAAATTTAACAATATCTTTTTCCGATCTATAGTTTATCTCTAATTTTATAACTTTGCATTCTTCACCAAACTTTGTTTCAAACTGTAAAATATTTTTTATTGTAGCTCCTCTAAATCTATAAATCCCCTGATCATCATCTCCTACAACACAAATATTTTTAGTTTTGCTTCCTATCAAAAATATTAATTTTTCTTGTATTGTATTTGTATCTTGATATTCATCAATCATTATATATTTTATTTTTTTTTGAAATTTTTTCAAAATTTCTGGATTATCTTTTAGTATCCTGTAGGCTTCATATTGAATCATAGAAAAATCAAGTCTATTTTCTTTTAAAAGAATATTTCTATATAACATATAGGCCTCACCTAAAAAACTTAAACTTTTTATCTCTGCTCCCTCTTCTGTGAATCTATTAAACCATTTTAAAAGATTCTCACTTTTTTTCCAGTTATTAAAATAACTTTTGTTCTTAAAAAACTTTTCAAATCCTTGAATCTCTTTAAATAACTTTAATTTTGAAAACATAAAAAATTTTTGATCCACACTCTCTAAAACTTTATAACCTTTTTTTAACTTTGAATATTCTATATTTTCATCTATTATTTTCAAACATATAGAATGAATCGTTCCTATATATACTGCCTCTAAATGAAAATCACTATTACTTAACCGATCAGTTATTCTTGTTGTAAGTTCTCTTGCTGCTCTTTCTGTAAAAGTACTCACCAGAATCTCTTCAGGAGAAATGTTTTTATCCTTTATCATATAAACCATTCTTTCCACTAAAGTTTTAGTTTTTCCTGATCCAGGACCTGCTATTATAAGTGTGGGGCCATATATATTCTCAACTGCTTCTTTTTGGCTTTTATTTAAATTCACAATAAACACCTACTTTTCTTTTAAGTATACAAAAAAAAAGCTAGAAAATCTAGCTTCTTTAAAAACCTTATGGTGCCTCTTACCGGAATTGAACCAGCGACCTCTACCTTACCATGGTATTGCTCTACCTACTGAGCTAAAAAGGCAAAAAATAAAGCTTAGGAATACCTAAGCTTTATAAAGTTCAATTAGTTTGCTGATATTGCTGATACTGGACAAACTCCCTCGCAAGCTCCACAGTCGATACAAGAATCAGATATTTCGTATTTCCCATTCTCATCTGCTGATATTGCTGATACTGGACAAACTCCCTCACAAGCTCCACATCCGATACAAATCTCTTTATCTATTATATGCATAACACTACCTCCAAGTTTTATTTTGTTTCTATTACTAATATATCGAATTCTATGGAAAAAGTCAAGATATTTTGCTTTAAAAAAATACATTTTTTTATAAAAGGTTTGATAATCAAACATTATAATTAACTTTGTAAACTATACTAAAATCCTCTTGGTTCGAATGGAAAATCCTGTTGTGGAACTTCTACAGCCTCTCTTTCAATTTCAACATTTGAACATCCACCGATTATTAAAACAAATAGAGATATTATAGTTATTAAAAAAATATTTTTCATATTGTTTCCCTCCTCTTATTTTTTATAAAATTAGATTTTTTATCCCTAAAATCCATATACTTTTATATATCTAAAAAATCTATATATCCTTTTTCTGACTAAAATTAATTTTACAAAAAATAAAAAAAAGATTGGCAACTTCCTATCCTCCCAGAGGGCT
>NZ_CAMTIK010000005.1 GCF_947072685.1 uncultured Cetobacterium sp. | reverse complement strand
AAAAATAATAGTACCATAATTTTTAAACTCCGTCAACAACTTTTTTTATTTTTTTTAAAATAAAAAATATACAAAGCTATTTTAGCTTTGTATATTTTAAACTTTTTAAAAAGTTTGACTTGTTTTTTTCGACAAAATTTCCCCATCTGAATCCATTAAAGTCAATCTCACTTTTTTATTTTTTAACTCCTGTACTTTCACAACATTTTCTATTTTACTTTTCCCATTTCTTAAACTTCTTCCAAACTGAGCATTTAAAGTCTCAATTACTTTCCCATTAGAATTTAACACCTCAACTTTTTGAGTAATTCTTAAAGAACTGTTACCTTTAGCATCCACATCTCCCGATATTTTTAAATCGTCACTCTTTGAATTATAAGAGAATTTCAAGTTTGAAATATCTATTGTTTTATTTAATTCGCCATAATATCCATATATACTTATTCCTACCTCTGTTATCATCTGTATCTGAACATCTAACGAATCTTTTTTTTCTGTAGCTTTATTTTTTATTGGAATTTCTTTAAATACAATATAACTTTTGTATTCTCCTGCTTGAACACTAGAGTTTGGTTTCACTCTAAATCTTACTATTTGCTTTCCACCCGGTTTTATAGCAACCATTTTTGGATAAAGTTTTATACTCTCATTTAAATTATAGTTTTCGTATCCTTTTGGTATCTCTAAAAAACTTTCAAGTCTCATTGGTTCAGCAGTATTATTTATCAATATAACTTCATTTGTATTTACTTTATCCAACTCTACTTCAAATCTTGTAGGTGCTACACTAAAATTAAACGCCATAGAACAAACACTCAACAAAAAGAACATCAAAATCTCTATTTTTCTTAGCCTAAACATCTTCATCACTCCATCTCACTCAATATTTTATCGTATTTTTCATATTTTAAATTTCTATTAAATTTTTTAAACCTATCAACAATAGAATCCTTAAATTCTTTGTTCTCACTTATTACCTTCCCTTTAGAATCTATCTCATTTCCTTTGATAAAAGTTGTTTTTTGTGCAATCGATCCAGCTTTATCATAAATAATGAGTTCACCTTCTTTTAATCCGTTCAAATAATTTACAACTGTTTTTACATCTCCCGTTTTATAGAAAAATTTCCAAATCCCCTCTCTTTTTCCAATTTTATAACCCCCTTCTAAAATTGGATTGGCATTTTTATCAAAAATTTTAATTCCACCATCTATTTTCCCATATTTAAAATATGTTACTGTTTCCAATATCTCTCCCTTATGAAAAAATACCGCTTCTCCATTTAAAAGACCATAATTATAGTTTAACTTAGTCAACAATTCTCCACTTACAGAGTATTTTACAACTCTCCCCTCAAGAATACCATCCTCTAAGCTTTCATGCCCTTCTAAAATTTTATTCTCATAAAAATATGTCCATTGTCCACTAGGTTTGTCATAGTTATATTTTAAAACCACTTTACTTTCACCTGTTGGATATTTAATCATCCAAGCACCATGCTTTATTCCATTGATATATTTACCTTCATATATCAACTTCTGATCTTCATCCATGACATACCCCTGAAAATTCCCATGTCTTATTCCGTTTTCATACTGTTCTTTTACTCCCTGACCAATTAACTCTCCTGTAAATGGAGTAGATTCGTTCAAGATATAAATTATCTGGTTTCTTATTTTCTTATTATTTATATTTTCTACTCGTTTATTAGAATAGGAGTTATTTACAATTATCGTAAAGATAATTAGTAGCTTTATTACAAATAATTTCCTCAACCTCTCTCTCCTTTAAAAATTATTTAAAATATCATCCATATCATATGCTTCATTATCAATCGATTCAAGCTTTTCTTTTTTATCTTCGGATTTATTTACTACTACATCAAATCCTTCAAAGTACTCTCCCTCATCATCTTTTTCCAATTTCACATCAACATCTAAAACATCCTTAGAAAATCCTACAAATTCGTTTCCTAAATATATAAACTTCATTTGATAATTCCCTGGTATAACATCCTCAAAGAAGAACATACCATCAAACTCAGGGTCGATCTCTTTATAAACTTCACCATTTTTTTCTAAAATTACAGTCGTCATACTCAGTATTCTTACCATCTCTTTTGAGCTTATTTCTTCACCCGCTAGAATATTTCCAGTCACCATAGAAACTGCCTGTACAGGAATATCATACCTTGTACCAATAGATGATTTTGTTTCAACAAGATCTCCGCTTCTAGATTGTATAAGCATTGGATCTATTGTTTTTCTGTTCACTTCAACTTTATATTTATTTAACGGAAGGACTCCAGAAATTACATATTCTCCATTTTCATTTGAAATAGATCTTTGCCCATCTGCCACAACCTCAATATTTGACAAAGTTTTTTCATGCTCATCATATTTCCCATTATTGTTTGAATCAATATAAGCTTTTCCATATATCCAAGAATTATCAACCTGTCTATCTTTGACATTTCTTTTTAAATCACTTAAATCTATCGCTTTTTCAGCTGTTAGTCCAATCTGAACTTTATTTTTTTCATCTCTACGCACTGGCAACTCTAAATATAGATAATTATCAAAGTAAACTGTAAAGTCCATGCTCATTTTCCCTTTGTCCTCATCATTATAAGTTGTTTCCACTCCAAATGTATATTCTAACGATGCTGATTTAACTCTTTGTCTTCTTCCTAAAACTTTAAAAGAATATTCAACATTTGTATTTTTTTTGTTTTTTTCTATATCCGCTTGGAACAATGCAGTTATTCCATTTATTCCGCTATAACTCACACCAGGATTTATCTCTATTTTCTTTTCTTTAGATTTATTTCTACTTATTTCAGAATCTAAAATAAACGACCAATCCCTAAAACTTCTATTTTCAAAGCTTAAAAAATACCCTTTTTCTTTTTCTTCGCTAAAAATATCCACCTCTTCTTGATATCCCAAAGCTATTCTATTATTTAAAAAGTTTTTTGTTATTCCTACAGAATTATATTCTTGAAGTCTATTATCTTCTCCCAAATATTTGGAATATTTATTATGCTTAAAGGTCACCTCATAACTTTTTATCCTTTGATCAACTCTGACTTCATAACTTTCTTCTTGTTTTTTTGTTTCATAAAAACTTTGTAAGCTAATCAGAGTTGGATAATAATTAAATCCAACTCTATAAATAAGATCATTTTTTAATATATTAAATTTTTTCCCACTTTCACTTTGTAACTCCATGCTTCCCATACCAAAACTAATATCCTCTGTAAGACCATATCGAACTTCTGCTATTTTTTGTTCGTAATTATCCAAACTCCCTTTTCCAACTTGAACGTTGTAACTCCATTCATTTTTATCTAGTAATTTTGAATTGTTTACAGTATATACCTTTCTTGTCTCCATCTGTCCATTTTGATAATATATTTTTAACGTGTATTCTCCACCATAATTTCTATCCCTAACTTCAAATTCAAATGATCTTGTCTTAGGTTGAATATAATCCAATAATATTCCATTTTGATATAATTCAACTATATCAGCTCCTTGTGCATCCCCTTTTATAATCGTCACATTTTCAAAAGTTCTACTATAAGTATTTTCTTCTCCAAAGCTTACTCCTTGAACAGAGCTGTTTATTCTTAAAAAGTCAGGAATTTTCATATAATAATCTCCAAATGTCAAATCATTTTCTTTATAGATATTGTTATATGTTAGGCTATAACTTTGAGATTCCAATTTTGGCTCTATCTCTTGGTTTATATAAAAATCTCCATAAAGAAACTGTGTTCCATATTCCAGATTGATATTTTTTTCCGCCTTTTCTAAATCATCTAGAGAAATATTAAACTTCAAAATCCCAGGTGAAATAAACTTCTTCGGCGCCTCTATAATATCCTTAGATTTTTGCTCTTGCTTCCCATTCAACCTCAATCTTTCTACCTTACTTTTTTCTCTCTCTTCGTAAGGAAGCGTAAAGTTTGGAGTTAAAGTCAATTTCAAGTCTTGCCCCGACCATTCTCCACTACTAAAGTTTAATTTTTTTTTAAAAGTATCTAATTCTACATAAATATCATCATCTAAAACAAACGATTCGTTTTTATCAAAAGTTACACCCATTTTTTTCCCGTTAATTTCTCCCGACATTCTTCTTTCTATTAAATCAAAATTTAAAGAATATATCTCCAAAAAATAATATAGTGATTTCAATCCTATAAAAACTTTATCTTTCTCAAAATTATATTTAACCATAAAAAAATCATCTTTTAATTGCTTACTCTTCACTTCAACATACGCTTCTTCAAGACCTGACAAGTCTTCTGCATTCAAACTTACAAATTGAAAGAGAATAAAAAAAATAGCTATATATGCTCTCTTAGCAATTTTTCTCATAATCAGTCATACCTTACCTGTATTTTAAAATTTCCTCTATACATCCCACTAGATGCTTTCGAAGTATCTTTCACTTCACCATCAAATCTCACTGTATAACTTCCCGTATCCGATAAATAAACTTCTAGTTCACCTCCATCTGATGAAGGTGTCGTTAATATGTCCACTGTCAATATTTTACTATCATTTATATTTTGAATCAAAACTCTTTCAGGAAATTCTATTTCAACCTCAGCTCTTGGTGCTCCTGATATTCTCAGATATCCTGGATTACCACCCGATTTCGTCGAAAGCCTCATCCCTCTAACAGCTCCTCCTAAATCCATCGTTGTAGTTTCCAGTTGAAGAGATTTTAATACTTTAACCTTAAATTGAACCTCCACTAACTCTTCGCTAGAAACAGAACTATTATTCTCTGAAAATCTTACAGTTACACGTGAAGTGTACTCTCCAGAAATTCTTGGATCTGGTTTTATTCTAATTTTTCCTAAAATTCTAAAAGAAGTTTTCCCATTAACTCCTTCTATATAATTTCCAGTCTCATTATGAATATCGGAAGTTTTGACCAGTCTAACATTTTCAAGAATTATAGAGTCTGTAGAACCATTTTTATTTTGAAATCTTTCATCGTAGTTACCGATAAAATAATATAGTCTACTCATATTTCCCAATCCAGTTATTTTAAATACTTCGCTCTCTAAATTAAAAACTCTCGCTCTATCCAGAATAATCTCTTCTTGGATTGTCGTAAAATTTGGATGAGATACCATTTTTCCAAAAATTATGGTATTTAGCACCACAAATAAGTATATCATAATCTTTGTCATCAATTCCTCCCTTTGCTATCTAGACTCCTTATTTTTTCATTTCCAATAATTATTTTCTTACTGTGTATTAATGGTATATAAGGAACATCTTTAGCTATTAGAGATACAACTTTATCATAAATTTTATCTCGATTCTCTTTTTGATTTTCGTCTTTCATTATATCTAAAAAAGGTTGAGTTGCATTATACATATCTTTATTTCCTAAATCAAACATCATTACTTTTCCTAAATTATAAACTAAATAATTCCCATCAAATATGATATTATAAACAGCTAGTTCATAATCTCTATTCTCTATTTTCATCAAATATGCTTCTTGTTGATAAGGAACAATTGAAACATCAAAATTATTTTTTTCCAACTGTTTTTTAATCTCTTTTGCCACCGCCATGGAAACATCATCATTTAAAATCGTTATCTCCAAATGTTTATTTTTAAAAGTATAATCTGTTTTTTCTTCTTTACCTATTCTAGATAGCTCTGCTTTAAACAATTGTTGCGGGAAAAATGTTTTTGCTGATTTTTCGCCGAAAATATTTTCAGATATCTTCTCTTTATCTATTATTGCTTTTATTGCTTTTCTGCTATCTCTAGTTTTAAAAATTCCATTTTTATTTCCAAAGATAATACTTGTAGTATCTACTTCTTCTTTCTCTAAAACTTCCACATCTGACGATATAAGACCGTCTTCCTTCCATTTTTTTAATCTTTTTAAAGTTATATCCGACACAATATCGACTTTCTCATTATAATAAGAAATCATTCTTCCTCTATCACTAATCTCATAATATATTGTTATCTTTTCTGCTCCAGGTATATTTTTGAAGTACCTCTCGTTTTTTAACAATACTAACTCTTTATTTTTCATATCACCAATTTTATAAGGTCCTGTCCCTATAACTTTTCCTGTTTCATCCTCTTTTGTTATAGAGCACATATAATAGGACAACATCGAAATAAACAAATTGTTTTTTCTCTTCAACTTTATCTCTAAAAAATCTTTGTCAACCACTCTGATACTTTCAACATCCTTAAAAAAACTTTTAAAAACCCCTCTATCCAACATTCTCTCCAATGAGTTTTTTACCCCCATCGAATCCAATTGTTTTCCGTCATGAAAATAAATATTTTCTTTTATTTTCAATGTTAAAATCCTATCCTCTTTCCAGCTAAATTTCTCAACTAAATTTGGCTTAGCCTCTCCATTTTCTCCAAGTATAAAAAGAGTATCATATAAATATTTAACAACTCTTATTGAATACTGATCCTTCATACGGATCGGATCTACCGTCGAGACCTTAATGGCTTGAATTAGCTTGACCTCATCATTTTTTTCATCTTTAAGTTGACTATATTCATCTATCGATAAATCTTCTAATTGCATAGCTGTACTTCCAAAGGATAGTGTTGTAATAACTATAAATACAAACATACTTATATACTTTCTCAACAACTCCACCTCTCTATTTATTTTTTATTGCAGAGTAAAACTCTGTTGCTAAATGCAGTGCTTCCTTATTTTCTTCATAAATTTTTTCAAACTCTTTATTATTTTTAACAAAAATATCTACTAAATCTGGATCAAAACTTCTTCCTTTTTGTTTTTCTACCATATCTAAAGCCTCTTCATGAGAGATAGATTCTCTATGAGATTTTTTTTGTCTAAGAGCATCATAGACATCTACAATTGAAACAATTCTAGCCTCCAAAGGTATCTCTTCTCCTTTCAACCCTAAAGGATAACCTGTTCCATCCCATTTTTCATGATGATATCTCACAATATTTTCTGCAACAGCTCCTAATTTTAATTTTTTTACAAGGTCATATCCTATCTCTACATGTTCCTTAACCTTTTTAAACTCCTCATCTGTTAGTTTAGATGGTTTTTTTAATATTTCAGATGGTATTCCTACTTTTCCTATATCATGTAAAGATGAAAATCTCTTAATATCAACTCCCAATTTCTCAGATACTCCTATCTTTTGAGACAATAAAGTGGAATACATCCCTAATCTTTTAACATGATCCCCTGTATCTTCATCGTTTAATTTATTTGCCATCTCTAATACTTCTACCAAAGAGTAACTTAACTCTTCCGCTTTTTTTCTATTTTTTTCAGATTTTATTATAAGAACAATTAATATAAATATAAAGATAAAACTTGGGATTGCAACTTTTGCAATCAACCGATAGTTTTGAGCAACTATTGAATTTTTTAATAAGTCATTATCCACAACAGTTTTGTCAACTGTAAAACTTTCCAGTATCGTATTCAATACATTTGAAAGTGATACATCCTCCTTTTTTATAGCCAAGCTTACTCCAAAGGATTCATTTAGTATTCCCGCAACTTTTATTTTTTCATCTAAAAAACTGTTTGTTATAGCTCCCGTTAAAATGTTAAAATAACCAACCAAATAATCCCCTTGCTGGTCTAATAACTTATCCAATCCTTCATCATATGTTTCCACTTCTATTAATTCACTATTTTTCAAAACTTTCTTTAAATATTCATAACTATAATCACCTTTTAGTACCAAAACTTTTGATTTATCCAAATCTGAAACACTTTGAACAAATCCATCTGATTTTCTATTTGCAACTGATAATTTCATTTCATAGTAAGGTTTTGTATAGTTGTAATTATTTTTTCCAGCAATATTTTCTATAGCTATTCCATCAACATCAAACTCTTCCCCTTTAGTATAAACAAAAGGAATCCCCATAATATTTTCCAACTCTTTCACTATATTTATCGTCAATCCTTGATATACATTATTCTGTTTATAATAGAAGGGTAATAAAAACTCATCTTTCCCTATTTTCACTTTAATATTTTTATATTTTTCTAAAACCTTTTCGTAACTCGGTGTATCTTTTAAAAGGTATCTATAAAATTTCACTCTATTTTTTTTCAATATACTTTGAAACTTTTCTGAAGGTAACTCCTCTATAAATTTCTGTATTTTTAAAACATTTTCTCCCGACACATTTTTTACAGCCAGTTGTTCGTTATACTTTAAATTTTCTATCACTTTAAACTCATTCTCACCAAAGTTTTTATCACTCCAGTCTTGAACAATAAAAGCATCTACTGCTCCCGAATTCAAATATTCCAATCCCTCATCTAAGTTTTTAACTTCAAATTTCTTTAACTCTATTCCACTATATCTTTCTGCAATCTCTTTAATGCCATGATTTCCCGATATATATGCCACTTTAAGAAAGTTAACATCTCCCATATTATTTAATTTAGATGCTTTATTTACAACTACTGCAACTCTGTAAATCATAGGTGTATCTATATATGTATATTTTTTTTTTCCCTGAGTTGTTTCTATTGTTCTTAATATCATATCATTTTGGTCACTTTCATCCAAAGTGTACTCCATCTCTTCAGATAACTGTAATTTTTTATTCATCTCCGAAATAATATCTACATAAACTCCTTGGTATTCACCTTTATTTAAATCCTTGTATAAAAACATATCTGTGTAATTTTCCGGAATGCCTATATTCATTTTCTCTTGTGTAAACATGTATGTATTTAATAAAACAAATACCAATAAAACTATTTTTTTCATCTATCCTCCCATTTTTTTCAAAAAAAAAGTTGCAATAATTTTTAAAAATCATTGCAACTGGCTGTCATTTTAAAGACCCTATAGTTTTGCGTCATAAAGTTTCCTTTATTTTGCCGATTATAATTAAGTTTCTTTAATTATAATCAATCAACTTTAGAATGTCAAATTTTTGATGAATTTTTATTTTGAATAATTTGGTGCTTCTTTTGTTATTATTATATCATGCGGATGGCTTTCCTTAAGTCCCGCTCCTGTTATTTTAACAAATCTTCCATTTGTTTTTAAATCTTCTATTGTTGGAGTACCGCAATATCCCATTCCTGCTCTTACACCACCACATAGTTGAAACACAACATCTTTCAAACTTCCTTTATAAGAAACTCTTCCTTCTATTCCTTCTGGAACAAGCTTCTGAGCATCATTTTGGAAATATCTATCTTTTGATCCTCTTCTCATAGCAACCATAGATCCCATTCCAACATAAACCTTATATCTTCTTCCTTCATAAATCATCTCTTCTCCTGGAGCCTCTGTTGTTCCTGCTAAAAGTCCACCTAACATCACACAATCTGCTCCCGCTGCAAGTGCTTTTACCATGTCTCCAGATAATTTTATTCCACCATCAGCTATAACTCCAATTCCTCTATTTTTACAAACCTCATAAACGTCATTTACTGCTGATAATTGAGGTACTCCCACTCCTGCTACTACTCTTGTTGTACAAATTGACCCTGGGCCTACTCCAACTTTTACTGCATTTACTCCAGCATCTATTAAATCTACAGCTGCTTCTGCTGTCACTATATTTCCACCTATTATATTTAATTTAGGATGTGCTTCTCTTATCTCTTTTATTTTTTCTATAACACCTCTAGAATGCCCATGAGCTGAATCTACTGTTATGATATCTACTCCTGCATCCACCAAAGCTTTTACTCTATCTAAAGTGTCGGCTCCTATCCCTACTGCTCCACCAACTCTTAGTCTTCCTTGAGAATCCTTACAAGCACTTGGGTATTCAACTAAATTATCTATATCTTTTATTGTTATTAATCCTTTCAACTTACCTTCTTCATCAACTATTGGCAGTTTTTCAATTCTATTTTCCAATAATATGTCCTTTGCTTGGTCAAGAGTTGTCCCCACAGGAGCTGTTACTAAATTCTCTTTAGTCATAATGTCACTAACCAATTGATCCATATCTTTTCTATATTTTAAATCTCTATTCGTTATTATTCCTATCAAAGATCCGTCTTCTATAACCGGAAGTCCTGATATTTTATATCTTCTCATAATCTCTTCTGCGTGCCAAACAGTTGAGTCTTTAGTAAGAGTTACAGGATTTTTTATCATTCCACTTTCGTTTCTCTTAACTCTATCTACTTCAGCGGCCTGATCTTCAATTGACATATTTTTATGAATAAATCCTATTCCTCCTTGTCTTGCTAGGGCAATAGCTAAATCTCCTTCTGTTACAGTATCCATAGCTGCACTAAGTACGGGAACGTTCAATTCTATATCCTTGGTAAGTCTAGTTTTTAAACTTACCTCATGTGGTAAAACTTCTGATCTTGCTGGTACTAGTAAAACATCATCAAAAGTAATCGCTTCTTTTACAATTTTTCCGTTCATCATTTGTTCTATTCCCTCCAAATTTTTAATGTTTTAAACAAAGACCCGCACTTTTTTTATTCTGTGCAGGTCTTTTTTTATTTATTTTTGTTATTATAGCACATCTTCGATCCTATGTCATTCCTAAAAAACAATTGTTTGCATTTTATTTTTTTCACATCTCTATAAACATTCCTTTGAGCCTCTTCCAATGTATGCCCATAAGATACTATCGAAAGTACTCTTCCTCCATTTGTTTGTAATCTGTTCTTTTCTATTTTTGTCCCCATATGAAACACCAAAGATTCTAACTTTTCAGGGATATCTATATCACTCCCTATTGTTGATGATTTTGGATAATTTTCAGATGCCATTACAACCGCTACAGCATATCTTTTATCCCATTCTAATTCCAGAGTTTTATTATCTAAAACATCTAAAATAACTTGTATAAAATCTGTTTTTAGTCTTGGTAGAATCCCTTCTGCCTCTGGATCTCCAAATCTAGCATTGAACTCTATTGTTTTCACACCCGAATCAGTTAGCATAACCCCTGCAAAAATAAATCCTTTAAAAGGGATTCCATCTCTTTTCATTCCTACAAGCATAGGATTCACTATCTTTTTAATAGTTTCATCAACTATAGTTTTATCGATTCTATCTACCGGAGAATAAACTCCCATTCCACCAGTATTAGGTCCTTTATCATTATCGTAAACTCTCTTATGATCCTGAGCTACTTCTAAAGGTATTATAGTTTCTCCATTTGCTAAGGCTATTATTGAAAACTCAAATCCATCTAAATATTCCTCAATAACAACTTTATTGCCAGAAATACTAAATGCTATCTCTAAAGCCTCAATAGCTTCTTCTTTTGAAAACGCAACTGTCACACCTTTTCCCGCTTTTAAACCATCTTCCTTTATAACAATTGGTACAGATTGATTATCTAAGTGTACCTTTGCCTCTAAAATATTATCAAACGTTTCATAATTACCTGTTGGGACATTGTATTTTTTCATAAGTTTTTTTGCAAAATCTTTGCTCGTTTCTATTTTTGCAGCTTCTTTTGTTGGACCAAATATTTTTAATCCTCTTTTTTCAAATTCATTTACAATCCCTAGAGCTAAAACACTTTCCGGTCCAACTATCGTTAAACCTATTTTGTTTTTTTCTGCAAAATCAGCTAATTCCAATATTTTTTCTTCTTCAATTCCAACTAGAGTTCCTATATTTTTCATCCCAACATTTCCAGGAGCTATAAAAACATGTTTTACTAATTCACTCTGACTCGCTTTCCAAGCTAAGACATGTTCTCTGCCACCTTTTCCAACAACTAAAACCTTCATAATTCCTCCCGCTATCAATGTTTGAAATGCCTAATTTTTGTAAACACCATTGCTATTCCATTTTTATTGCATTCGTCTATAGAAAGGGTATCTTTAATCGATCCACCCGGTTGAATAATAGCTCTCACTCCATATTTAGCTGCCATCTCTACTGTATCCGACATTGGGAAAAAGGCATCAGAAGCCATCACTGCTCCGACGCATCCCTCTCCTGCTTGTTCTAAAGCTATCTTAGCAGCTCCCACTCTATTCATCTGACCTGCTCCTATTCCAACAGTTTGATCTCCTTTCGCTATCACAATAGCATTAGATTTTACATGTTTTACTACTTTCCATGAAAACATTAAATCTTCCAACTCTTTTATTGTTGGTTTTCGATCTGTCACACATACCAACTCTTCTTCTGTTATAGATTTCAAATCTATCTCCTGAATTAATACTCCATCCATAACTGATATCAATTTTCTTCTATTTTTAAGCTTTAAATTCATATTCAATTTTATTATTCTAATATTTTTCTTTTTTGATATTATTTCAAAGGCTTCACTTTCATACCCTGGTGCTACAACTATCTCCAGAAAAAGCTCCGATATCTTTTCTGCTATCTCCTTTGTTACATCTCTATTAAACACCACTATTCCACCAAATATTGATATTGAATCACTTTTGTGTGCCCTCTCCCAAGCTTCTAAAATATTTACACCACTGCCAACTCCGCATGGATTCATATGTTTCACAGCCACAACTGTAGGAGAAGAGAATTCTTTTAATATCTCTAGTGCCGAATTCATATCCTGAATATTGTTGTATGACAACTCTTTCCCATGCAATTGCTTTCCTTGGACAACCGAATATCCTGTACGTACATTTTTATAAAACCCAGCTCTTTGATGTGGATTTTCACCGTATCTTAAATCTTGAACTTTTTCGTAGCTCACTGTAATTGATTCTGGAAACTCTTCCCCTGTTTTTTCGGTTAAATAATCTGCAATTATAGAATCATAACTCGCTGTATGCCTGAATACTTTTGCGGCAAACTTTTCTCTTGTTAAAAGTTCCGTGTCGCCTTTTCTAGCAATTTCTAAAAGCACTTTTCCGTAATCCTTTGGATCTACAACAACAGTTACAAATTCATAATTTTTAGCAGCTGATCTTAGCATACTTGGTCCACCGATATCTATATTCTCGATCAATTCATCATGAATTACTCCTTTTTTTTCTAAAGTATTTTTAAAAGGATACAAGTTAACAATCAACATATCTATTAACTCAATTCTATTTTCCTCTAAAGTCTTCATGTGTTCTTCATTACTTCTGACGCAAAGAAGTCCGCCATGGACGTTTGGATGTAGAGTTTTTACTCTTCCATCCATTATTTCTGGAAAATTTGTAACTTCAGATATTCCTACTGTTTTAATTCCTGCCTCTTCCAAAACTTTCTTTGTTCCACCAGTTGAAATAATCTCATATTTTAAATTTACTAACTCCTTAGCAAATTCAATTATTCCTGTTTTATCAGATACACTTATCAGTACACGTTTCATCTATTCTCCCCTTTTTTAAATAACCTTGTTAAAACAATAGGATATATTTTATGCTCTATATTATGAATCTCTTTTCTCAAATCATTCAAATTCCAATTCGAATCTATTTTTAATCTCTCTTGATAAATAATCTCTCCGGTGTCAATTCCATTATCTACAAAATGAATAGTTATTCCTGTTTGTTTTACTTTTGCATCAAAAGCATCTTTAATACCATCTTTTCCAGGAAACTCTGGAAGATATGCTGGATGTATATTAATTATTTTATGTGTATACTCATTCAAAAGAGTTGACGATATTATTCTCATATAACCCGCTAATACAATATAATCCACAATTTCTTGTTTTAGTATTTCAATTATATTTAGCTCAAATTCTTTTTTAGAAATAAAATCTTTTGGATTTACAACCCTATACTTTACCCCCAACATTTTAGCTCTTTCAACTGCAAAAGCATCTTCCTTATCCACAATTAAAAGTTTAATAATATACCCATCAGCTTCTCCTGACATTTTAGCTCTTACTATTCTCTCAAAATTACTTCCACTTCCAGAAGCAAAAATTGCGATATTTACCATTTTAATTCTACTCCAGATTTTTTAACGACCTCTCCCATAACCATTGGCTTTTCCCCATTTTTTTCCAAAATTTCTATCAATTTTTCAGCTTCATCCTTAGACACTACAAAAATAAATCCAATTCCCATATTAAACACATTGTACATCTCATTTTTAGGTATTTGTCCTTTTTTTTCTAAAAATTTAAATATTTTCAACTCATCTATATTTCTAGTGTCTATACTAACTCCTAATTCCTTTGGAATTATTCTTGGAATATTCTCGTAAAATCCTCCACCAGTAACATGACACATTCCATTAACAACTACTTCTTTTAAAATTTCTTTAACTATTTTCACATATATCCTTGTTGGAGTCAGTAACTCATCTCCTAGTTTTTTTCCTAACTCATCATAATATTCATTTAAATTTAGGTCAGCATCTTTTATGATTTTTCTAACCAAAGAAAATCCGTTTGAATGAACTCCACTTGATTGAACACCTACTAAAATATCTCCTTCGTGGACATTTTTTCCTGTTATCAATTTTGATTTTTCTACAGCTCCAACAGTAAATCCAGCAATATCATAGTGTCCCAGTTCATACATCCCAGGCATTTCAGCTGTTTCTCCACCTATAAGAGCACACTCTGCCAATACACATCCATCTGCAACACCTTTCACAATTTTCTCTATTTGTTCAGGATAATTTTTCCCAACAGCTATATAATCTAAGAAATATAGAGGCATAGCGCCCTGCACCAAGACATCATTGACACACATAGCCACTACATCTTGACCTATCGTATCATGTATATCCATTTCAAATGCTAACATCAATTTAGTTCCAACTCCATCAGTTCCACTAACAAGTACTGGTTCTTTCATTTTTAGTTCCGATAGATCAAACATTCCTCCAAAAGCTCCTAAACTATTCATGGCACCTTTTATCTTAGTTCTTTCAACATGACTCTTTATTCTTCTTACTGATTCATATCCTGCTTCTAAACTTACTCCAGCTTCCATATATTTATTACTCAATTTTATCTCTCCTATTTTTTAAGATTTTCTAATAAACTGAACATGCTTGTTGGATATCTCCCTGTAAAACATGCAGTACATACATTTTTTCCTAGTCCTTCAAGCATCCCTTCATGTGATAAAAATGCCAAAGAATCTGCCCCAATAAACTCCCCCAACTCTTTTGGATTCAATCTAGTACTTATAAGTTCACTGTATGTTGAGGTATCTACCCCATAAAAACAAGGGCTTATTATTGGAGATGATGCTATCCTCATATGAACCTCTTTGGCACCAGCATCCTTCAACAACTGAATTATATGTTTAGATGTTGTCCCTCTAACAATTGAATCATCTACTAGAACAATTTTTTTCCCTTTTACAACAGCTTCCATAGCTGAAAGTTTCATTTTTACACCACGTTCTCGTTGCTGTTGATTAGGCTTTATAAAGGTTCTCCCCACATACCTATTTTTTACAAGGCCAAGTTCATATGGTAATCCTGAAGCATCTGAGTACCCCATAGCCGAAGAGAGTGAAGAATCTGGAACACCTATTACTATATCGGCTTCAACAGCACTTTCTTTAGCTAAAATAGACCCACATTTTCTTCTGCTCGTATGTACATTTAAACCATTTATGCTGCTATCTGGTCTCGAAAAATAGATGTATTCCATTGCACACATCTTATCTTGAGTACAATCCGTATATTGCTTTGAAACTATTTTATCTTTAGAAATTTTTAAAACCTCTCCCGGTTTAAGCCCTCTTACATACTCTGCTCCCACAATTTCAAAAGCTGAACTTTCAGAACTAAATACAAAGCCATTACCTAATTTTCCCATAGATAGTGGCCTAAACCCGTTTTTATCTCTAATTACATAAAGACTTTCCCTATCCATTATTAGAAATGAAAATGCCCCTTCCAATTTTGGCAATGCCTTTAATATTTTCTCTTGAAAAGATCCAACCTCTCTTTGAATCAAATGCCCTATTATTTCACTGTCGGAAGTTGTATGAAAAATACTTCCCATAGCTTCAAGTTGCATTTTCAACTCCTTTGCATTTACTATATTCCCATTGTGTGCCACTACAAAATCTCCTGTATGAGAACGCACAAGTATCGGTTGAACATTCTCTATTCCACCACCACCTGATGTTGAATACCTCACATGCCCAATAGCCATGTTTCCTGAAAGTTTAGACATTTTATCACTATTAAAAACTTCGGTTACTAATCCTTCTCCTTTTTCTCTAATGATATTTCCATTGTCACAAGAGGCTATTCCAGCCCCCTCTTGTCCCCTGTGTTGGAGTGAATGAAGTCCATAATAAGTTAACTGTGCTGCATCCTCAACATTAAAAATCCCAAAAACTCCACACTCTTCATTTATCTTTCCATTTAAAAAATATTCTATCTCTTTTATCATGATTACACCACTCTACTTATTCTTGATAAAACCTCTTGGTACGCTTCTTCAACATCCCCTAAATCTCTTCTAAATCTATCTTTATCCATTTTTTTTCTTGTGTCTTTATCCCAAAGTCTACAACAATCTGGGGATATTTCATCTGCTAAAATTATATTTCCCACAGCATCCTTTCCAAACTCAATTTTGAAATCTACAAGTTCTATATCCGCCTTTTTGAAAAATTCTTTCAATAGTTCATTTATTTTTTTTGTCTGCGAATAGATTTCATCTAACTCTTCCCTTGTCGCTATATTTAATGCTATGGCGTGAGAATCATTTATCATAGGATCTCCTAACTCATCTTTTTTATAGCAAATCTCAAATATTGGAGCATTCAATACCTTTCCCTCTTCCATTTTTAATAATCTAGCTGTTGATCCTGCCAAAGTATTTCTAACTATAACTTCTAACGGTATAATCTCCACTTTTTTACACAATTGGGCTCTTTCAGAAAGATTTTCTATTAAATGAGTTACAACTCCATTTTTTTTTAAATAATTAAAAATTATTGTTGTTATTTCTGCATTTAAAATACCTTTATTCTGTATTTGTCCTTTTTTTAAATTATTGAATGCTGTGGCGTCATCTTTATAATAAATTACTACTTCATCTGGATTTTCTGTTTTATACACCTTCTTTGCCTTACCTTCATATAATTTATTCTCCTCTACTAACAACATACACTCACTCTCCAATTTAATATTTATTTTTTGAAATAATTAACTCCATTTGTGAAAATATCTTGTGCTTTATTCCCTTTAATATTTTTAAATAACCCATCTTCATATCTTTCTGAATGTGCCATCTTCCCTAATATTTTTCCACATTTTGAAACAATACCTTCAATAGAATAGTTTGATCCATTCAAATTTTTATCTTTATCCATAGATGCTTTTCCTAATTCATCACAATACTGAGTTATTATTTGTCCGCTATTAAAAAGCTCCTCTGCAAACTCTTTGTTGATAATAAATTTCCCCTCTCCATGTGAAACAGGAACACTGTGAACATCTCCAACTTTAAACGAACTCATCCAAGGAGAGTTGTTTGATGTAATTTTTGTTGTCACAACTCTTGATATATGTCTGTTTATATCATTTCTAAACAATGTCGGAGAATTTTCATGGAGTTTATCCACATTTCCATAGGGCAATAATCCAGATTTTATTAAAGCTTGAAACCCATTACAAATCCCTAAAATCAATCCATCTTCTTCTAAAAAATTTTCTATGCTTGTTTTTATAATTTTATTTTGAAGAATATTAGCTATAAATTTTCCAGATCCATCTGGTTCATCTCCAGCACTAAATCCTCCAGGTATCACAAATATTTGTGAACTTTCTATTTTTCTAGATAGTTTTTCTATACTATCTTTTATCTCTTCCACTCCCAAGTTATTAAAAACAAATATTTCTGTTTGTGCTCCAACAGCATCAAAAGCTTTTTTAGTATCATATTCACAGTTTGTTCCAGGAAAAACAGTTATTAAAACTTTAGGTTTATCATATAATTTTTTAGCTTTAAACCTTTCATTTACAGAAAAAGATTTTTCTATAACTTCTCCTTTATTTTCTATACTATACGGATAAATTTTTATATATTTCTTTTCCCAAACACTGATTAAATTCTCTATATCAAATGTTTCATGGTTTATCTTTAGAGTTTTTGTGCCTGTAGTCATACCTACCAATTCTCCAAAACTTAACTCACATTTTGATTCTAAAACTATATCTCCAGGCATTAATGCAAATAAATCTTGTTCTATTAAAACATCTATTCCTATTTTATTTCCAAAAGACATTTTTATTAAAGCTTCTGCTATTCCACCAAATTTTATAGTTGATGCAGATATTACTGTTTTTGATAACACTGCTTCTCTAATAAGATTAAAGTTTCTTTTTATATTATTGTAATCAGGCATATCTCCATTCAGTCTATCGCTCTTCACAAGATAAATATAGTTCCCCTCTGATTTAAACTCTGGAGATATTATATTTTTAACATTTTCAGTTACAACCGCGAATGATATCAGTGTTGGTGGTACATCTATATCTTTAAATGTCCCACTCATACTATCTTTGCCACCAATTGCTGGAGTTTCAAACTGCATTTGAGCTTCAATTCCACCTAAAAGTGCTGAAAATGGTTTCCCCCACTTAATCTCATCTTTTGATAGTTTTTCAAAATATTCTTGAAATGATAATCTAGCTCTTTTGTAATCTCCACCTGTCGCAACAATTCTAGCTAGTGATTCTATAACAGCATACTGAGACCCAAGATATGGCGAATATTTTGATATCTCTGGGTTATATCCATAAGACATTATCGAGCAAGTTGTCGTTATTTTGTCTGTTGGTAATTTTTGAACACTCGCCTCAGATTCCGTCAGTTGATATTTTCCTCCATAAGGCATCAAAACTGTACTTCTACCTATTGATGAGTCAAACATCTCCACCATCCCTCTTTGAGAAGCTACATTTGCGCTTTCCATAATTTCATTTATGCTTTGAGATAAATTTTTAGTATTTTTTACGACAAATGGATTTTGAACACCACTCTCTTTAATAAGAATATTCTGCTCTTGTCTAACACCGTTAGTATCTAGAAAGGCTCTTGAAAGATTAACTAATATTTCTCCTCTATATTTAATTACTAATCTCTCATTTTGTGTGACTTTTGCTACAACTGAAGACTCTAAATTCTCATCTCTTACCAGCTTTTGAAATTTTAACACGTCTTTTTCTTCAACCACAACTGCCATTCTTTCTTGAGATTCCGATATTGCTAACTCTGTCCCATTTAATCCCAAATATTTTACAGGAACTCTATCTAGGTTTATTTCAACTCCATTTGCAATCTCTCCTATTGCAACACTTACTCCTCCTGCTCCAAAATCATTTGATTTTTTAATCATTTTTGTTACTTCCGGATTTCTAAATAATCTTTGAATCCGTCTTTCGATAGGAGCATTTCCTTTTTGAACTTCAGATGAACATTTTACTAAAGATTCTTCAGTATGTTCTTTTGAAGATCCTGTGGCTCCACCCACACCATCTCTTCCAGTTTTTCCACCTAATAAAATTATCAAATCCCCTGAAGTTGGTTTTTCTCTTCTAACATACTCTTTTTTAACCGCTCCAACCACTGCTCCAACTTCCATTCTTTTAGCTTTGTATCCTGTGTGGTAAATCTCCTTTACAAATGTTGTTGCAAGTCCAATTTGATTTCCATAAGATGAGTACCCTAAAGCTGCCCCTTTAGATATCTTCTCCTGAGGAAGCTTATTTGCGAGTGTATTTTCTACACCTTCTGTTATATCTCCTGCTCCAGTAATTCTCATAGCTTGATAAACATATGATCTTCCAGATAACGGGTCTCTGATAGCTCCGCCTATACAAGTACTAGCTCCACCAAATGGCTCAATTTCTGTGGGATGATTATGAGTTTCATTTTTAAACATCAATAGCCATTTCTGATTTTCACCTTCAACATCTACATCAACCTCTATACTACAAGCATTTATCTCTTCTGATAACTCCATATCATCTAATTTTCCAATTTTTTTTAAATATTTTCCTGCAATAGTTGCCATATCCATCAACGTCATTGGTTTTTTGTTGCCATGTACTTTCTCTCTTAAATTCATATATTTTTCAAAGGTATTTTGAATACTTTCTTGTAATTCTCCAGCATCAATTATAATATTTTTTAAATATGTTTCAAACGTTGTATGTCTGCAATGGTCCGACCAATAAGTATCCAGAACCTTTATTTCGGTTTCTTTAGGATCTCTTTTTTCTTCTCTTTTAAAATAATTTTGAATATGTTTTAAATCTTCTAAATTCATTGCCAAGCTTAGTTTTTCAGCAAAATCTTTCAACTCTATTTCTGATTTTTCTCTAAATCCTAGACATATTGGAACCTTTTCAATCTCTATACTGTCATTTTTTTCTAAAATATCCAGATTTTTTTCTCTCATCTCTATTGGATTTATAAGATATTTTTTCACTTTTTCAAATTTTTTTATTTCTCCATGAAATACTAGTAATTTCCCACTTTTAATCTCCACTCCAGCTCTATTGTTCAAAAGCATTAAACACTGCTCAGCTGAATCTGCTCTTTGATCATATTGACCTGGTAAAAATTCTATTGCCAAATATTTTTTTTTGCTTAAGTCTATATTTTCATAGACATCATCTGTTACTGGCTCTGATAAAACTTTATTTTTTAAAAGTTCTAAATCCTCTTGAGTGCAATTAAATATATCGTAAATATTATATAAATCTATATTAAGAATTCCAGTTTCTTTTAAATTTTCTAAAAGATCATTTTGAAGCCCTAAACTTTCAACCTGAAATCCTTCTTTTTTTCTAATAAAGACTCTTTTATTCATATATCCTCCTAGAATGATTTTACTAAATTTATCAATTCCTCTATATCTTCCCCACAAAAATTAACGTGTCCCATTTTTCTTCCTGGCTTCCATAGATTTTTCCCATAAATGTGAACTTTAACTTCCTTGCTTTCCGATATTTTTTCTACTTTTGTCCTATCTTCACCAAATATATTTAACATCACAACTCCATTTAAAAGTTTGATCTCTGGAAAATTCAATCCTAAAATTGACATTAAATGTATATCAAATTGTGAAAAGTTACATGCGTCCATTGTGTAGTGAGCACTATTATGAGGTCTTGGAGCCATTTCATTAAAATATATTTCGTCTCCTTTTATAAAAAATTCTATACCCAGAGGCCCCACAAAATCCAGCTCTTCTATTATCATTTTAGAACTTTCCACTATTTTTGTTTCTAACGCTTTTGAGATTCTAGCTGGAACAATCGTCATTTTGAGTATACCCTTTTCATGGATATTTTCTCCGACTGGAAAAGTTACTATCTCTTTATTTACTCCCCTTACCACTAAACATGAAACCTCTTTTTCAAAATCTATCATCTCCTCAAGAATATACTCTCTATTTTCTAATTTTATATTCTCTAAATCACATTCATTCACTAATTTCCATTGCCCTTTTCCATCATATCCTCCCGAGCATGTTTTTAATAGAGATGGAAACCCAATTTTTAAAATATCATTCTCTAAATCTTTTTTATTAAAAACTTGTATATACTTTGCTGTTTTTATCCCCAATCTACTCACCGCATTTTTTTCCCTAACTCTATTTTGACTTATGTATAAAGGAGCTTTTCCCTGTGGAATATTTCCACTATTTTTTTCTATAAACTCTACTGAATCAATCGAGACATTCTCAAACTCATAGGTTATTACATCGCTCATTACACACATTTTTTTTAATGCTTCCTCATCTTTGTAACTTTTATTAATATGAATATTAGATGAAAATTTCCCACATGACTCTGAATCAGGATCCAGTATTATTGTTTTATACCCCATTTTTTTAGCAGAATCACAAAGCATTTTTGCTAATTGCCCACCACCCAATATTCCTATGCTTTTAGATTGTTTCATCTAAAATCATCCTCTCCATATTTTCTCTGTATTCTTTTATTTTATTAGCTATTTTTTCATCTTTTAATGCTATTATCTTAGCTGCTAATATCCCTGCATTTTTAGCTCCTCCTATTGCAACTGTTGCAACAGGAACTCCTCCTGGCATCTGAACTATCGAAAGAAGTGAGTCTATTCCTTTTAATGTCTTTGTTTCTATAGGTACACCAATAACTGGTAATTCTGTCAAACTAGCAACCATCCCTGGTAAGTGAGCTGCTCCACCAGCTCCTGCTATAATAATTTCAATTCCTCTATCTTTAGCTTCTTTAGCATAATCAAACATTAGAGTTGGTGTTCTATGTGCTGAAATAATCTTTGCTTCGTACTTTATTCCTAACTCCTCTAATATCTCTAAACACTGCTTCATAGTTGGTAAATCTGATTTACTTCCCATTATTACACCTATTTTCGTCATTTTTCCTCCCTGATTAAAAAATAAAAAAACGCACATTACTAAAAAGGTTACAATTCTCCCTTTTCAATAATCTGCGTTTTTACACACTTATTCTTATTTTTAATTATATGTATTACTATTTTTTTCTTTTTTATTTTTATTATAGAAACTGTATTTGTAAGCATTCTCTCAACTCCTCCTATTTTTGCGGTCAACAAAAACTAATAAAAAAAGGAAATTACACAGTAATTTCCTACAAGAATCAAGTTGAAAAAAAGCTCTAAAGCTATTCCAAATTTGACTTGTAGTCTGCCCATTTACGGCGGCAGGTAGAAACTCGTTGACCTTATCACAACTATTATACAAGTTATTTATTTTATTTTTTTACTTGCCATAAGTCTAACATAGCTTTTAATTTTTTTCAATCAAATTTTAAAAGAATTTCAATAAAAAATCCCTTTAAGCTTTAACTCAAAGGGATTTTTTTATTTATTTTGCTTTTCTTTTTAATTTATTTGCCATTTTTTCTATAAACTCTTCAACTGTTATATATAATACTGGAATTACAACCAATGTCAATATTGTTGAAAAAGAAAGTCCAAATATTACAGCAACTGACATTCCTGAATATAACTCCGCTCCCTCTCCAAAACCTAAAGCTAGAGGTATCATTCCACATACTGTCGTCATTGTTGTCATTAAAATTGGTCTAAGTCTTGTCTTACATGATTCTCTAACGGCATCATGAGTACTATACCCTCTTTCCCTCAATATCTTAATAAAATCTATAAGTACTATTGCATTGTTAACAACTGTTCCGGCCAGCATAATTATCCCTATCATAACCATCATATCAAATGGAGAGTTTGTTAGAATAAGTCCACCATAAACTCCAATCATAGCAAGGGGTACCGATGCTAATATGATCCCTGGCAATAAGAAGTTCTCAAACTGAGATGCCAAGATTGCATATATTAAGAATATAGATATCGCTAATGCCATTCCCATTTGAACTATTGCCTCATTAAATAGTTGAGACATTCCTCCCCAAGAGTACATTACACCTTTTGGTGCGTTTGTTTCCTCAAAGGCCTTTACAATTTCACTTTGAACTTTACTAAGACCTATTCCTCCATCATTGGCTGAAACTGATGCATAGAATATTTTATCTGTTTTAGTTACTTGAGCGGCTCCTTCTGCCATTACTACATCTGCCACATCAGAAACTTTCACAAATCTATTATCAGCTGTTCTGATATTTAGTTGTTCTAGTGTACTTATGTTTGTTCTTTCTTCCTTTGATAATCTTATCAATACATCAATCTCTTCTGTTCCTGTTTTTACTGAAAGAGTCTGTCCCGTACCTCTATTTCCTCCTAAGAAAGAGTAACTGATAGTTCTTCCTATATCAAAAGGACTTATTCCATAAGCTTTTAACTTATCTCTATTCAAAACAACTCTCGCTTCAACATTTCCAGGCTCTATACTCGATGTAATATCTTTAATCCCTGGAATGTTGCTTATTTTTTCCTGTACTTGCTTAGCTATGGCATCTGCCACTTCTAAACTATCAGATGATATTCTAAACTCAACATCTCTATTTCCACCAGCAGATTGATAATCATCTTTCAAGTTAAACTTTACCCCTGGTATTGTAGAAAGTTCCGGTCTTAGGCTATCCATAACTTGGAATACTGAAACATCTCTATCTGTTTTTGGCCCGATGTCAACGTTTACTATTCCTACATCTGTTTTAACTAAAGATATATATGTTCTTGTTAAAGGATTCTTCTTAACTATATCTATTGCTTGTTCTGTAATTTCCTCTGCTCTTTCAACAGACAATCCTTTTTCTAACTCCAATACCACAGCGTATCTACCATAATCTTGTTTTGGAATAAACTCTGTTCTTGTCAGCATTGGTCCTAAAATCATCATAATAAAGAATGCACCAAATGCAAATCCAACAGTTTTCTTTCTATTTACTATAGCCCATTCGATTATAGAATCATAGTAATATTTTACTTTTCCAAAAACTTTACCTTCTTTAGTTATATCGGCATCTGCTTTTAAAAATCTACTGGCTACCATCGGCATCAATGTCAACGATACAATCAATGCCGCTACGTTAGAAAATATTATTGAAAGTGACATATCTCTAAATATTTCTCTAGCAATACCCGGTATGAACAATACTGGAATAAATACTACCATTGTTGTTAACGCTGAAGCTAGTATCGCTACCGCTACTTCTGAAGCTCCATCCTCTGCAGCTTCTACTACTGGTTTTTTTAACTCTGTTATATGTCGGTAGATATTATCTATAACAACAACCGAGTTATCTGTCAGCATTCCTACCCCTATTGATAATCCCATCAATGATATTACGTTGATAGTAACTCCTAACAATGATAGAAATGCAAATGTAAATACAATCGCAATTGGTAATGCAAGTGAAATAAGCATTGTTGCTCTCACATTTTTTAAGAATACAAATAAAACTATTGTTGCAAGAACTAATCCTGTTACAGCATTTCCTTTTACTCCTGAAATTGAAGAGTTTATATTCTCAGAATAATCCATAACCGTAGTTACTTCTACCCCTTTAGGGAAATAAGGTTTCATCTCTTCTAATGCTTTTTTAGCACTATCATTTATAACTAATATATTTCCATCAGTTGATTTTTCTATTACTAACATTACTGATGGTTCTCCATTTAGCTTTGTTATTTCTTTTTGATCCTCTGTTGTAAGACTAACTGTTGCTACGTCTTTAAGTCTTAATGTTTTTCCATTACTTCTTAAAATCATATTTTCAAATTCATTTAAATAATTAAACTCACCCATAAATCTTGCAACTACATCTTTTCCACCTGTCTTTATTACTCCTAATGGAATATTAACCGATGAAGCTTTTATTAGATCATAAAGTTCTGTTGGTGTTAAATTGTAAGCTGATAATCTATCTGTGTTGAATTGAATTTGAATCTGCTTATCTGGCGATCCTAAAGTATCAACACTTCCAACTCCACCTATTCTTTCAAATCTTGGAGTCATAAACTCATTAACAAAAGTTGTTAACTCTAAAAATTTTGGTCCAGACACATTCAGCATCATTGCTGTATTTCCAGATCCTGCCAACTTTTTTTGTGTCACTGGTTTTGAAGCATCATCTGGCAACTCTCCTGAAATTGTATCTATTTCTCTTTGAACATCTCCTCTTTTCAAATCTATATTCACACCGTAATCAAATTCAATACTAACTAATGATGTTTCAAACGACGATGTCGATGTTATTTTTTTTATTCCATCAACTCCCGACAAAGAATCTTCTATTTTCTTTGTAATTTGACTGTTTATATCCTCTGGAACTGCACCGTTCCAAGTAGTTCTGACAATTACCATCGGGATATTCATATTTGGAAGCAGTTCTGATTTCATTGATAGCATCGAAACAATTCCTAAAAATACCATCGATACCATTACCATTACTGTTGCAACTGGTCTACGTATAGCAATACCTGCTAAAGACATATATACTTCACCTCTTTTTCTATTTAGTTTCGTTATTTATTGTAATTTCATCTCCATCAGCTAATCCGAATATTCCATCTGATACAACTTTATCTCCCACATTCAATTCACTTTCAAGAATCTCAATATTAGGTTTTGCAGTTGCCCCAGTTGTAACCTCTACTCTTTTAGCCTTACCGTCCTCTATCTTATAAACGTAACTTAATAGATCTCTTATAAAAACAGCTGCTTGAGGAACTACTATTCCGTCTCTTTTCTCTGTTGGAATAGTTACTTTTGAATACATCCCATCTTTTAGTTCCATATTTTTATTTTCTATTGAAAGTTTAACAGGGAATTTTTTTGTTTCTGAGTCTGCAATTGGATTGATTTCCTTTACTTTTGCAACGAACTCTTTTCCACCTAAATCCGACACCTTAACTTTAGCAGGTGATCCAACTTTCAAACTATTTAACCAATACCCTGGGAAATCAACAGTTATGTCCATTATATTTTCATCTACTACAGTGAAGACTGTCTTATTAGCTTCCACAACATTTCCAGGTTTTAAATCTAAATTTCCAATCAATCCTGTTATTTCTGATTTTCTTGTCAATTTTTCAAAATTAGATTTTTTTGATAAGAAATCTGCTACTGCATTTGTATAAGCGTCTCTATAACTTAAAAATTCTAATTGTGAAACCATTTGTTTTTCATAAAGTGTATTAAATTTTTCAAAATTATTCTTTGTCGACTCATAATTAAATTTTGCGGCATTATAATCTGCTTCTGTTGTTGCATCTTTAAATTTTACTACCACTTCTCCCTTTTTTACAAAATCACCATTTTGCTTCAAAACAGTCACTACTGTCCCCTGTGAATCAAGTGTATGGTTTACTTTTTCTTGGGGTAGTAAAGTTCCATCTGTCACATAAAGATCTGACACAACCTCTTTTTCAACCACTGATACCACTACTGGTTTTTTTGGTTTCACTACTATTGCTTCCTCTTTTTTTCCACAAGCAGTTACTAGCAAGGCTACTGCCGATAATATGTATAATCCCTTTTTCATTTCTTCCTCCCAATGTTAAATAAGTGATGATCTGTATTTTTCAAATGCTACATAATAATTTAATATCGCTGCGTTATACTCTACTCCAGCTTGTCTATACTGACTTTCAGACAATAGAAAATCTACTGTAGAAATCAACCCTGTATTGTATCTTTCTGTATCTATTGCAAAGTTTTCTCTAGCAGCTTCTAAAGCTTTACTTCTAGAATCTCTCAGTTGCTGTAAACGGATAAGTTCTTTGTAGTCTCTCGTTACAGATAGTTTTATATTATCAGAACTTAAATCCTTATTTATTGTTTCTATTTCTTCACTATTTTTAGCAACATTATATTGATCTATACCGCTTCCAAACTCAAACACATCCCATTTTATTGCCACTCCACCTCTCCACTCTGCATTGTCAAAACTATTGTCAAAGTGATGACTTTCTTTAGATGTTCCATAAGTTCCAAAAGCTTCAACTTGAGGTAAAAGGCTTGATCTTGCAACTATTTTTTCAGCTTCAGCATAGTTCACTTTATTAGTTGCTAATCTAGAAGATAAACTGTTTGTTAAAGCTTGGCTTAAATCTTTATCAAAATCAATTCCTGATGTTAAATTTTCAGGTACTTGAAACTCTTTTAAAGTTAATACCTCATTTGCTGGAATCATTAATTTTAATTTTAAGTCCTTCTTAGCCACCTCTAAGTTTGTTCTAGTTCCTGTTATCTGTGACTCTAAATCTAATATTGAATATTCTGTTTTTAATAGATCCGCCTTTGTTAAGAGTCTCAAATTTAATTGCTCACTTTGCTTATTATATCTAGCTTGCAACTCTTTCTTTGACGATTCTAAAACTGTCAAATCTTTTTCGAAGTTTATTATACTTGAATATAGCGAGATTATATTCATTCTTACATCTCTTTTTTCAGCTAAGAAAAATATATCTGCAATATTTTTTGAAGCTTTTGCTCCAATAATTCCACCAGTTATTGCTCCACCTTGAAAAAGGGGTTGATATATTCCTATTGTCTGGGTATATCCACTTTTAAATTTACTTTCAATAGTATCGCCAATAATCATATTTCTTGTAGTATGCTCGGCTTTTTCATACTTTCCATTATATGTTACCTTTGGTAAAGCTGTTTTAAAAGCTCTTTTTACATTTAAGTTTGCATTTTCTTTAGAAAGTTCAGATGTTTTTATTGTCTTTCCATTTTCTAATGCCAAATCAATTGCGCTTTCCAATGTCAGTTCTCTAGAAAAAGCTGCTGTTGATAATATTACTAGTAGTCCTAATAATTTTTTCATCTTTATTTTCCTCCTGTTAATATTTGGATAATTCCATTGGTTAATAATTCAATTTCATTTTCCGAATCAATATTTTTTATTCTTTCTTGTAGCTCTTTGATATCACTTATAAAGTAATCTTTTGTATTTTTATAAAAAAGTCTTTCCAATCTATACGATTTTATTCCTCCCATTATAAAAATAATCAAAACATCCATCTCTTTTTCAGAATAACTAATTTCTGAGGTCGTTGAAATTGTCTGTTTTATTATTTCCCTTAATATTTTTCTGTTCAAAAGCTCAATTTCTAAAAGCTTACTTCTAAGTTCCGAAGTAAGATGTTCTAAATTTCTTGTCAAGTTAATCAATATCAAATGTGACTTTAAATTCTCTGATGTTGTAAGTGCAAATCTTCTAATTATAAATTTTTTAATTTTATCTCTAAAATCTTCATCACTCTTCTCTATCTCTTCAAATTCATTTTTTCTTATATCAAAAAATTGAATGATTATCTCTTCTAAAAGTTGATCTTTTGATTTGAAATAGGTGTAAAAACTACCCTTAGCTATTCCAAGATAACTAGTTATATCCTCAACTCTTGTTTTAAAAATTCCTTTTTTTAACAATACATCTTTAGCAGCTTCTAAAATTTGTTGCCTTTTATCTCCTTTCCCCATTATTCCCCCTTTCGTAAAGATAAAAATAAAAAATGACTAAACAGTCATAGATTATTTTAATCTATAATGACTCTTTAGTCAATGCTTTTTTACTTTTTTTACCAAACATTATGCGCACTAGAATTAAACCCTGAAGATGTCGAATAATATTTTGCATCGATAGGTTTGTTTTCATGTACTAAAATCAAGCTTTTGGTTGATTTTACAGCTTGATTTGCTACTTCATTTTCGTCTAAATTATTATAAACTTGACTTTGTGTGCTGTCTAAAATATGGAATCCTAAACTTTGGTATCTTTTTCTTAAAATGTCTTTTGCTGCATAGGTTCTGGCCGCTATTGCTTGAACTTTTAATGCCTCTAATCCAAAACTCTTTGGCATTTCACTCGGCACAACCTGAAGTAAATAATCCTCTATTAAAATTTCATTTATTAAATTTAATTTACCTTGATTTTTAGACTGTCTAATTTCAAAATTCCCTCTATAAAAAGGATATCTAGAATTTTTTATATTTCTTTTTATATTTGTCACCGCTATCATCTGGGTTGAACTTAATGATATATAATGTTTTGTTTTTAATTTAATTTTCCCATCTACTACTACTGTTGTATATCCTTTTTGATTTGTAAAATCTACATATGTTCTTGGGCTTATGCTTATATTTCCACCCTTACTTTTCAGGCTTATCTTTCCTGTTGAATATAGACCAATTTTTGTATGATCCACAGATGAAAACCCTGATGTCATTATTCCAACTCTTATACTTTTTCCAATTTCATCAATAGAATTAAGATTTTTTATTCTTGTATCAGCATAGTATCTCTGTAAAACCTTTTGATAACTATATCCTTTATTTTTAGTTAAATCCATCGCTGCCCATTGTGGAATTCCAGAACCATGCCCATATCCACCACCATAAAATTTATATCCTCCAGTTGAATTTTTTTCAAATGAGAAAAATGCTGATGGTAGTAATGAAGGATTTTTTGAGATTGGTCTTTCTCCATATTTTTCAGCTCCACCCTTAGCACCATATATATTTACCTGTGTCCCTGTTGTTGATTTACTGAGTCCAAGAACATTCCTTATATTTCCTTCTTTCACGACAAGGTATTTTCCACGTGTACCTTTTATTAAAAGCTTTATTATCAATCCTGATTTCCCTCTCTGAACAACTTTTAATTCTTGAAGTTCTCCTATAGGATTTAAGGGCAATGACTTCGCTATCCATTTCCCATTAGAGTATGTCAAAACTTCTTTTGTTCTTCTTGAAGATAATTTCACTAAATTTTTATTTAAAATATTATTTAATTCTTTCTTAGTAAGTATAAAGTGCCATCGCCAATAATTTGAACTATCTCCATACCCTTTTGCTTTTATATTTTTATAAAACGATAAGAATTCACTCTCTGTATAACTTTTAAAAGGAGTTTTAGGTAGTTGCATATCATTTACATAACCTAAGTATGCAATCGGTTTAGCAATTGGAAAGTCATCCTTTTTATAGTTACTATAAAGCTCTACTCTATCACCTTTTAAATTACTCTTTTGCGCTCTCCCTTTAGAGTCCTTTCCCCCTTGTAAGTTTTCATAATATTCTTTTTTTGAGTTATTACTACACCCTATCAATACAAGAAAACACGCCCCTACTATCCATTTTTTTATATTCATTTTTTTTACCATTATATTTTAATTCCTTTTTCTTTTATATGTAGTCTTACCTTATCTAATTCATCTTGCGTGTCTACACCTATCACTTCAAATTTAGTTTCTAAAACTTTAATTTTATATCCGTTCTCTAAAACTCTAAGTTGCTCTAAAGACTCTGAGTTTTCTAACGGTGTACTTTCTAATTGAGAATATTCCAAAACAAAATCTCTTTTATATCCATAAATTCCAACATGTTTATAGTATAAATCTAAGTTTTCATTTCTTGGATAAGGTATTACACTTCTTGAAAAATATATTGCATAATCATTTTTATCTGTCACAACTTTTACAAAATTTGGATTTTCTATATCCTCTTTTTTTATCAATTTATGTTTTAGTGTCGACATTTTTAATTCTTTTTCTTTTTCAAATGAATCTATTAATGCATTGATCATTTCAGCTTCTATAAGCGGTTCATCCCCTTGAATATTAATCACAACGTCATAATCTTTAATATTTTGACAAACCTCGGCTATTCTACTTGTTCCATTCAAATGATTTTTACTAGTTAAAACAACATCTCCACCAAATTTTTTTACAGCTTCATAAACTTCTTTTGAATCTGTTGCAACTACGACCCTATCTAAATTTGATTTTAATGCTCTTTTATATACCCATTCTATCATAGGATGACCACATATATCTTTCAATGGTTTTTTTGGTAATCTTGTCGATTCATATCTCGCTGGTATAACTCCTAAAAACTTCATTTTACAACCTCCAAAATTCAATGTATAATAAGATTATACAAAAATATTGTATTAAAAAAAAGAGTTTTTATTCAAAAGGAGAAAAATATGTTACGTATCTATTTTGTTAGGCATGGAGAAACTGTATGGAACACTTTAAAAATTTTCCAAGGGAGATCTAATTCCCCTTTAACTAATTTAGGAGTTATTCAAGCTAAAAAGCTTTCAAATCATTTAAAAGATTTAAATTTTAGTAAAATTTACTCTTCACCTTTAGATAGAGCTATTTCAACCACTAAGCTTATTATCGGAGATAGAAATCTAGAAATTATTCCAATAGATGAATTTCAAGAGATTGGAATGGGTAATGTTGAAGGTATTCCAAGGGATGACTTTGAAAAAAATTACCCTATAGAATATCATAATTTTTGGAATGATGCCGCTAAATACAATCCTACTGCATATCATGGTGAAAGTTATTTAGAAGTATTAGAAAGAGTTCAAAAAGGACTAAATAAAATTGTCTCTGAAAATAATGAAGGAAATATTTTAGTTATAAGCCACGGCGTTACATTGAAAGCAATATTTAATATTATTAACAATAAAGGTATCGATGAGTTTTCAAAGCAACCTGTTCCTGAAAATACCAGTACAACAATAGTTGAGTATATCGATAAAAAATTTAAAATTATTAAATTTTCAGATACAGAACATTTAAAGTGAACTACCACCGCCCTAATAGAGGGCGGGGCTTCGTGGGAAGTATCTGACTCATGTCGGATATATTAATCACGCTCTGCGGGTAGTTCCTACCCTGATATATATTTTAATAGGCTAGTAGTTCTCTACCAGCTTCACGAATATTTATACTTGCGTTTAGGTCTCTGTCTATCTCTGAGTTACATTCATCACATTTGTAAGTTCTTTCAGATAGTGCTAGTTCAGTTTTTACTGAACCACAAAATGAACAAGTTTTTGATGATGGAAACCATTTATCAATTTTAATTACTTGTTTACCTAAAAACATTGATTTGTATTGAAGCATAGACGTAAATATTCCCCACCCGTTATCAGCGACAGATTTACCAAAGTTTAATGCTTGACTCATACCTTTCATATTAAGGTCTTCAAGTATTATCGCATTATACTTAGTTACAAGTTCGTGTGATAGCTTGTGTAAAAAATCTTTTCTACTGTTTTTGATAAGGTTATGAACTTTAGCAACTTTTAATTTTGCTTTATACCAATTTTGTGAGAATTTAACTTTTCTTGATAGCTCTCTTTGAGCTTTAGCGAGTTTAGCTTCTAACTTTCTAAAAAATCTAGGATAGTCAGCCCTTTGGTTATCGGAGCTAACAAACAATTCTGACATAGCAAAATCAAGTCCAACAATACTATTATTACTTGGAACTTTTATTATATCTTTTTCAAATTCAGTTAGTAAAGAAACATAGTAAGCACCGTTAGGCTCTTGACTAATGGTAGCTGATTTAATTACATAATCTTGAGGTATCTGTCTATGAAGTTTAATTTTAACTAAGCCTAGCTTTGGAAGCTTCAGAAAATTTCCCTCAACTCTAATATTATTACTTGTAGATACAGTATTATATGATTTTCTAGTTGACCTTTTAGATTTAAATTTAGGAAATGCAGTTCTCTTTTGAAAGAAATTCTTATATGCAGTTTCTAAATTTTTAAGTGCTTGTTGTAATGCGATTGAATCAACCTCTTTCAAGAATGGTAATTCAAGTTTAAGCGGTACAAGTTCTTTAGCTTGGGTATTGTAAGTTACAGATTTTTTCTCTGTCTCATACAATTCTTTTCTTTGACCCAAAAATCTATTATACACAAGTCTAGTACAACCAAAAGTTTGATTAATTGTATTAGCTTGAGTTTCATTAGGATAGATTCTATATTTAAAAGCTAAGTTATGCGTTTTCATAGTTTTCACCTCCTTAAAATTAAATTTATGTGGTCTGATTATACCATATTTTAGAAAAAACCAATAGAAACTATTAAACTATATATTCGATTAAAGGAACTGAAAACTAAAAAGATTGCCCTGATTCAACCTCTCCCTAATAGAGGAAGAGGTTTTCTCGGGGCGTTTTGATAAAAAAAATTTATTTCACACAAAGGAAATTAGATATTAATCGAGTAGTACTCCTATATAAAGGGGGTGAGTCATTTTGGAAAGTGAAAAAAATTTTAATATCAATATAAAGGTTTTAGGAATCGGTGGTGGCGGTATAAATGCCATTAACGATATGGTGGAACACAATGTTGATGGAGTTAATTTTTTTGCATTAAATACTGATTTACAAGATTTAAACACATCTAAAACTCAGTACAAAATACAATTGGGCTCCTCTACAACTAAAGGATTAGGTTGTGGTGGTAATATTGAATTGGGAGAACGAGCAACCAAGGAAAGTTTAAATTTTTTAAAAAACATTTTACGAGGAACAGATTTTTTATTTTTAACATCTACTATGGGTGGTGGTACTGGAAGTGCAGCTACACATTTAATAGCCCAGTTAGCAAAAGAATTAAATATTTTAACTGTTGCTATTGTTACAAAACCATTCTCTTTTGAAGGTAAAAGAAGAATGAAAATTGCTCAGTATGGTATAGATAGCCTTAAACCCTATGTTGATTCATTTATTCTTATTCCAAATGATAAATTATTAGATCCTAATAACCCAGACATTACAGTTAAAGAAGCTTTTAAAAAAAGTAATCTTGTTCTTTTAACCGCAATTAAAGGTATGACCGATTTAATGCTCGCTAAAGGTTTAATAAATTTAGACTTTGCTGATATCAAGTCTTTACTATTTAATTCAGGTGATGCTATTTTAGGTTTTGGTGAGGGAAGTGGAGATAATAGAGCTAAAAAAGCTGCTTTAGCTGCTGTAGATTCCTCTCTTTTTGAAAGAACCATCTTAGGAGCTAGTAAATTTTTAATTAATATTATTGGTCCTAAAGATTTAAATTTAATTGAATCTAGTATCATTGTTGAAACTATTAAAGAGCAATGCCGAGTCGACATTGAGGATGTTTTATTTGGAGTATCTATCGATGAAAATATAGATGACACTATTAAAGTTATTCTAATTGCTAATTCATTCATAAATAAAAAAAACGGTTTTGCTTAGCAAAACCGTTTTTTATATGTTTTTTATAAAATTTTCTGGCAAAGGCAGTTCTATTTTAATTCCATATTTTGGTATTTCACAATAGTATGAGTATAAAAACATCTGTTTTCCACCTTTTCCATATTTCCCATCACCAACAATTGGATGTTTCATATTTGAAAGTTGAACTCTTAGCTGATGTGTTCTTCCAGTTTCTAACCTTCCCTCTAAAATTGTTCTTTTATCCCCTACTTTTAAAACTTTAAAATAAGAGATACTTTCTTTAGCTCCCTTTTCATAAGAATCTAATTCAATTACTTTTGTTTCCTCTTTTTTTAAATACGTTTTCAATGTAAAGTTCTTTTCTTTAATAGTTCCTTCTACTAAAATATAATATTTTTTTTCCGTGTTTCCATCTCTTAACTCTTCAGCTAATTCTCTTGTTGTATTCAAATTTTTTGCACCTATAACAAGCCCTGATGTGGATTTATCTATTCTATTTACAAAGTTAAATTCATCTGTGCCATAATAGCTTTTAAACATCTCTGAAATCCCGTACTCATGACCACTACCTTTATGCATAACCATGTTTGGTTGTTTATTAAAAATTACTACTCGTTCATCTTCATAAACAATTCCATCTTGCAAAATTTTTATCTCTTGAGGCAAAAGCTTTATGAATTCTTTTCTTTCAGTTTCTCCACCAGAAAAAAGTACTTTTACAATATCGTCTGTCTTTAATCTATAATTTTCTTTTGATTTTTTCCCATTAACTTTAATTTTTCCAGTTCTTATTCCTTTAAAAATTTCTGTTAGCGGAGTATTTTCATATTTTTTTCTTAAAAATCTATCCAGTCTTACATCATTAAAACTGGAATCTATTATATATTCCATATCTACTCCCTATAAATATTTATACTTTGAACTATTCCTAACATAGCAAATGCGAATAAAAACGATGTTCCTCCATAACTCATAAGAAGTAATGGAAGCCCTGTAACTGGCATAATTCCTGTAACCATTCCAATATTTACAACTATGTGAAAGAAAAAAATTGCTGATATCCCATAACAAATTAGTTTTCCATAACCTTCTGCTCTATCTCCTACTCTCAATATCCCCCATAGTAAAAGTGTATATAGTAGTAATAACACACACCCTCCTATCAGTCCTCTTTCCTCTAAAAATACAGCTGCTATAAAATCGGTGTGTGACTCTGGAAGAAATCTTAATTTACTCTGAGTCCCTTGAAGAAACCCTTTTCCAAAAACTCCACCAGATCCGACAGCAATCATTGATTGAGTGACATTCCATCCACTACCTAAAAGATCTGCTTCTGGATTTAAAAATGTTAAAACTCTTTCCTTTTGATAATCCTTTAGTAAAAAAAGATATCCAATTGGTGCTAACGAAACTCCAGTAATTGATATCACAATTATTGTTTTCCAATCTATTCCATTCATAAAAATTAAAATTAAATATAAAAAAATTATAACTAATGAAGTTCCTAAATCTGGTTGAGCTGCGATTAATAAAAATATTGGTACTATGTATAGACTTGTTATAAAAACACTTTTTAATCCCACAAACTTTGAATTAAACTTATCTGATAGCACTTCCGAAAAAGTTAAAACTACAAATAATTTTGAAAACTCAGATGGTTGTATTGTTATAAATCCAAAATCTATCCATCTCTGTGCTCCCAATCTTTTATCTCCTATCAAAAATACTAATGAAAGTAGAATTACATTTATAATATAAATTACTTTATAATATTTACCATATAATTTATAATCTACAAATGAAAATATAAAATAAGTAAAAATCCCTAGTACTATCCAAACTATTTCCTTATAAAAAAACGAACTACTTTTATGAATTGTTGCACTATATACAGTTAGTGCACTGATCGTCACAATGCACAAAGCTATATATAAAATCATATTTTTCATTTTCTTTATTTTTTTTAGAGTTACTACTAAATCATGATTTTTTCCCATTTAATTCTCCTATTTCCCAGTATGACCAAAGCCACCTTCTGCTCTTTCAGTCTCTTCTAAAATACTTACCTCTTTAAATTCCATTTTATATACTTTCTGTAAAACAAGTTGTCCTATTCTCTCTCCTGGATTTACAGTAAAATCTGTATTGCTAAGATTAATAAGAATAATCCCAACCTCTCCACGATAATCTGAATCAATAGTTCCCGGTGTATTTACTAACGTAATCCCGTGCTTTATTGCCAGTCCACTTCTAGGTCTAACTTGAACTTCGTACCCATATGGTATTTCCATTTTTATCCCTGTTGGTATTAAAGCTCTCTCTAACGGTTTTAAAATAACAGCTTCTCTAATGAATGCTTGAACATCCATTCCAGCAGCACCTTGTGTCATATATTTAGGTTGTTCTACTCCATTTTCTAATACTAACTTAACAATAACTTTTTCCATTTTTCCACCTTCTGTTATATATTTCCTAAAATAGTTTTTGATAAATATTTTTCATCAAATATTTTTTTTGCTACTCTTTCCACATCGTCTAAAGTTACACTTTCAATCTCTTTAATAACATCATCTATAGACTTCACATAACCGTTATTTAAATAAGACCCTGCCATTCTTGTCATTTTTCCCTTGCTACTTTCTAATCCAAAAGTAACCATACTTAAAAATTGATTCTTTGCTTTTTGTAACTCTTTTGGAGTAATTCCATTTTCTCTTATATCTTTAAGTTCATTTTCTATTATTTCTATAACTTCTCTATAGTCTTCATGAGTTGTTCCAGCATAAATTGTGAACAACCCTCCTTCATCAAAAGATGAAGTATAGCTATAAACAGAGTAAGCTAGTCCTTTGTCTTCTCTAATCTTTTGAAATAGTCTAGAACTCATATTTCCACCCAATACATTTGATATCACTGAAGAAACAATTCTGTCATCATCTAAATTAGAAACACCTAAAGTATTCACACATAGATGAACTTGATTTGTTTCTTGAGATATTATTTTTTCTCCTGAATTTATTAACATCTCTCCATTATACTCTCTAACTGAACTTCTATCTTTTAACTGACCTATACCTGCATTTAATTTTTTACGAACATTATCTATATCTATATTTCCAGCGATAGCAACAACTATATTTTCAGGTTTATAAGTGTCATAGAAATAGTTTAAAATTCTTTCTCTATCTATCTCTTTTAACCCTTCAATTGTTCCAGCAATATTTCTTCCCTGTACACCGCTTACTGCAAATGAAAGGTTTTCTTCATGGACAACCTCTTCAGGAATATCTTCATACATTCTTATCTCTTCGATAATTACATTTCTCTCTTTTTCAATATTTTCATCTGTAAATGTAGAGTTTAAAAACATATCATTTAAAATATCTATTCCTATATCTAAAGTGTGAGATGTCATTTGAATATAGTAAGCTGTTCTCTCAGCACTTGTATAAGCATTTATCATTCCACCTTGATTATCTATCTCTTCAGATATCTCCATAGCAGTTCTATTTGTTGTTCCTTTAAACAAGAGATGTTCTATAAAATGAGATATCCCTTCTTCTCCTTCCAACTCATTTTTCCCCCCAGTTTTTACAAAAAATCCTAAACTTGCTGTATTGATACTTTTAATATCTTCCATCAAAAGAGTTACACCATTATCTAATTGATCTATTATTATGCTCATTTTCCTCCCTAATACTCCGCTTTTTTCATAAAATACAAACCTAACCCTAAGAATATAACATTTGGAATCCATCCACTTAAAAATGGATTTAATATCCCATTTACACTTAACGCTTCAAATGAAGCTTGAACTATATAATATGAATATCCTAGACCAACACTTAATGCTATACTTATAGCAGAAGCTCCTCGTACATATCTACTTCCTAATGCTAGTCCTAAAAATGAAACTATAAAACTTGCAAATGGGAAGGAGTATCTTTTACCTAAAACAGATAGAGGTCCTTTTATATCTCCACCTGTTATTCTAATATCTCTTATTGATTTTTTTATTTCCGCATTTGTCAACTCTTCAGGATCTCCTTGGATTGTTATAAAATCACTAGGTGATTTATCAAAGTTTTTATTAGAGTATACTTTATACGCATTTTGATGTTTGTCTATAAAATTGTTTATAGTAACATCTTTTAAAATCCATAGATTTTTATCAACATCAAATCTCCCGGTTTTTGCAGTTATAATCTCTTCGATTTTTTCAAAATTTTTATCTACTCTTATTATCTCCAACATTTTTGCAGTATTTTCAATTCTATTTATATTTTTTATATAATAAATAATATTATCTTCAGTTCTTAAAAATGCATTATTTTTAGTCGCTGGTAAAATTGTTTCTGAAATTTTTCTTCCAGCTCTTAAATCTCTACTTTTTGAAAGAGTCACTGGATAAACCCTATTCATCATTTGGAATACAACAAGTGAAACTAAAAATGATATGATTACTGGATACCTAACTATTCTTCTAAAACTTATTCCAGATGTTTTTAAAGATATTATTTCCAAATTTGAGGCCATCTTATTTATACACATAAGAGACCCTAATAAAATAGCCAGCGGAGTCACCTCTATAAAAATTTTAGGCAGTAGATAAATAATATATGTTATAGATTCACCTATACTCATTCTTCCCGCAGTTATATATCTTATTATTTTAAATAGCTGACTCAATATAAATATATTTACAAATGCAATCAAACTAAGTAAAAATGATTTTATAAAATTTTTACTTATATATACATCTAACTTTTTCATCTAGCACCACCTGCTTTTATTTTGTATAGTAGCCCAGTCCCACCAAGTAACAATATATTTGGTAGCCAAACTCCTACATATGGCGATACTATACCTTTGTTGGCCATTACCATTCCAACATTTAAGAATACAATATATATAAATATTACAGCCAAACTTATACCAAAACTAGCCCCTTTTCCACTTCTGTGATGCCCAATAGATAGTAAAACTCCTAAAATTGACAAAACTATTGTTGAAAGAGGAATAGCTATTTTTCTATTTATCTCTACTAAATATGGGGTTCTTTCTTGTTTTGTTTTCCCATTTAAATTTTTTATAAGCATTCCTATTCCCATAGCTTCAATATCTTTTACATCTATATTTATATTTTGAAAATAAGAGCTCAATGGTATCTTTTTCTGCTTAAACTTCCCTTCCAATTTTAATGTTCCATCTGGATTAAATGTATAGAACTTTGAATTTTCTAAAACCATATTCACATTCTTCCAATAAGCTTTCTCTCCCAATAAAATTGTAGGAAAAGTGCTTTTATCATCCTTTTGAAATATTAAAACATTTGAAGCTTCATTTGTTTTTCTATCAATTTTATTTATATATAAACTATATTGATCTACTTCATCTATTAAAATTCCTTCTTTTAATTGAAAAACAGGATTTTCATAAGCTATTTTTATCGTTAACTCTTCTAACTTACTAAAAGATCTTGGGATTATACTTTCTTGTAAAAAAAAGATAAATATAGTTATTAACATTGATAATTTTACAATCGGCTTTAATATATCTTTTAAAGACATCCCTATTGAGCTCATCGCTGTCGCTTCACTAGTACTTGTAAATTTAGAAAATGTAATCATTACACCCAAAAATACACCCATAGGGATTGTCTGTGAAAGTATTGGTGGAAGATAAAAAGATAAAATTCGAAGGACATCTAATAAAGAGATGCCTTTCACTATTATATTTTCCATAAGAGATACTATTATTTCTATTAGAAAAATAAATGTAAACAGAGATACACCAAAAATAATTGGCATTTTTACATCTTCTAATATATATTTTTCAATTATTTTCATTTTTCTCTCCTAAAACATCTTATTGAAATATTTTTCAACCAATTCTTTTCCTTTTGTATAGTTCAATTCTTCTTTTAATTCTTTTGGTAAATAATCATCTATATAGTGCGATTTTTCTAAGAAGAACATGTTTGCCTTACTTCCATCTCCATATTTTTTTAAAACACTATATTTTTGAGAAGCATAATTAAATATAAATAGTATAACTATCGATATTATAAATCCTTTGGCTAATCCAAATGCTCCCCCTAATCCTCTTGACAAAAATCCTTTGCTTTGAGTTTTTAGTATCATCCCTATAAAAAACATAAGTATTGAAATTACTAAATATGATGCTATAAATACTCCTATATAAGTAAGTAAAAAATTACTTTTATCATTGTTTAAAGATAATTTTTCAAGAACTACTGGAGTTAGCCTTTGAGCAATTATAAAATCTATAAAAATTCCAAAGATTGAAAAGAATTGCATTAAAAACCCATCCTTTAGTCCTTCCAATATTGCAAATATTAAAATTATCACTACAACTATATCTAAGTACATACTCTCCTAATCCCCCTTATTATTAATTATTTACTACTCTTACCCAAAGAGCTTTTAAATAAAGTGTTTCTGGTACATGCAAAATCCAAGGATGATCTTCTGGTTGATAGTTCACTCCTATAACTTGAAGTAGTTTCCCATTTTTTGATGCAGCCATTCTTGTAACCTCAATTAAATCTTGTAAGCTCATATGATAAGCACACGTTATTATCCCTACAATTCCTCCATCTTCTATAAGTTTGAAACTCTCATCACAAAGACTGAAGAACATATCTCTTCCTCTGTGGATATCTATTTTTTTCTTTATTAATGATGGTGGATCAAGAGTTATAACATCAAACTTTTCTCCTCTATTTGAAAGAATTTTCAACATTAAAAATGCATCGCCTTCAGCAGTTTCAAAATCATTAGTAAATTCATTTAATGCATAGTTCTCATTACATAACTCCAATGCATGAGGCTCTTTATCTATCGCTACAACCTTCTTACAGCCCTCTTTTAATGCTGCAACTGAAAAACCACCACTGCTTGAAAATACATCTAAAAATCTCGTGTTTTCATTTAAATATTTTCTAATAAACTTTCTCGAATCTCTTTGATCTAAAAAGAATCCTGTTTTTTGTCCATCCACGATATCTACATAATACTTTAATCCATTATCTTCCATCACAATTCTCTCTGGGATCTCCCCATATATTATTCCAGTTTGTTGTTCTACACCCTCGTGAGTTCTGTTTTCAACGTCACTTCTTTCATATATTCCTTTTGGTTTCATCACCTTTTTTATAGCATTTATTATATCCTGTCTAAATGCAACCTCTAATCCTGAATTTCTAAATTGAACAGAAACATATTTATCAAATTTATCAATTATTAATCCCGGGATTCCATCCCCTTCAGAATAAAATGCTCTCACACAATTTGTCTCATTAAAAAGATGCTTTCTTTTTTCATAAGCTCTTTTTATTTTTTCTAATATCAATTTTTTATCTACTGCAACATCTTTAGTTGTTAACATTCTTACAAAAGCATTTGTTGATTCAGCAACATAACCTTTACCAATTACCTCACCGTCTAAAGTACATACTTCAACTATATCTCCATTTGAAACCTCTCCTAATATATCATTGATCTCATCTTTGAAAACATTTGGATAGAAATTTCTAATTTTTTTATCTTTACCTGCTTCTAATACTATCTTTGCCATTATTTTCTCCTTTAAACTTTTCCTATTAAATTATTTACTATATGTGGTTTCCCATTTTTTAAATATACCCGACTTACTCTTCGACTTAGTCCAGTGAATAGTTCATATATTGAAGAACCTACAATTTTTGATTTTTCAAAAATATCTTCACCCATTACCACTACTTCATCCCCAATTTTTACTTTTCCTCTTATATCATTAGGAATTTTAACCATTAACATATCCATACATATTTTCCCAACTATTTCACATGGCTTTCCAAAAATATCCACTGTTCCTCCATTGGATAACTCTCTTCTAAATCCATCAGCATAACCTACCGTCACAGTAGCTATCAAATCCCCTCTATGACCCTTACCTAATCTTCCATAAGATATATCTATATCCTCTTTTAACTCTTTTAAAAATAGAACTCTGCTTTTCAAAGTAAAAACCCTTTTTAAATCTTTAATTATTCCCTCACCATATACACCATACATTATTACTCCTGATCTAACTAAGTTACTTTGAGTTATTTCTGAGAAATTTATTATTCCACCACTATTAAGGATATGGATATATTTTATATTTTTTATATTTTCAAACTCTTTAAATTTATCCAGTTGTTTCTTTGTATAGTCTATAGATTCTTTGTCAGATTCATCTGCCACAGATAGATGAGAATATATTCCTCTCACCTCTATTCCTATATTTTGACATTTTTTTATTGCCTCTTTAGCCTCTTCTATTGTAAATCCTACTCTCCCCATTCCAGTATCTACTTTTATATGAACACATAAAGACATCTTTTTTTCCAATATATACTCTATTTGAGAAGTATCTGTCAACGTGACTTGCAAATTATATTTTTCTGCTATTTCTAGTTCTTCATTAAAAGTTCCTGCTAATATCAAAATTTCTTCTTTTATTCCAAAATTCCTTAGCTCTATTCCCTCTTCTAATGAAGATATTCCAAAAATTTTAACTCCTTGTTCAGAAAGTTCCTTCGCTATAGGAACTGCTCCCATTCCATAGGCATCTGCTTTTATTATTGCCATTATGTCTCTGTTATGAGATAGTTCTTTTATTTTTTTTATATTATATGCTAGGTTGTCTAAATCTATCTCAGCCCACGTTCTCATTTTTACTCCTCTCTTATATAAGTAGATTAAGCCACCTTTTTAGGTGGCTTTTTTCTAAACTACAATTTTTTCATTGTTGTCTGACTCATCGTCATGATCATCTTTTTTAGGTTCATATTTTTGATCTCTTTTTTTCTCAAAAAGATAAACTAATGGTGTTGAAATATAAATCGATGAGTATGTTCCAACTCCGATTCCTACCAATAGTGTTGTTGTAAATGTCTTTAAACTATCTCCACCAAAAACTAATATTGCTACTAAAGCTAGCAGTGTTGTTACTGATGTATTTATAGATCTAACAAGTACTTGATTTAAACTTTTATTTAAAACCTCTCCAAAAGTTAAGTCAGATTTTTTTCTTAAACTTTCTCTTATTCTGTCATAAATTATTATAGTATCATTTATTGAGTACCCTAGAATCGTCAGTACCGCTGCTATAAACGGCGTATCCACTTCATATCCTAAAAGTGCAATCACTCCTATTGCAGCAGTGACATCATGAAGAAGTGTCAATATTCCTGCTATTGCAAATTTAAACTCATATCTAAGAGTTATATATATTACAATCAATAATCCACCCATAGTCAGTGCATATATTGCTGAAGTTTTTAACTCCTCACCAATTGTTGCCCCTACTTTTTCGGCTCTTTCAAGTTTATATTCACCTAAATCTTTCAATTGAATCAATAATTTTTCTGTATCAAGATCTGTCATCTCTGCTGTTCTTATAATAACATTGTTATCAGCTTGAGAAACTTGAACTTTTCTAGCTGTAGGAGATAGCTGTGGAATTGTTATAGCCAAATTATCCAACTTTTTATTTACTTCTGTCAAAGTAATTTGATTTGTAAAGTTCAACTGGATTAAATTTCCTCCAGTAAAATCAATTCCATAATTTAATCCCTTTGTTAAAAACATACCTAGGAATATTATAAAAGATATTGTTGATAAAGTTATCCATTTTTTACTGTGTTTTATTACCTCAATATACATTTATTTACCCCCTTTTCACACCGAAGAACTCTGTTCTTTTTATTTTAAATAAATCTACAGCTGTTATCAATAAAACTTTTGTTATAAAAATAGCTGTAAGCATAGAAGCTACTGTTCCTATTGTCAATGTAACCGCAAATCCCTTTACAGTTCCTGTTCCAAATATAAATAGTACAAGAGCTGTCAATAATGTCGTAACATTTGAATCTATGATAGATGCTATTCCTTTACTAAATCCTAATTGGATAGCCCCTCTTATACTACTTCCTAGCTTCAATTCATCTTTAATTCTCTCAAAAATGATAACATTTGCATCTACTGCCATTCCAGCTGATAAAATCATTCCAGCTATCCCTGGTAAAGTCAGTGTCGCATCTATGAAATTAAGCATTGCAAACATAACTAGACCAAAACTCACAAGAGCTAAATCTGCTATAAATCCTGGAAGTCTATACATAATTAACATAAATGTTGCTATTAGTCCCACTGCAACCATTGCAGCTGTTTTACTTTGAGCTATCGATTCATCTCCTAAAGATGCTCCTACTATTCTCGTTTCTATAATTTCAGCTTTAACAGGAAGTGCTCCTGCATTTAATAATGTTGCTGTTTTTTTAGCTTCATCCGGTGTGTAACTTCCTGTAATAACTCCGTTTCCACTAGGTATTTCAGTATTTATCGAAGGTGCAGTTTGCACTTCCCCATCTAAAGTTATCGCTAATCTTCTTCCTATATTTTCTCTAGTTATTTTAGCAAACTCTCTTGCTCCATCTATATTCATTTCAAATTGAATTTGTGGTCTCCCTAAATTATCATAAGAAACTTCAGCTTTTTTTAAAGAACCTCCCGATAAAAGAGTTGGCCCTAATGTCCCATCGTCATTCATAATTTTAAATTCAAGCAGAGCTGTTTTTCCTATCATTTTTACTGCATCATCGGAGTTTGTTATTCCTGGAAGCTCTATTATCACTCTGTCCATACCTGCTCTTTGTACAACAGATTCCGCTACTCCAAGCCCGTTTATTCTTCTGTCTAAAACTTCAATCAGTCTATTCATAGCCTCATCATCAAGTTTAATTCCTTCTTCAGGTTGAGCTTGTAAAACTACATAAACTCCTCCTTTTAAATCAAGTCCTAATTTTGTTGGCTTTACTACTGCTAACCACCAAGAACAAACTAGTACAACTAATACTAAAAGTAATTTTGCCATCCCCTTAAAATTCATGTTAGCCTCCACTAAATTATTTTTTCATGTCTAAAAAAGTTTGAAGTATTATAGCTGCTGCTACTTTATCAACTACCTTCCTCTTTTCTTTAGCTCCCCTCAAATTTGTTTCGTTTAACATTCTATCTGCTGAAACAGTAGAAAGTCTTTCATCTACTTCAAATATTTCCAATCCATCAATAGATTTTTTTAATTTCGCTATAAATTCTCTTACTTTTTCTGCTTGACGCTTTTCTGTTCCATCTAAACTTTTTGGTATTCCAACAACTATTGAAAGTGTATTTTCCTCTCTACAAAGTTCAGCTACCCTTTTTACAGCTTTTGTTTTTCTTCTATCAATCACTTCTAAGGGAGCGGCAACCATCCCCATAAGGTCTGATTTAGCCACTCCTATTCTTACATCTCCTACATCTAAAGAAAGATATCTTTTCAACATATTATCTTCCTCCAATTATAATGTATTTATTAAAATTTCCTTCAATGTTGCTAAAGCTTCTTCAACTTTTGCTCCATTTTTTCCTCCAGCTTGTGCGAAGTCTGGTCTTCCTCCACCATTACCTTCAGCTATTTTAGCGGCTTCTCTAACTAAATCTCCAGCTTTAACTTTAGAAATCAAATCTTTTGTAACCCCTACAGCAAATACAGCTTTATCGTTATCTGATCCAAGAGCTATTATGCAACTTCCTAGCTTATCTTTAGCTTTATCTACAATCTCTCTTAAAGAATCTGCCTCTTTATTTTTGAAGGCTTTAACTAAAACTTTAATACCTTTTATCTCTTGAATTTCATCAAATAATGAATTTGCTTCAAATGATGCTACTTTAGCTTTTAGAAATTCTACCTCTTTTGATAAATCTCTTGCCTCTTCAACTATTTTCTCAGATCTCTCTTCAATTTTATTTAAATCTGTTTTAAGATTTTTTGCAACTCTTTTTATAGATTTCTCCATTTCAAGTACTGCTAAATATGCTTTGTAGCTTGTCTGAGCTTCTATTCTTCTAACTCCCGCAGCTACTCCAGCTTCTGAAATTATTTTAAAGAATCCTATTTTTCCAATATTCTCTATATGTGTTCCACCACAAAGTTCTATTGAATAGTCTGCTATTGAAACCACTCTAACTTCATTTCCATACTTATCTCCAAATAGTGCTGTTGCTCCCTTTAATTTAGCTTTATCCATCGACATCACTTCTGCATTAACGGCTGTTCCCATAAATATTCTTTCGTTCACAATCTTTTCTACTCTCTCTAATTCTTCAGTAGTTAAAGCTTCGTAATGATTAAAATCAAATCTCAATCTATCAGCACCACAAGATGATCCAGCTTGTTGTACATGTTCTCCTAAAACATCTTTTAATGCCTGATGTAAAAGATGAGTTGCCGTATGGTTTTTTGCTATCTCTTCTCTTCTAACAGGATCTATTGTTAAATTTAATAATGTCCCTTCTTGTAATTCCTCTACTCCTGATTCAATACTAACTATATGAGTATATATCTCTTTTTGTTTTTGAACATCTATAACTTTACCTACTAAATTTTCCCCTTCAATTATACCGTGATCGGCTTCTTGCCCTCCAGATTCAGCATAAAAAGGTGTTTGATCAAATATAAGTGCATAGTTATTGTCCTCTAATTTTCTAGCACTCAATAGTGTTGCTGTCATCATAAAATCACAATATCCGGTAAACTCTGTTTTTCCATGTAAATCATAGAATTTTTCTATAAAGCTATCTTGTCCTTTTTCCATAACAACTGATCTTGCTGATCTCGCTTTTTCTCTTTGCTCGTCCATCTTTTCTACGAACTCATCTTTTAAAACCTCTACTCCATTCTCTTCACAGATCTCTTCAGTCAATTCATAAGGGAATCCATATGTGTCGTAAAGTTTAAACGTTATATCTCCAGGCAATTTGTTTTCACCTTTTGTCTTTACTAATTTTATCTCATTCATTACTAACTGTATTCCTTGATCTAAAGTATTCGAGAATTTTTCTTCCTCTGTTTTTACTACCTTTTTAATATGCTCTATATTTTTTCTTAATTCAGGATAAGCTTCTTGCATAATCTCTACAACTTTATCCACCATTTTATACATGAATAGCTCTTTTCTTCCTAAAAGTCTACCGTGTCTTACCGCTCTTCTTAAAATTCTTCTTAAAACATAACCTCTTCCTTCATTTGATGGTATAACTCCATCACTGATTAAGAACGTTATTGCTCTTGAATGATCTGTTATAACTTTTAATGAAAAATCTTTTTCTGAACTTTCACCATAAACAGTACTTGTTAATTTTCCTGCCTCTTCAACAATTGGGAATAATAAATCTGTTTCAAAATTATTTGATTTCCCTTGAACCATCGCTGCAACTCTTTCAAGTCCTGCTCCTGTATCTATATTCTTCTTAGGTAATGGTTGTAATGATCCATCTTCCATTCTATTCCACTCTGTGAATACAAGGTTCCAAATCTCTATGAATCTGTTATCTGTTCCCTCATCTCCTAATTTAGAATTTTCATCTCCACCATAATTTGCACCTAAATCCACATGAATTTCAGAACAAGGTCCACAAGAACCAGTTGGTCCTGCTGCCCACCAGTTTTCAGATTCTCCCATTCTTACTATTCTTTCTTTAGGGAAGTCGCACTTTTCTATCCATATTCTTTCAGCCTCATCATCTGTTGTGAATACAGAAACCCATAATTTATCTTTTTCTAATTTCAAAACCTCTGTTATAAATTCCCAAGACCAAATTATTGCCTCTTCTCTAAAATAATCTCCAAAAGAGAAGTTTCCTAACATTTCAAAGAAAGTATGGTGTCTTGCTGTTCTTCCAACATTTTCCAAATCATTTGTTCTTATACATTTTTGGTATGTTGTAATTCTTGGTGTTGGTGCTTCTTTTTGTCCTAAGAAATATGGCTTGAATGGAACCATCCCTGCTACTGTCAATAAAAGAGTTGGATCATCTGGAATTAATGATGCACTTTCAAAGTGCTTATGGTTCTTTTCTTCAAAAAACTTTATAAACTTACTTCTAATTTCGTTACCTGTTAACATTATCTTATTTCCTCCACATATTTTTAAATTTTTATTTAATCTAATTTAAAGTTTTCACCTAAATAAACCTTTTTAGCCATTGGACTAGACGCTATCTCCTCGGGAGTTCCACTGATTAATACTTCTCCATTTGCCATAATATATGCTTTTTCTGTTATGGATAATGTTTCTCTTACCGAATGGTCTGTTATCAATATTCCCAAACCTCTTTGTTTAAGATACCTTATTATTTGTTGAATATCTTCCACTGCTATTGGGTCTACTCCAGCAAATGGTTCGTCCAATAAAATAAAATCAGGGTCATTAGCTATAGTTCTTGCTATCTCAACTCTTCTTCTCTCTCCACCAGAAAGTGAAAACCCCATAGATTTAGCAACATGAGTAAGTTTAAACTCTTCTAAAAGGTCCGTCATTTTCTTTTGTTGCTCCTCTTTTGAAAACCCTTTCATCTCAAGTATAGCCAATATATTGTCCTCTACCGATAAATTTCTAAATATTGATGGCTCTTGTGCCAAATATCCTATTCCCATATCTGCTCTTTTATACATAGGATAGTCTGTTATATCCACTTCATTTATAAATACTTGACCTTTTTCAGGTTTTACTATTCCTGTTATCATGTAAAATGTAGTCGTTTTTCCAGCCCCATTTGGTCCTAAAAGCCCAACAATCTCACCTTTTTTTACCTCTAAACTAACCTCTTTTACAACCTGTCTTTTTTTATAACTTTTACATAAGCCTTGAGCGACTATACTTCTCATAGTTTCTCCTTATTTTTTCAAAATTTTATTATATCCTGATTTCATTTGATCGGTACTTCCGGTACTTTTTTTCTCGTTATTTTTATAATCCACAAATACATTTCCTCTTGCTTTCACTTTGTTTGTCTTCGTGTTATAATCTACTTCATCTGCTGAAATAGTTGATTCTTTGTCATCTACAAAAACATTCCCTCTCAATTCGATAAGGTTCTCTTTATTTTTTACTCTTCCTTTTTGAGAAGTTGCAACCAGCGTCTTATCTTTCTCTTTTCTAACAATGTTAACTTTTCCAACCAGATCTATAACCTCTGTATTTAAATTTCCATTCATAATATCTGAAGTTACTGTTGTTACAACGCCATCTCTATCTTTTAAGATAGCTTTAGTATTATCTTTTCCATAAACCAATTTTTTTTGTGGTTGTATTTCTAAATAATCAGAATATAAAGTTGTTCCCTCTTTTGTAATAACTGCATTTTTCCTAATTTCTACTCTTTGAATTTCATTTTTTCCTTGAGTATTTTTTTTGAAGTATGCTCTTACAAAGTCGCCACTAAAAGTCACAGGAACTCCATCCTGATATATCTTTCCAGATACATTTCCAATAAAATCTAAATTCATATTGTTCATTGTACCTTCAACTACATCCCCTCTAAACTCCTCATTTTGTTTAGATTTTATGGTTACATCCTTAGCCTTTAAATAGCTTGTTTTCAAATTGACATTTCCACTCTTTCCAAAAATATCGTATTCACCATATTTTATAATAAATGATTTTGGAGATTTTGCTATTTCTGTATTTTGATTATATTCTAATTGATTTCCTTTTAAACTCATTTGCTCATCCACTATCTCTGCATTTTTTTCCAAAACAAAGTTACCTTCAGAAACAAAGTACTTTATTATATCACTTTTTAGATTATTCTTCATATCTTTTCCAGTAAAATTTTTACCTATAAATACTTTTTTATCCGTTTCATAAACCCCGTCATACATTTTCCCAGAAGAATTTTTTACTTTATCTTCAAATATAATCTCTCCTGGAATGTATATTTTTTGTTCCTGAATCTTATATTCCCCTGAATTTGCATTGGCAACTACATCTCCACTGGTTAAAATTAACTTATCCTTAAGTTTTACAAACTCATTTTCTTTAAAAATTCCACTTGTTGAAACAACCTTAGTTTTTCCTTCTTTATCTATTGCAACTATATCTTTTTCAATAGTTCCAATTCCAGTCTTTTGATTAAAATTTAAATTTGTTCCCTCAATTATATTTTTTTCACTGGTATATGTGAACTCTCCAAAAGATTTAAATATTTCACTAGTTAAATTGTATTCCGCTTTCAGCCCTTCAAATTTATCCTTTTGATTTTTTCTTTTCAAAATATATTTTTCATTTAGGTAAACATATCCTTTCTTCCCTAAATAATCTATTTTTTGACTTTCAAAAATATAATTTTCATCCTCAAAATAGGCATCTCCATCAACTAAGTAACTATCATCAGTTCTATCAAAGTCAACTCTTTTCCCCGAAGCAAACTGATTTTCTGTAATGTTTTTTACATTCCCATCAATAACGTAGCCTTTTCCGGTCTGTTTATTAAAGAAAAATTGTTGTCCTTTACTGTCATATTTATCTCCTTTATAGGTATAACCATCTTTTAGATAAAGCTCCCCTGTTTGAGTTAAGTATATCAAATTCTTTGTTAAAATTTGATTTGTCGGATTTGTGTATACAACATTTTTTTCACTTAACAGCTCCAATTCTTTCTTGTCGGTAGAATATATTGCTAAATCTGCTTTCAATTTTGCTCCATCTTTATCACTGCCAAGAACATCACCTTTTAAAACAAATTTTTTAGTAATTTTATTGTAAACTCCATCATTTCCTGAAAAAGTATATATCCCATTACTTCCCTTTATTTTACCATTAAACAGAATATTATCTCCGCCATCCGAAGTTATACTCTCCATATCTATTTTATATCCATCTGCTAGAATATATACATTCTTACTTATTTTAAAAGATTCCGTTTTATCATTTAAAACTAGATTATCACCATGCAATTTTATCCCATTATAATCTATCATAAACGAATTTGTTGTTGTCAAATAATTACTGCTTGTATCATATTTTAACCCTTTAAAAGTTCCACTCAATATTCCAACTTCAGTTCCTACTGTAGTTCCTGATAAAAAAGATTCTCCCTCTATATTTACAATCTTATCTTTATCGTTATACACAGCATTCGTAGCTGATAAACTCATATTTTTAGTTTTAAGTTTCACATCTCCTGATAAAATAACATTCTCCATTTTTGTGTCACTTTTAAAATTCTTTCCTGAAATCTCTATTCCTTCAGCTTTATTCTTTGCTATTACACCAACAGTTGATTGAACCTCTCCTTTAGATTTATTGTATTGAGCTTCTTCCGTTTCAAACTCCCATCCATTTAAAGATTTCCCTAAAATATTACTTTTTAACAGTAAGTTTTTCCCAGCATCCAAGATAGCATTATCTCCAGTTAAAACCATCCCTTCTAAAAGAGCTTTGGCTTTTTCAAAAGTTGTTTCATCCTTTTGTAGAAAATCTTTTTGTTTTTCTGCTTCTATGTGATATCCATCTGTTTCATATATTGCTCCGGTTGTCTCAACTATCTCCTCTTTTTTTTCTATCTTTTTTTCATCTGCAAAGTAATTGAAATAACCTAAAATTAACACTACCACTATCACAACTCTATAGACCAACTTTTTTTTATCCATATTGCCCTCCTAGTTTAAGATACGTTTTAATTCATTAAGCTTTAAAAAAGCATCTAAAGGTGTCATTTTATCAAGTTCCACCTCTTTTAATAATCTAATCGCTATTTTTTCCTCATTTTCTAACTCTTTTACTTCTTCTCTAGGTTCTGGTATATTTTTTTCTTGAACTTGTTCTTCAAAATTACCAAAAAGTATCAACTGCTCTTTTTTTACTTTTTTTTCAATTATCATTTTTCTATCTTCTAAAACTTTTAGCATCTCTCTTGCTCTATCCAATATTTCCTTTGGAAGACCTGCCAATCTTGCCACCTCAATTCCATAGGATTTATCTGCTCCACCTTTTACAATCTCCCTTAAAAAAGTTATTTCCTTCTCATCCTCTTTAACTTCTATTCTAAAATTAGCAGATTTTTTTAACTTTGATTCTAATTGAGTTAACTCATGGTAATGCGTCGCAAAAATTGTTTTAGCCTGAATATTATCATGAATATATTCTGTTATTGCAGTTGCTATTGAAATTCCATCAAATGTTGATGTTCCTCTTCCTATCTCATCTAGAATTATAAATGAGTTCTTAGTCGAACTGTTCACAATATTAGCCACTTCACTCATCTCTAACATAAATGTTGATTGCCCTGTCACCAAGTCATCACTAGCCCCAATTCTAGTAAATATTTTGTCAACTATCCCTATTCTAGCATATTCTGCTGGAACATAACAGCCCATATGAGCCATAATTAAAATCAACGCTATCTGTTTCATATAAGTTGACTTTCCAGACATGTTTGGTCCTGTTAAAATTATCAGATTTTTTTCATCACTTAAAACTACGCTATTTTTTATAAATTTCTCTCTTCCCACTAGTTGTTCTACAATTGGATGTCTTCCACCTATAATTTCCAATTCTCCTGTTTCAACAATTTCAGGTTTTATATAACCATTTTTTGTAGAAATATGTGCAAAATTTGATATCACATCTAAATATGCAAGCTTATATGCTAAATCGTGTAGCTCATTTTTATATTCTTTTATCTTCAGTGACAACTCTTTAAATAGATAATACTCTAAGCTCTCTATTTTATCTTTAGCATTTAAAACCTTTTCTTCGTACACTTTTAAATCATCCACTATATATCTTTCTGCGTTTGCTAAAGTTTGTTTTCTTATATAATCTTCTGGAACTAAATGGATATTAGCTTTTGTAATTTCTATGAAATAACCAAAAACTTTATTGTATTTGATTTTTAATCCCTTTATTCCAGTTCGCTCTCTCTCGCGATTTTCAATCTCTAAAATAGTATCCTTTCCATTTTTAGAGATATTTTGAAGTTCATCTAAATCTGAACTATAACCACTTCTAATGATTCCACCCTCTCGTACAGAAAATGGAGCATCATCTTTTATAGCCACTTCTATCAAATTGTATGCTTCAATAAGCCTATCTGTTGATATCTCAAAAATTGGATTTCCTTTTAGTATTTTATATATTTCTAATCCATTTAAAATAGATGTTTTTAACGCCACTAAATCTCTTCCATTTTCATTACCTAAAATTAATTTACCAATAATTCTTTCAATATCATAAATATCTTTTAATTTTTCTCTCAATTCCTCTCTCAAAAGAACATTCTCATAAAAAAAATCTATATTTTCTTGTCTTTCTAGAATCAATTCCTTCGATGTTATTGGATTTTTTAAGAAGTGCTTTAACAATCTACTTCCCATAGAACTTTTACATCCATCTAAAACCCACTGCAATGTCCCTAAAACACCACTTTCTCTACTTGTCGAAACTATATCGAGATTTCTTTGAGTGGTAAGATTCAGTTCCATCACATTTTCACTACCTGAATATATAAGTTTATCTACCGGTATTTCGTTTCCTTTTTGTAACTCCAATACATAATCCAAAACCATTGCAGAAGAATCAATTGCCGCATCTTTACCATTTAAATTAAAACTCTCTAAAGATATCACTTTAAAATATTTTTTTAAATATTCATCACTTTTTTTTACTTTCAATGCTGAATTTATATTTATTCTATTCGATTGAGCAAATTGTTTTAGCTCCCCTTCCAATAAAATATATGAGTTTTCATCAACTATTATCTCTCTCGGTGAAATTTTATTTATCTCTCCCAAAATTTTATAAACATAATCCTCTGTTCTTTTACTTTCAGTCGCCACAAACTCTCCAGTTGTTATATCTATATACGAAATACCAATTATATCCTTTTTTAAAACAATTCCCATCAAGTAATTATTACTTTTTTCATCTAAATATTCTGTATCTATTATAGTTCCAGGAGTTACAACTCTCACTACTTCTCTTTTTACAATTCCTTTTGCCACTTTAGGATCTTCTACCTGCTCACAAATAGCAACTTTATATCCCTTAGCAACAAGTTTACCTATATATGCAGAAGACGAATGATAAGGTATTCCCGCTAAAGGAACTTCTATATCTTTTTCCTTATTTCTACTTGTCAATGTTAATCCTAATTCTTTAGATGCAATTACTGCATCCTCAAAAAACATCTCATAAAAATCGCCAAGTCTAAAAAATAATATACTCTCTTTATTTTGTTTTTTTATTTCTTTATATTGTGCCATTAACGGCGTATCTCCTGCCAAAAAATCACTTCTCCTCAACTATAAATTCTCTTTTGCTCTCTCTAGTAATTTTACTAATTCATCATAACTATCAATCAAATTGATTGCACTTTTTAAAGCTGCTCCATTTCTCATACCTTTTAAATACCAACATAAATGTTTACGAAGTTCAAAAAGAAAAACTTTATTAGGATTATCTAACTTTGCTTGAAGTGTATGTTTTATAGCCATATTAAGTCTATCTTCAGACGTCACCTCTGTTTTAACTTCACCTAACTCAAACTTCTCTCTTATTTGTTGAACTAGCCATGGATTACCACAAATCCCTCTAGCCAGCATTATTCCATCTACACCTGAATACTTCACTTTTTCATAGGCATCTTCAGCGGTAAATATATCTCCGTTTCCTATAACCTCTATATCAATACTCTCTTTTACTTCTTTGATTAGCTCCCAGTCCGCTTTCCCACTATACATCTGTTCTCTTGTTCTTCCGTGTATTGTTATATGCTTACAGCCTGATTCCTGAGCTATTTTCCCCACCAACTTATGCTGCTTCAGACCTTTATAACCCACTCTTGTTTTTAAAGAAAGGTCTACATCATCAGCTATATTTTCTCGTATTTCACATAAAATTCTTTTTATATGATCTGGCTCTTCTAAAAGAGCAGCTCCGTAGCCGTTTCTTATTATTTTATTTACAGGACACCCTGCATTTACATCTATATGTTTAACTCCTAATTTTTCTGTTATGTACTTTGCACTGTGAACCATTTTATCTATATCTTTACCAAATATTTGAACAGCTTCACCATCTCTAATTCTCAATATCTGATTTAAAGTTTTTTCATTTTCCATCTCTAAAGCATTTATACTAACCATTTCTGTAAACATTAAATCTGGTTTATATTCATCTAGAAGTCCTCTAAATGTATAGTCTGTAACTCCTGCTAAAGGAGCGATATATATCTTCATTTTACCTCCACTATATATATTACTATCTAAAAATTTTACCATATTTTCAATAGTTTTTCAATGTAAAATAGCTGGCATAACCAGCTACTTTACTTCCCACTCTTTCCAAATTATAGGCTGATTTCCTAAAGTTACTTTATTTTTAAATCTTACAATAGGTGTCCTATAAAGTGCAGGGTATTCAACCAATATCTCTTTTACATCATAAACCATATAGTTTAGATTTCTTTTTTTATATTCATTTCCATCTTTATCTAATAAATCTTCCAAATCGAATTTATTTGTTATAATTTTTAATTCGCCCTCTGAAATTTCCTTTTCTAAAATATTTATAAATTGAGTTTTTATTCCACGCTCTTTAAAAAATCTTTGAGCTTTTTTTGTATCATTACAACTCTTCTTCCCAAATATTTGGACTATCATAAATACACCTCATCACTCGTTATTGCTTAAATTATACCATAAAATTTAAAATACCCCAAAATTTTGGGGTATTTTTTAATCTTTTGTTATATCCAGTGTTGCCTTTCCATTCAGTGTTAAATCAGCAAATATTTGCCCTTTACCATATTTCAATTTATAGTATGCAGCTTCTGCAATCATAGCCGCATTATCCGTACAATAAGACATTGAAGGAAACGCTACTTTAACATTTATCTGCTTTGCTCTTTCTGTAAGTTCGCTTCTCAGTAACGAATTAGCCGCAACTCCACCAGCAATAACTATCTGTTTTACACCCTTATCTTGAACAGCTTTCAAAGTTTTTTTACAAAGAATATCTACAACCTTACTTTGAAATGATGCTGATAAATCTTCTGGCTTAAATTCCTCGCCCTTCATTCTGGCTTTATTCACAGCATTTATTATTGATGTTTTTATACCTGAAAAACTAAAGTCATATCCGTCAACCTTTGGTTCTGGTATTTTCAGTGCATCTTTATTCCCTTTATAATACAACTTATCTACAACTGGCCCACCTGGATATCCAATTCCCATAACTCTAGCTACTTTATCATAACTTTCGCCAACTGCATCATCTAAAGTGGCTCCCAAATTTATAAAATTATGTTCTTCATCTATGTATACAATATTTGTATGTCCTCCAGACACAACTAATGCTATACAAGGTAGCTCTACATCTTGCTCTATAAAATTTCCATAGATATGTGCCTTTATATGATGGACTGGAATAAGTGGAATATCATGACCATATGCTAATCCTTTTGCAAAAGATATCCCAACTAATAAAGCACCTATAAGACCAGGAGCATAAGTAACTGCTATATAATCAACATCTTCCATTGTTATTTTAGCCTCTTCTAGACTCTCTTCTAAAATTGTGGCTATATTTTTTATATGATGTCTTGATGCTATTTCAGGAACTACTCCTCCATACTCTTTATGAATATCTATTTGTGAAGAGATATTATTTGACAAGACCTCTTTTCCATCCTTTAAAACAGCGATTGACGTTTCATCACAAGATGTTTCTATCCCCAATATAATCATAGACACTCTCCTTTTTTATTTAGATTATATCATATTTTTTACATAAAAAATATAAAAAAACTACCTTAAAACCATTACGATTCCAAGGTAGTTATAACTCTATTTACTTAACCGACAGTCCTCTACTCTTAAAAATATTTCTTGCATTTTCAAGTCTATCTGCTGAAAGTTGAGGTACACCTTTCAATGGGTATTCCATCTCCATTTTTTGCCATTTATACTCTCCAAGAGAATGATATGGTAAAATTTCAACCTTTTCTAAATTATCAAATTGTTTTAAATAATCTGCTAATTTTTCTAACAACTCATCATTATCAGTGATTCCTGGAACAACAACATGTCTTACCCACATTGGTTTCCCTATCTCTTTTAAATATTCTGCAAATTTAAGAGTTGGAGCTAATTCAACACCAGTTAATTCTTTATATTGATCAGGATCTATTGATTTTATATCTAACAAAACAAGATCTGTATACGCTAAAGTTTCTTTGACTTTATCATTAAATAAATACCCCGACGTATCTATTGCTGTATGTATTCCCTCATTTTTACAAAGCTTCAATAGTTCCTTCACATATTCAGGTTGAGTTAACGGATCACCACCGGTTACCGTCACTCCACCTTTTTTTATAAAGTTTTTATATTTACAGATTTCTAAGAATGTTTTTTCAGGAGTCTCAACAAATTTTGCATCCTCTTTTTTCCAAGTATCACAATTATGACAATATTTACATCTTAGAGGACATCCTTGAGTGAATACCACATATCTTATACCTGGTCCATCAACAGTTCCAAAACTTTCATGTGAGTGTATAAATCCTTTTATCATTTCTTAGCACATCCTTTTTTAATTACATATTTCCGTTTATTGTTCTAGAGATAACATCTAACTGTTGCTCTTTAGTTAATCTTACGAAGTTAACTGCGTATCCAGATACTCTTATTGTTAATTGAGGATATTTCTCTGGGTTAGCCATAGCGTCCTCTAATAAAGCCTTATCAAATACGTTTACGTTTAAATGTTGTCCTCCATCCATTGTGAAGTATCCATCCATTAATCCTACTAAGTTCTCTACTCTGTCTTCTCTAGTTTTTCCTAAAGCTCCTGGAGTTATAGCAAATGTATAAGATATTCCATCTTCTGCATGGTGGAACGGTAATTTAGCTACTGATGCAAGTGCTGCTACAGCTCCTCTTGTATCTCTTCCGTTCATTGGGTTAGCCCCTGGTGAGAATGGAGTTCCTGCTGGTCTTCCACAAGGAGTTGTTCCAGTTTTCTTTCCATAAACAACGTTTGAAGTTATTGTTAATATAGATTGAGTTGCTTTTGAGTTTCTGTAAGTCTCATGAGTTCTAATGTAGTTCATGAATTTTTCCATAATCTCTATAGCTAATTTATCTGTGTTATCATCATTGTTTCCGAATGCAACATATTGACCTTCTCTTATGAAGTCAACAGCAATTCCTCTTTCATCTCTTATAACTTTTACTCTAGCATCTCTGATAGCTGCTAATGAATCTGCAACTATAGATAATCCTGCGATTCCTGATGCTTGAGTTCTTAGAACATCTACATCATGAAGTGACATTTCAAATGCCTCGTAAGAATATTTATCATGCATATAGTGGATAACTTTAAGAGCGTTAATATATACTCCTGCTAACCATTTTAGCATTAAGTCATATTTCTCCATTACTTCATCAAAATCTAAATACTCAGAAGTGATTCCTTCAAATTTAGGAGCAACTTGTACTCCAGATTTTTCATCTCTTCCTCCGTTGATTGTATAAAGTAAAGCTTTTGGTAAGTTTACTCTAGCACCAAAGAATTGCATTTGCTTTCCTATTTTCATTGGAGATACGCAACAAGCGATTCCATAATCGTCACCTAAATCAGGTCTCATTAAATCATCATTTTCATATTGGATTGCTGATGTATCAATCGATACTTTTGCACAGAAGTTTTTCCAATCTGCTGGTGATTTTTGTGACCATAGTACAGTTAAATTTGGCTCTGGAGCTGGTCCTAGGTTATAAAGAGTATTTAAGTATCTGAACGCTGTTCTTGTTACAAGAGTTCTTCCATCTACTCCTTCTCCTCCTAAAGCTTCAGTAACCCATGTAGGATCTCCTGAGAATAACTCATTATACTCTGGAGTTCTTAAGAATCTGATTATTCTTAATTTTATGATAAATTGGTCGATTAAATCTTGAGCTTCAGTCTCAGTGATTAACCCTTTTGCTAAGTCTCTTTCAATAAAGATATCTAAGAATGTAGCAGTTCTTCCAACTGACATTGCTGCTCCATCTTGATCTTTTGTAGCTGCTAAGTAAGCGAAGTATACCCATTGTACAGCTTCTTTAGCATTTTTTGCTGGTTTAGTAATATCGAATCCATAAGAAGCACACATTTTTACAAATGATTTTAAAGCACTTATATGCTCAGTGATCTCTTCTCTTTTTCTGATTATTTCTTCTGTTAACTCTGGACATTCAGCTTTTTTTAATTCGAATTTTCTTTCTTCGATTAATCTGTCTACTCCGTATAGAGCTACTCTTCTATAATCTCCTATTATTCTTCCTCTTCCGTAAGCATCTGGTAATCCTGTTACAATTCCTGATCTTCTTACAGCTTTCATATCATCAGTATAAGCTGAGAATACTCCTTCGTTGTGAGTTTTTCTATATCTACTAAAAATCTCTGTTGTTATTGGATCAATTTCGTATCCGTAAGCAGTTAGAGAGTTTTGTACCATTCTTAATCCACCTTTTGGGTAGATTCCTCTTTTTAATGGAGCATCAGTTTGAAGTCCTACTATTGACTCATTCTCTTTCGAAATGTATCCAGGTCCATAAGTATCGATTGACTGTGGGTATCTTGTCTCTGCATCATATACACCTTTTTCTATTTCAACTTTAAACATTTCTGTTAATTTTGACCAAACAGCTTGTGTATTTTCAGTAGCTCCCACTAAGAACTCTTCGTTACCTGTGTATGGTGTGTAGTTGTTTTGAATGAAATCTCTAACGTTGATCTCTTTCTGCCATAAGCTTCCTTTGAATTCTGACCAGTAAGATTGTAAGTTTTCCATCTTTTCTCCTCCTGCTTGGATTATACATCACATATATTCCAATTATATTTTTAGTATAAGCTCTGTTAAGCTCACCTTAATTTTCAAGGAGATTATAACACAAATAATAACTAGTGTCAAACTTTTCCCGAGTTTTTGACGATTAATTTTATACTAATTTTGTGGTTATTATTTAATTGTTTTTACAACCTTTCTCTGCAACTATCACTTCTCGAACATATTCATTTAAACTTTTATCTCTATCTATGTTCATTTTTTTCATATCTATCGGTTTTCCTACAGTTAAGGTAACTTTTTTATTTGGATTTATTTTTATACTATTTCTATTTTGGACAAAAAATGTTCCTTCAATTGTTAGTGGAAGAATTATTCCCTTAGTTTCAGTTGCTAACTTAAAGCTTCCTTTTTTGAAACTCCCCACTTCTCCAGTTCCACTTCTTTCTCCTTCAGGAAAAATAACTGTTGGATATCCTTGTTTAACTATATCCACGGCTTTTCTAATACTTTTTATTCCTTCTCTAGGATTTGATCTATCCAAAAATATACATTTGCTCATTTTCATCCACATTGAATAAAACATCCAATTTTCCATCTCTTTTTTAGCCACAAACCCCACAGGAATATCCAATGCTGACACTATGATAGGTATATCTAAGTTGCTCTCGTGATTAGAAACTATGACAACGCCATCTTCTAATTTTATTTTTCTATATGCTTTTTCATCTAAATATCTCACTTCTAAGTTGATACTTGCTGATTTTACTATTTTTTCAGAGAGTCCTCTTAATAACCTTCTCGCTTCTAAAGCCGCTTTTTCATCTGACATCTTCTTCACACCTCTAGCTTTAAAAAGAGTTATGTAAATAAAACTAAATAGTGCTGTTAAAGAAACTTTGATTAGTGTTAACATTCTTCCTCCTGTTTTTCTGCAAGTATTTTTTTTATGTCACTGTAGGAAAATCCTTTCCTCATAAGTGATGCTATTTTTTTCTGATCATCCCTACTTCCTAATTTCTCCCAAGCTTTTTTGAGTTCTAAAAGTTCATCTTCACTTTCATAACTACCTAAAGCTTCCTCTATATCTGCACTACTTACCCCTTTTACTTTCAAATCATATTCTATTTTTTTTCGTCCACCTTTTTTATTTTTCACGTAATTTTTAGCGAACTCCAAGTCATTTAAATATCCCTTTACTTCTAAAATTAAAATAACTTTTTGTACTGGAATTTTTTCCCAATATTTTTGTAACAGTTTAGTATATATCTCTTTTTTTGTATAATCCCTTTTAGCTAAATAAAAATATGAAGTAGAGAGAGCAGCTAACTCTAATACTTTTAAGTATTCATCTTGAGATAGCTCCTCTCTCCTTTTTAAGTCATATTCATTTATTATTTCGTTGCTAAGTCCTATATTCAGACCGTTTTCAAAGAGATATTTATTCTTCAATACCCTCTTCAGTCTCAATTTCAGCCTCATCTCCTTCATTAACATTTAAAACAATTGATTTTTTCTCTAAAAGTTGGTTAACTTTTTGTTCGATTGCTTCTAGTAACTCTGGCTCATTTTCAAGTCTTAATTTAACATTTTCTTTTCCTTGACCAAGTCTTATGTCTCCAAAACTAAACCAAGCTCCTGATTTAGCAACAATATCATTGTCTAAAGCCATATCCATAATCTCTCCAACTCTTGAAATTCCCTTACCATACATTATTTGGAATTTTGCTTCTTTAAATGGGGGTGCAACTTTATTTTTAGTTACTTTTACAACAGTTTCGTTTCCTATCATATCTTCACCTTGCTTTACACTTCCAATTCTTTTCACTTCTAATCTAACAGATGAATAGAATTTCAAGGCTTTTCCCCCTGTTGTTGTTGTTTGAGGACCAAAACTAAATCCACCTATTTTATCTCTAACTTGATTTATAAATATCATTGTTGTTTTTGATTTATTAATTGATGCTGTTAATTTTCTTAAAGCTTTTGACATAAGTCTAGCCTGAAGTCCCATTTGTTGGTCAGACATCTCTCCATCTATCTCTGCTTTTGGTACAAGAGCAGCTACCGAATCCACAACAATTACATCTATAGCTCCAGATCTAACTAACATATCCGCTATTTCTAATGCTTGCTCTCCAAAATCTGGTTGTGATATTAACAATTCATCCACGTCAACACCTAAAGCTTTTGCATAAACAGGATCCAATGCATGCTCCGCATCTATGAAAGCTGCTACTCCACCTAGTTTTTGTGCTTCTGCAACAATATGTAAGGCTATTGTTGTTTTTCCAGAACTTTCAGCACCATATACTTCTAAAATTCTTCCTCTTGGAACTCCACCTATTCCTAGTGCTATGTCTAAGTTTATACTTCCAGTTGGAATAATTTCAATATTCATTCCTTGATTTTCTCCAAGCTTCATAATTGAGCCATCTCCAAAATCTTTTCTTATCTGTTTTAATGCTGTTTCTAACGCTTTTGATTTATCCGTTGTTTCAGATACTTTTTTAGCCATTTTATTACCTCCCGTTTTTTTCTATAATCCCCATCACTCTTTCAGCAGTAAGATTTTTCATACAATTGAAATGTTTCTGTGGGCACTCTTTATCTCCATGCAAGCTACAAGGAGAACATTTTTCTTCAGTATAGATCAATATATTGTCCTTATCATATTCAAACATTCCTGGACTTGTAGGTCCAAAAATTACAAATGTTGGGCATTTTACACCTCTAGCTATATGAAATGGTCCCGAGTCATTCGTCACTAAAAATTTTGCCTCTGATAGCAGAGCACCACTTTCTTTTAGACTGAGCTTTCCTGCCAAATTTATTGCTAAATCTCCACTCAACTCTCTTATCTTTTCACACATTTCATTTTCAGAAGCTGAACCAATTATAATTGGCTTTTCCCCATATTTATTATAAAGGAGTTTTGCCAATTGTGCAAATCCTTCCTGTGTCCATTTTTTTGTCTCTTTAGAAGCTCCCGGAGCAATCATAGGTACATCTTTAAAGTTTATTCCTAATTTTTTTACTTTGTTTAAATTTTGCTCTGTAAAAGAAAAAGTTAAATCTTCCCCTTTATATTCTATTCCTAAAACTTTAAATGCTCCGAAATAATTTTTTACTATTGTATTATCAACTTGATACTTAATCGCTTTAGTTTTTACTAAAATTGTTTTTAATAGACCTCTTTTTTTATAGGTATATATTTTTCCACCAATTGAACTACTTATTATTTTTGATCTCACCTTTGAATGCAAATCAAAAATATAATCATAATTATTTTTTTTCAACTCTTTTCCAAATGCCAGCATATTTTTCAGACCATCATTTTTCTTTTTATTAAAAATAATCAAGTTATCTATATATGGACACCCTAAAATAGAATCTTTAAAACTATCCATAACTAAAAAATCTATTATTATATCTGGGTATTTATTTTTTAACTCTTTAAGTATGGGAGTTGTCAGTATAACGTCTCCTATTGAGCTAAGTCTTATAACTAAAATTCTCAATTTATTTGTCCTTTCTTCGTAATTTTTTCTTAATTTTACCTAACCAATGAAGGTACGAATTTAAACTTTTTGCCAATTTGTAGCTCCAATCAGTTTTATCGTACACATCTATCATTTTATGACAACTCTCTTCTAAATATATAAACTCATATTTTTCTCCTAGTTTTAGATAGATATTTTTCGATAATTTAACATCTATCAAATAGACTTCCAAATTTTTCACCATAAAATTTGAAAGCTGTGAATCTCCATGAAGATAACCTTTTTTATGAATTTTATTTAACTCTTCTACAACTAATTCTAAATCCAATAAATTCGCTGTTTCACCTTCCAAATATTCCATTACTAAAAACGAATCCACAATCACTCCACATTTTTTATGTTCCCAATAAATAAGTGGGCTGGGTCCTTTAAATCCCAATTTAGATATTTTTATATAATTCTTGTATTCTCGTGCACTTTCACTTCCTCTAAAAATAGATAGTATTCGTTGCCAAACTCTTTCATTTTTTTCAATTGGAATTTTATATACTAGCTTTTTTGAATCTATCTCTATTAAAAGCACTTTGCTTCTTTCATCATCTTTTAATGTCTTTAATAATTTAAAAGAATTACTTTTTATCCTCTCATATATCACTTTATTTTTTTGTTCTTGGCAATATAGTTTTTCCACTACTCCCCCTTTACGCAGTTTATAATTTGTTTATAAACCTCTTCCGGAGTTATACTCAACATACATTTGAAGTGACCTTTCGGACATTTATCCCCACCGTGAATTGCACAAGGTCTGCATTCCAACTCTTTGTTTTCTAAAACTTCACTATTTAACCCCCATGGATAAAATCCGAAAGACTCTACAGTTGGACCAAATATTGCAATTATATGTATCTCTTTGAAAGCGGATGCTATATGAATAGGAGACGAATCATTAGTCACTACAACCTTTGACTTTTTCAATACTTCTGCCAATTCTAAAAGAGTTGTTTTACCCCTTAAATCTATAATTTCAGAAGCTTTTTCTATGTTTAAAAGCATCTCTTCTCTCCCACCAACAACAACTATCTTCTTTTTATCTCTCAACAACAAATTAATAGTTTTATTAAAGTACTCCAAGGGCCATTTTTTAGTAAACCATTTGCTTCCTGGAGCTATCACTATTACATCTTCTCCCACTAAATTATTGTCATTCCAAATTTTATCTATTTTATCTTTATCTTTTTGGCTTGGATATAACTCTATCGGATATCTTTCTTTTGAATCTTCCGGAACCTCTCCCATAAACGAAAGTAATCGTTCCACCTCATGTTTTAATTTATCATACTTAATTTTTTTAGTAAAAAAATTTGCCCCACTTGCTATGTCATATCCAATCCTTTTGGGAGATCTTGTTAACCAAGATAGAAAAGAACTTCTCAAATATCTATGTGGAGTTAAAACTAAATTAAAATTTTCGTATCTAAGTCTTCTTCCTAAAGCTAATATTCCTTTTATTCCCGAATGTTCGCCTCTTTTATCATATTCAATAATCTCTGTAATATTTGGATTATTCCTCAATAAACTTGCCCCTACAGGAGTTGTCACATACGTTATTTTCGCTTTTGGATATACCTCTTTTACTCTTTTAAGAAGAGGTGTTGATAGGGCTATATCCCCTATAAAAGCTGTGTGTATTATCAAAACCTTCATTTATCTCTCCAATCTCTTAACTATTTCATCCACTATTTCTTCCTCTATTTTTTCATCGTAATTATCAAAATTCTTATGTTTATAATTCTCTTTTTTCTTGCTATCTTTATCTGGAATTATATAGGTTACATCTTCATCATTAAAAACTCCCCATCTTATAGGGCTTTGTGTTGGCTTATTTGGATATAATGCAACTATACTCTTTTGAAGAGATGCAGCTATATGTGTAGGACCTGTTGATCCACCAAAATAAACTTTCGCCTTATCTATAATTGCTCCTATATTTAAGAGTTCTCCTCCATTAGCATATAGATGAACTCTTTCTTCTTCTGCTTCTTTCAATAGATTTAGTCCCCTTTCCTCATCAGAAATATGAGCTGTAATTATTATATCTACGTCTTTCACTATTTTTTTTACCTTTTTTAATATTTCTGCATACTGTAAATCTGTTATATTTTTTGCTGATCCACCCATAAAAGGATTCACTACTAATACTTTACTTCCAATATTGTTATCTTTAAAGTATTTATCTGCAGCATCTATGTTTGATTTATCTAAAAATATCTCTGTATTAACTTCAAAAACTTCTTCAAATCTTTTTTTATCTAATTTTTTTATCAAGTCTAAATTATATTCCGCTTCATGTTTTATAGATTTTGATCTTTTTTGAAAAACACCCTTATTGAATGTAAAAAAAGATTTTAATTTTGATAGTGGTCCTATTTTTATTTTTGCTTTACTTGCTTTAGCTAACTGCATCACAAACTTATCCACATATAAAGCTATAAAAACATCTGCTTTAAAATAACTAATCTTCTCTAAAAGTTCTTTTTGTCTATAGTCATCTATTTGAACTACCCTACTTATGTATGGTAGATTTTTTACAATATTGTAATTATAACTTCTCACAAGCAAAATTATCTCTGATTCTGGAAACATTTTTTTTACCATAAAAAAACTGGGGATTGAAAGAATTAAATCTCCTATTTTATCGGTTCTTGAAATTATTATTCTTTTGAATGTATGATCCATTCTTATACATCTCCCTCAATTTAAAATATTTTATCATAGAGTACATTGAACTTGTCGAAGCTATTACAAATCCCTCTATTCCATCTAAAAATCCCAATCTAACTACATACATTTTTAAAAATTTATAAAAAGGATTCAACGTTATATCAAAAATAGAGATTTTTTTTCCTTTTTTATAATAATCCTTTGCTCCCTCAGTTGTATATCTATTAAATCTTGTAAAATAATCTTCCATAGTTAAATAACTATGATGAAAAATATCTTCTTTTATCTTAAAAATTTCTTTTTGTGTTTCAAAAGCTTCATGTACAGTATTATCATTAAATCTTCCAGCTTCTTTTTTAAAAAGTCTTATCGCATAAGAAGTTCCCCAACCCCCATGTTTCAACTCTTTTCCAAAACACACAGAGAGTCTATTTATTTTAAAAACTTCTCTTTTCTCTTCTGAATTTATAACTATTTCTCTTATTTTTTCACCTAAATCTTTTGAAATTTCTTCATCTGCATCTATATTTAAAATCCATTCTCCTTGACATCTATCAATAGCTGAATTTCTTTGAGGCCCATACCCTTTCCAAGATTCTACAAAAAATTTTGCTCCAAACTCTTTTGCTATCTCTTCTGTTTTATCTGTAGATCCACTGTCTACAATAACTATTTCATCTACTAGCCCTTTAACAGATTCTAAAGTTTTTCTCAATATTTTTTCCTCATTAAAGGTTATCATAGCAACGGATATCTTCATTTTCCCACCCTTTCTTTTTGTTTTTTCTACTTTTAATTATACCAAATTATATACATTTTTACAAAAAAGTTTTTAATATAAAAAGAGATAAGGTATTTCTACCTTATCTCCCTATTTCAAAGAATTACTTAGCTTCTGATGTGAAGTCTAGTGATGCAAGTCTTTGGTATTGTCTCCATCTTCTTTGAGATTCATTTTCATTCTTCTCGAATAATACTTTTGATTGCTCTGGGTGAGATTTAGCAAGTGTTGCATATCTAACTTCTCCCATTAAGTAATCATTATATTTATCCCAGTTAGGTTCTTTACAATCTATTTGAAGAGGATTTTTTCCTTCATTCTCTAATAAAGGATTATATCTAAATATTGGCCAGTATCCACACTCAGTAGCTAACTTCATTTCAAGTTGACTGTTCCCCATTCCTCTCTTAAGACCATGACTGATACATGGTGCATAAGCGATTATTAATGATGGACCTGGATACGCCTCAGCTTCTGCTATTGCCTTTAAGTATTGAGCTTGGTTTGCTCCCATTGAAACTTGTGCAACATAGATGTGCCCATAAGACATAGCTATTGCAGCAAGATCTTTCTTCTTATTAGGTTTTCCAGCAGCAGCAAACTTAGCTACAGCTCCAGTTTGAGTTGATTTAGATGCTTGTCCTCCAGTGTTAGAGTAGATTTCAGTATCCATAACTAATACGTTTACGTCATCTGATGAAGCTAGAACGTGGTCTAATCCTCCATAACCGATGTCATAAGCCCATCCGTCTCCTCCGAATATCCATTGAGATTTCTTAACTAAATATTGCTTTAACTCAAGAATTTCAGTTGCAATTTCACAGTCACAAGCCGATAAAGCTGCAACTAATCTATCTCTGATCTCTTTTGTTTTAGTTCCATTTGCTCTATTCTCAATCCATTCAGCAAACATTCCAGCTACTTCTGGAGTTGCTTTATCCATATTTACTTCCATTATTGTTTGAATTCTATCTCTCATAGCTTCAACCGCTATTGCCATTCCGTATCCAAACTCTGCATTGTCCTCAAATAATGAGTTAGCCCAAGATGGTCCTTCTCCACATGCATTTGTTGTGTATGGAGTTGAAGGAGCTGATCCTCCGTATATTGATGAACATCCTGTAGCGTTAGCTATCATCATTCTATCTCCAAATAATTGAGTTATTGCTTTGATGTAAGGAGTTTCTCCACATCCACCACAAGCTCCATGGAATTCAAATAATGGTTGTGCAAATTGAGATCCTTTTACTGATGTTTTTGGCATAAGATCATCTTTATATGTAACTTTGTTGAATAAGTAGTCAGCATTTTCTTGCTCTCCTTTTTCAACCTCTTGCCCGATTGGTACCATTACTAATGCTTTCTCTTTAGCTGGACATACATTTGCACATAGTCCACATCCTGTACAATCTAAAGGAGAAATTTGAATTTTATACTCTAAACCTTCCAATCCTTTTCCAATTGGAGTTTTAGTTAATAATTCATTTGGTGCTGCCGCTTTTTCCTCAGCTGTCATTAAGAATGGTCTTATAACTGCATGTGGACAAACGTATGAACACTGATTACATTGAATACAGTTTTCAACTTTCCACTCTGGAACGTTTACTGCAACTCCTCTTTTTTCAAAAGCAGTTGTTCCGTTTTCAAATGTTCCATCTTCATATCCTAAGAATGTTGATACTGGTAAATCCTCACCTTTTAAAGCGTTTATTGGTTTAGCAATTTTCTCAACAAATTTCTCTAACTTTGACTTTGAAGATCCACAGTCGCATCCTGTACAAGAACATGCTCCTTTAGCCTCTTCTGCCTCTTTAGTTTCTAGATTAGCCCAAGCTGGATCTACATCTATTTTAACTAATTCTCCCGCTCCTTTATCAATAGCTTCGTAGTTCATTTTTACGATAGCGTCACCTTTTTTAGAGTATGATTTTTCAGCATACTGCTTCATATAAGTTTGAGCTTCTTCAAATGGAATTACGTCAGCTAGTTTAAAGAATGCTGATTGCATTATTGTATTAGTTCTTCCTCCTAATCCAATTTCTGTAGCTAGTTTGTTAGCGTCAATGATGTAGAAGTTTGCATTTTTCTCTGCTAATGCTTTCTTATATGAGTTTGGTAAGTGAGCTAAAACCTCTTCTTTAGTCCAAACACAGTTTAATAAGAATGTTCCACCTTGCTTTAATCCACCTATCATATCGTATTGAGTTACGTATGCAGGTACAGAACATGCTACAAAGTTAGGTGCTGAAACTAAGTAAGTTGATTTTATTGGATTTTTACCAAATCTTAGGTGTGATCTTGTTGATCCTCCTGATTTTTTAGAATCATATGCAAAGTATCCTTGAGCATATAAATCAGTTTTATCTCCAATAATTTTGATAGAGTTTTTGTTAGCTCCAACTGTTCCATCTGATCCCAGACCGAAGAATAAACATTCTCTTACTCCTTCAGCAGCTGTATCTATATGTGGTCCTACTTCTAACGATTTGAATGTAACATCGTCAACGATTCCTACAACAAATCCGTTTTTAGGTTCTGCTTGGTTTAAATTATCAAACACAGCTTTCATTTGTGCTGGTGTTGTATCTTTAGAAGATAATCCATATCTTCCACCAACGATTATTGGAGCGTTTTCCATTCCATAGAATAGTCCTCTGATATCCATATATAATGGCTCTCCTAATGATCCTGGTTCTTTTGTTCTATCTAATACAGCAATTTTCTTAACTGTTTTAGGGTATACATTAAAGAAGTACTCAGGTGCGAATGGTCTATATAGGTGAACGTTGATAATTCCAACTTTTTCCCCTTTTGCTACTAAATAATCAACTGTTTCAATCAATGTTTCACAAACTGATCCCATAGCAATTATAATATTCTCAGCATCTGGTGCTCCATAATAATTAAATGGCTTGTAGTCTCTTCCAGTTACTTTAGAAATTTCTTCCATATAATTAGCTACAATAGCAGGTACTGCATCGTAGTATTTATTTTGAACTTCTCTAGTTTGGAAATATATATCATCGTTTTGAGCTGTTCCTTTTGTTACTGGGTGCTCAGGATTAAGTGCTCTTTCTCTAAAAGCTTTTATAGCGTCCATATCAACTAAGTTTTTGAACACTTCAAAATCTATCACTTCAACTTTTTGAATCTCATGTGAAGTTCTAAATCCATCAAATATATTCATGAATGGAACTCTAGATTTGATAGCTGCTAAATGAGCTACTCCAGATAGATCCATTATTTCTTGAACTGAACTTTCAAACAACATTGCAAATCCTGTTTGCTTTGCTGCATAAACATCTTGATGATCTCCAAAGATTGATAAAGCTTGTGCAGCAAGAGCTCTTGCTGATACATGAATAACTGATGGTAACAGTTCTCCAGCTATTTTATACATATTTGGAACTTTTAATAATAATCCTTGTGAAGCTGTATATGTTGTAGTTAAAGCTCCTGCTTGTAAAGATCCGTGAACTGTTCCTGCAGCTCCCGCTTCTGATTGCATCTCAACAACTTTTACTGGAACTCCAAACATGTTTTTCATTCCTCTTGCTGCCCACTCGTCTGTATATTCAGCCATTGGCGATGATGGTGTAATAGGATAGATTCCTGCCACTTCTGTAAACGCATATGATGCATATGCTGCAGCTTGGTTTCCGTCCATTGTTTGCATTTTTTTAGCCATTTGAATTGTCCTCCCTAATTTTTAATTAACTTTGTCGTTACCTCTATTGTACGGATAAAGATAAATTTTGTCAATTAAACTTCTGATTTTTTAAAAAAAATTTTAAACTAATTCAACCAAATATAATTTACTACTGACTAATATGTTAATTTTTAAAACACTTTACGATATTACTTTGTTTCATTTACAATTTCGAAAGTATCTCTAGCTATTACTAACTCTTCATTTGTAGGTATTTTGAATACTTTTACTTTTGAAGTTTCTTTTGTTAATAAAACATTTCCTTTTTGTCTTTTAGAGTTTGCTTCTTTATCTAATTCAACACCTAAGAACTCTAAACCTTTCAATACATCTCCTCTAGCTTTTCCAGAGTTTTCTCCAATTCCACCAGTGAAACAAATAGCGTCTACTCCACCCATTTGAGCTGCATAGTTTCCTACGTATCCTCTAATTTTATAAGCAAACATCTCTTCTGCTAATATTGCTCTTTCATTTCCAGCTGCAGCTGCTAATTCCATATCTCTGCAATCTGAAGATTCTCCAAATACTCCTAAGATTCCAGATTGTTTATTCATTCTGTCATCCATTTCTTTATCTGATAAACCTCTTTTGTTTTTTATGAATAAAACTGCTGCTGGATCGATATCTCCACATCTAGTTCCCATCATAATTCCTTGTAATGGAGTTAATCCCATTGTTGTATCAATACATTTTCCATCTTTAATAGCAGCGATTGATCCACCGTTTCCTAAATGACAAACGATTATTTTAGAAGACTCAGGGTTTCCTAATAATTCTTTTGCTATTCCTGAAACAAATTTATGAGATGTTCCGTGGAATCCATATTTTCTAACTTTTAACTCTGTATAATCTTCATATGGTAATGCATACATGTAAGCTTCTTTTGGCATAGTTTGGTGGAATGATGTATCAAACACACCTACGTTTGGCTTTCCTGGCATTAACTCTTGCATTGTTTTAATTCCTAAAATGTTTGCAGGGTTATGTAGTGGTGCTAACTCTGAACACTCTTCCATAGCTGCCATAACTTCTGAAGTTACTAAAACTGATGAAGCGAATTTCTCTCCACCATGAACAACTCTATGTCCAATAGCATCTATTTCTTCTACAGATTTTATCACTCCGTACTCTGGACTAGTGATTGCTTTTATTACTAAATTTAATGCCTCTTTATGAGTTGGCATATCTTCATTTATTTTGATTTCAAAATCATTTGCTGGAGTTTCATATTCCATTTTTGATCCTTCAATTCCTATTCTTTCACAAAGCCCTATTGCAAAAACGTCTCCTGATTCAGGATTTAGTAATTGGTACTTTAGAGATGAACTACCACAGTTAATAACTAAAACTTTCATTAATTTACCACCTTAATTTTTTATTTTTTTATTTTTTATCAGTGAGAAGATTTTGGCTTCTCACCGCTTTATAACTTAATTATTTTCCAGCTTGTGCTGATGTTATAGCTGTTAAATCAACTATATCTTTAACTGAACATCCTCTTGATAAATCGTTAATTGGAGCTGCCAATCCTTGAATTAACGGACCATAAGCTTCAGCATCTGCCAATCTTTGAACTAATTTATATCCGATGTTTCCTGCTGCTAGATTAGGGAATATCAATACGTTTGCTTTTCCTGCAACTGTTGAGTTCGGTGCTTTTTTAGCTCCTACTGCAGCTACTAGTGCAGCATCTGCTTGTAACTCTTCTTCAAATGCAAATTCTGCATTTCTTTCTCTTAAGATTTCTCCAGCTCTTTTTACAACATCAACTGATTCATGTCTAGCTGATCCTTTTGTTGAGAATGACATCAATGCAACTTTTGGCTCTAATCCTGCAACTGTGGCAGCTGTAACAGCAGCTTCAGAAGCGATATCTGCTAATTGCTCAGATGTTGGCTCAGGAATTACTGCACAGTCTCCAAATACTAAGATTTCTCCATAAGTTTCTACATTATGCTTTAACTCCATTAAGAATACAGAAGATACTGTTTTTAATCCTGGTTTAGTTCCAACAACTTGTAATCCTGCTCTTAAAACGTTTGCTGTAGGTGAGTCTGATCCTGAAACCATTCCTGCTACATCTCCCATTTTTACCATCATTGCACCAAAGAAATTAACATCTGTTGTCAATACCTTTTCTGCCTCTTCAGGTGTCATACCTTTTTTAGCTCTTAACTCACATAGTTTTGCAACATAAGAAGCTAATTTTTCAGATGTTTTTGGATCAATAACCTCAACACCTTCTAAAGATACCCCTAACTCTTCCGCAAATTTATTTATCATCTCTACATTTCCAATCAATACTGGAACTGCTAATTTTTCTGCTACTACCCCTGCGGCTGCTTTGATTACTCTCTCATCAGTTGCCTCAGGAAGAACTATTTTGTTACCTAAAGTTTTTGCTTTTTCTTTAATTTGAACTATGATACTCACTCTATATCCTCCTTGATTTTCATTAAAATTTTTACGCTATATTTTAACCCATACTGTAATAGTACTTCTAATTTTCAAATATATATTAACAAATTTTATATATATTTACAACATAAAATCTTTTTTTTTTAAGTTTGATTAATCAAAAATTGCTTGAATATACTCTTTGCTATCAAATTCTCTTAAATCCTCTATACCTTCTCCAACCCCAATATACTTGATAGGTTTTTTTAACTCTTCTGAAATACTAAATAAAATTCCACCTTTAGCTGTTCCATCAAGTTTTGTTACAATGAACCCTGTCAAATTTGTAACTTCATTGAATACTCTAGCTTGAACAAGTCCATTTTGACCTGTTGTTCCATCAATAACTAGTATTGATTCATATGGCTGATCTCCAATTTTCTTTTTTATAATATTATTTATTTTTTCTAATTCTTTCATCAGATTATTTTTATTATGTAATCTTCCAGCAGTATCTATTATAACAACATCTGCTTTTTTATCTTCTCCTGCTTGAAGTGTATCAAAAACAACTGCACCTGGATCCGCTCCTTGGGGAAGTTTCACTATCTCAGCGCCTGCTCTTTTTGTCCACTCCTCTAACTGTTCAACCGCAGCTGCTCTAAATGTATCGGCCGCACCAACTATAACTTTTTTACCTTCTTTAACATACTTAGACGCAATTTTCCCAATAGTAGTTGTTTTTCCAACTCCATTCACACCTACCACTAAAATTACATTCATTCTTCCAGCTTGAATATCCAAAGGTACATTTTCATTTATTAGATATCCCTCTAAAACATCTTTTAAAACAGGATATACATCTTCAGGATTTTTAACTCCTCTAGATTTAACTTCAGCTTTTAAATCTTTTACAATTTTCAAAGTCATTTCAATACCTATATCTGATTGAACTAATGTATCTTCTAACTCTTCATACATCTCTCCATCCACTATTGACTTTCCTGTAAAAATATTTTTTAAAGTTCCAAATAAACCCTCTCTAGATTTAAAAAGCTTCTTTTTTAAAGAATCAAAGATACTTCTTTTTTCAACTTTTGGTTTTTCAATAGTTATAACCTCATTTTGAATCTCATCTTCTACTTTTTTTTCTTCTTCAATAACTTTTTTTGCTATTTCATCAATTTTGATTTCTTCTTCAAGTTCTTGTTCTTTTTGAGAATGAATAACCTCTAGTTCCTCTTCAATAGACTCTTGTTCTATTTCGTTCAACTCATGTTCTATTTTCTCATCCTTTTTTTTACCAAAAAATCTATTAAAAAATCCCATTGTTTCCTCCAATTTATTTAGAAATTATATGTCTTACAGCTAAAATCCCCATTACAGCAGCTATATTAAGTCCACTTCCATATCCTGAACCATCTCCTGCAGCATATAATCCCTTAATATTTGTTTCCATATTTCCATCTATTGTTATTCTTGTACTTCTAAACTTTATTTCAGGGAAATATAGAAGTAAATCACTCGATGCAAATCCTGGTGTTATCCTATCATGAACCTCTATAAATTCAATAATATTATCTAATATTCTTTTTGGACAAGCTAATGAAATATCTCCTGCAACATAATCCTCTGTTGTTGGCACTATATTTAATCTAGCTATTGTCTCATCAGTGGATCTTCTTCCAACTTTCAAATCACCATAAGATTGAACTAAAATTTTCCCTCCAGTTAACATTGAAGACATTTTAGCTATTGCAGTTGCATATTCAAATGGTTGTTTAAACGGTTGTGTGAACGTTTTTGTACACAGTAATGCTAAATTTGTATTTTGAGATTTTTTATCTTTATATGCGTGACCATTTGCTAAAACCACATCATCACTATGCTTTTCAGCAGCAATAAATCCACTTGGATTTGAGCAGAATGTTCTCATTTTATCTCTATATTTTGTTGTATGATAAATCATTTTAGCCTCATAGAAGTTTTCATTTATATCTTTCATTACTAAATCAGGAATTTCAACTCTCACTCCCAAATCTACCGCTCCAGTTTCGTAAGCAACTCCTGAAATTTCACACATCTCCATCAATTTCTTAGCTCCACTTCTTCCTAAACCAAGTACAACACTTTTCCCAAGGTATGTCTCTAACTCTCCTTTTTTATTAGTTGCTGTCACTCCTTTAATTTCTGAGTTTTCGATAATCAATCCTTCTGCTGATCTCTCTGTTATAAACTCTACTCCTACCTCCAAAAGATAATTTACCAATTTAGTGTAAAGTTCTCTTGATCCATCAGTTCCTAAGTGCATTGTTGGAGTGTCAACCAATTGAACGTTATTCTCTATACATCTTTTTTTTATATCCAGCATAACTTGATTATATTCTAAACCAGATGGCTTCTCATCAAATCCAAACTCTTTATAGATATTAGCAACATACTGAATTGTCTCATTTACTATTGCTTTTCCTGTTAAAACGTGAACATCTCCACCAACTCTATAATCCATATTAAATTTTGAATCAGAAAATGCTCCTGCTCCAGAAACTCCATAAATAATCGCACAAGTTGGACATTTCACACATACTCCTAATTTTTCTTTAGGACAAACTCTTTGTGTTAGCATTCTACCCTTATCTAAAACCAAAATTTTTAAGTTCTTATCTTTTTGAATAGCCTCATAAGCGCCAAATACCCCAGCTTGCCCTCCACCTAAGAAAATTATATCGTATATCATATTTTATTCCTCCATCTATTGTTTATTCCAATTAACTTTTTCTACATATATATCTTCGGGAAGGTTTGGATGGATCTCCCCTGTCTTTTGTGAATAATTATAATTCCATCCACCATTTTTACTTGTATTTTTAAAATTTTGAACATCATAAATCTCATTTGAAGCTATCAATGAGTTATTTCCGTAAGTTTTTGCTATACTTTTTCGTCCGTATATCTCTGCAAATGATATTTTCCTATCATCTTTATCTACGTAATCTAAGACGTGTAAGTCTATATTTGCTCCCGATTTAGTCAACTCTGGATAGTTTCCTGTCAATTGATAATATTTTTCTAAAGCAATTCTCAACTCTTTCGTATTTCTAACTGTTTCATCAATTTTATATGTCCCTGTTAAATCATCAATTCCTCTCATTGCTAGATAAATAAAAAGAACTGTTACAGCTACATTTATAACTCCATTTATAATAGCTATTTTGCTCTCTTTTGTCATATTTACCTCTTATCTCTTAGGTTTTATGAAGGCGTCTCTAACTATAATATCTCCATCTTTTGGAGCTAATATTTCAACCTTCAACGGCCCTCTTTTTACAGATATCCATCCAAGTCCTTTAAAAACTAACTCTTCTCCTGTTTCAACAGTATACTCAACTGTAGATTTTTCAATTTTATCAAAATCTGCTTTACATTTGCTACACGGTGGTGTTATAAAATCCGCTTTTTCTAATAACTCTTTTGCTTTTTCTATATTAGTTTCATGGAATGTAACATCTTTTGAGGCGTATAATGCAAATATAGGTTTTAAATCATCGTCATTTAAAACTTTGACTTGAATCATTCCACCAATTAGAATAACTCTATCTTTTTGAACCTTATATGTTTTTCTAGATATCTCATTTGCAGGAATTAGAGTTTGATTACACTCTTGGCACACAAAATCAGAAAATCTTCCCTCGGGAATTAATCCAGGTGTATCAATTAGTGTTATCTTAGAAAAAGGGATCTCTGTCTTTACACTTTTAAGTGTTGTTCCTGGAAACTTAGAAACTGTTACTCTTTTGGCTCCTATTAACTTATTTATAATACTTGATTTTCCAACATTTGTTACCCCTAAAACTAGAGCAGTTGCTCCATCAGGATAAAAATGCTTCACTTTCTTGAAAATACCATTAATTCCGTATCCATTTTTTGAACTAACTATGGCGATATCTAAAGGAGCAACTCCCTCTTCAGCCAATCTCTTTTTTACCCAATCCGCAACTTCTGATGGATGCTTTTGATCCGGTATTAAGTCCAATTTATTTATAACTACTATCGAGTCCATCTCTCTTAAAATATCTAAAATTTCATCATTAAAAGAACCTTCAAAGTCTATAATATCAAAAACAGGTATCGCTACATCTGCTTCTTTAAGACTCTTTCTAACTTCATTTTTATAGTCTTCCTTTGACATCTTTGTAGGGATATACTGACCATAATTTTTTATTTTAAAACATCTTTGACACAATAACTCTTTGCTTGGTCCTTCTAAAACCGATGTTGGTAAATATCCATTAAAGTTTGGATTTTCTCCTTGAAGTTCTATTCCACAACCTATACATTTCTTACTCATAAACACTCCTTTTAATATAAATATATATCAATAATTTATAACCTTATTAATTTATAAAAATCTCTTTTTTTCTTTTTTTATCTAAAGCCTCTATATAAACTTTTGTTGAATCTAAACTACTATGTCCCAATAGTTTCTGCAATTGGTTCACTTTCATCCCATGTTCCAACATATGAACTGCAAAAGTATGTCTAAAACTATGTGGACTTATCTCTTTTTCAATCCCTGCTCTTATAGCATATCTATCTATAAGTCTTCTCAGAGATCTATCTGTTAACCTTGTTCCTGAACCATTTACAAAAAGTATATCACTCTTGTATTTTTCCTTTAATTTATCTTTTTTAGCCTCTATATATCTTTTAAAATACTCTCTTGTTCTTTCACTGAAATAGACTACTCTTGATTTTTTAAAACTGCTCACTATAACTTCTCTTTCATCTATATTAAAAACTTCCTCCCCTAATCCTAAAAGCTCCTGTGAGGTAATTCCACTTGAGTAAAGTAACTCCACTATTAGCCTATCTCTTAGGTTGTGGTAATTTTTTATTTCTATTGACTCTCTCAATCCATTTATATCCTCAGTACTTAGAACATCTGGCACCCCTTTATCGTAACTTGGTGCCACAATCAACTGAGTTGGATCTCTTTTAATTTTTTGAGTTTCTTTTAAATATTTAAAAAATGATCTCATAGAAGATATTTTTCTATTAAGAGATCTTTTACCTATATTTTCTTTTTGTAACTCTACTAAAAATTCTCTAAAATTGAAAGTATCAATTTCGGAGATTTTCTCTAAATTTTTAGTCTTCAATATATATTCATTAAATCTAAATAGATCTATTTTTAAAGATTTAATTGTGTTTAGGCTTTTCCCCTCAGCAAATTCACAATGATAAAGAAACTCTTTTATATGAATCATCAAATTAAGACCGTTCATTATATGCTCCTTTTTATTTCTCTTGAGTTAATTTTTCCTCAAGATAATCTAAAGCTATTTTTGATATTTTATTGTACTTTTCTTTTTTATCTCTAATTCTTTCATCCAGTGATTTAATTATTCCAAAATTTGGTCCCATAGGCTGAAAGTTTTTCTTTTCTTCTGTTATGTATTTTATAATTGCTCCTATTGAACTTCTATCATCTAAAATTATAGGATCTTTCCCATCAAATTTTCTAATTATATTTGTTGCAGCCATAAGTCCTGTTGCAATTGCACAAACATAACCTTCTCCACCAGTTATTTGACCTGCAAAATATATATTGTCATCACTTTTTAGATTTAAAGCCGGTGTTAAAAGCTTAGTCGAATCTATGAATGTATTTCTGTGCATAACTCCATATCTTATAAATTCTGCATTCTCAAGTCCTGGAATCATAGAAAATACTCTTTTTTGTTCTCCCCATTTAAGATTTGTTTGAAATCCTACAAGATTATATAATCTTCCATCTTTATCATCTTGTCTCAATTGTACAACTGCATGGTCCCATCTATCCGTTTTAGGATTTGTTAATCCCTTTGGTTTTAATGGACCAAATAAAAGAGTTTTTATTCCTCTTTGAGCTATTCTTTCAACTGGCATACATCCCTCAAATAGTTTTTCCTCTTCAAATTTTTTCATAGGGGCTCTTTCCGCTGTTATTAATGCGTTGTAAAAAATTTCATATTCATCTTTTGTCATAGGACAATTTATGTACTCTCCTTCTCCTTTTCCATATCTAGACTGGAAGTATACTTTATCTCTATCTATTGATTCAAGAGTTACTATTGGAGCTGCTGCATCATAAAAGTATAAATACTCTTGATCCAATATCTGTGCTATATTTTTGGATAAAGCTTCTGATGTTAAGGGTCCACTAGCTATTAAAACTACCTTATCTTTTGGTATCTCTTTTAGTTCCTCATTAATTATTTCTATATTTTCCATAGAATATAATCTCTCTGTTATTATTTGAGAAAACCCTTCTCTATCCACTGCCAGAGCTTGCCCTGCTGGAACTTTCGTTGCATCTGCCACCTCTATAAGAAGTGAACCCATTCTTCTTAGTTCCTCTTTCATAAGTCCTGAGGCATTCCCCAAATGATCTCCACCCAAAGAATTACTGCAAACTAATTCTGCAAATTTCTCACTTTTGTGAGCTTCTGTACTAACTTTAGGTCTCATCTCATATAACTTTACCTTTATACCATTCTTTGCTAATTGATAAGCTGCTTCAGCTCCCGCTAAACCAGCACCGATTACCACTACTTCTTTCTTTATCATCAATAACTCCTTTTAAATTACACACAAAAGTCTCGCCCAAAAAGGCGAGTCCTTTTAGTCTTTTTTATCTAATTTTTTTATGTTTTTACATTCTGGATATCCTGTACATGCTAAAAATTTACCCCATCTTCCTCTTCCTATTTTAAATGGTTTACCACATTTTTCACAGTTACCGGCATTTTTCAAAATTTCCTCTTCTTCTTTTTCAATTTTATCCATTATCCATTTCAATTGAACTACTCCATCTTTCTCTTCAATTGATCCGTTCACTAATAATTTTTTTACCTCACCTGGTAAAGAAACTCTCTCATTGTCCTCTTTAAAGTTTTCACTCTCTAAATAGCTACCAAATCTACCCAATTTTAAAAGGAGTTTAGTTCCATTACTCAAGCTTACATCAGTCATTTTCCCCTGTTTAACTCTAATTTGTTCTTCTAGAAGTTCTTTAACCTTTATTTCTCCTTTTTTTATATCCTCCAACGATATTAAAACACCTTTTAGAGAATACTTCTCTTTGCACTCTTCATTTCTACAGCATAGATATCTTCCGAATCTACCATTTTTCATTATCATAAAGCCAGTTCCACATGGACAAGGCATATCTGACATGATTATTCTATTTGATTCTTCTTCCACCTTAGCTTTATATAGTTCTAAATCTTTTGACAATTTTGAATAAAAATTCTCTAGAATCTCTACCCAGTTTCTTTCACCTTCTTCAACTAAATCTAATCCATCCTCTAGAGATGCTGTAAATTTAACATCCATAATATCTTTAAAGTTTTTCTCAAGAATAGTTTTTACCTCATACCCTAACTCTGTTGGTACAAAACTTTTGCCCTCTAAAATAACATACTCTCTCTTCTTTAAAGTTTCAATAATTGCTGCATATGTTGAAGGTCTCCCAATCCCATCTGCCTCTAATTTTTTTACTAAAGAGGACTCTGTCAATCGCGATGGAGCTTTTGTCCAATCTTCTTTTATATTTAATTTTTTTAATTTTAGCAAATCTCCTTCATCTATATTTGGAAACTCTCCTAAAGGTAATTCCTCTTCATCTTTAAACACTTTGTAATATCCGTCAAAAATTATTTTATTTAAAGTTCCTCTAAATTGATATTCACCATTTTCAACAACTATTTCAAATTGCTCATATTGCATTGGTGCCAATTGAGAAATCATAAATCTCTCCCAAATAAGTTTATACAATTTATACTGATCTGGTGTCAATTCTTTTTTTATTTTATCTGGTGTCAAGTATATATCCGTAGGTCTAACTGCTTCGTGAGCATCCTGAATTTTTTCTTCTTTTTTCTTTTTGACAGCTTCTTTTCCTAAATAATCATTCCCAAAAGTTTCTATTATATAGCTTTGAGCCATACCTTTTGCTTCGTCTGATATTCTTGTAGAATCGGTTCTCATATAAGTAATCAGTCCTTTTTGATTCCCATCTATACTCATTCCCTCATAAAGTCCTTGAGCTACAGACATTGTCTTTGAAGCTGAAAACCCTAGATATGATGACGATAGTTGCTGTAACGTACTTGTTTTTAATGGTAACGGTGGATTTTTTACTTTTTTTGTAACTTTTGAACCAATCACACTGTACTCTGATTTTAAAGTTAATTTAACATCATTTACAATATCTTCATCTACAACTCTTTCAAATCTTTTTCCTTTTATTTTATAAAGAGCTAGATTCATTTTATTCTCAAACTCACCCTTTATATCCCAAAATTTTTCTGGAATAAATTTTTTAATCTTATCTTCTAAATCACATATCAATTTCAAAGCAACCGATTGAACCCTTCCAGCACTTGTATTTGAGGATATTGTTTTCCATAAAAGCGGACTTATTTCATATCCTACAAGTCTATCCAATATTCTTCTTGCTTGTTGGGCATTTACTCTGTTTACATCCACTTTTCTTGGATTTTTTATAGCTTCACGTATAGCTCCATTTGTTATTTCATTAAACTCTATTCGATTAGATTCATTTGCATCTAATTTTAATGTTTGAGCTATATGCCAAGCTATGGCTTCCCCTTCTCTATCCGGATCGGATGCTAAATAAACTTTATCTGATTTTTTTGCCAAATCCTTTAATGTTTTTATTACATCCCCTTTTCCCCTAATTGTAGAGTAGCTAGGTTTAAATCCATCCTCTACGTCCACTCCTATTTTACTTTTAGGTAGGTCCCTCACATGACCAAAAGATGCTGTAACATGAAAGTTTTTACCCAAAATCTTTTCTATTGTTTTTGCTTTTGCAGGAGATTCCACTATAACTAAATTTTTTTTCGCCACTATATTTCACCCCTAAATTTTTCTCTATATACATTATTCGCTCTTAATTATATTAGAAAATGGTAAAAAAATCAACTAACGTACTAAAGTTTCCATTTTAAACACGCCTTCTATAGTATCCAGCAGGTAAACTTTGAACATATCTTTCCATCTCCATTTCCATTAAATAACCCAGCAATTCACCAGTTTCAATGCCACTTAATTCCTTTATCTCTTCTAAATGCATTTTTGTTTTTAAAATGTTATATATTTTTAATTTTTTTCCAATAAGCTTATTTAAATTTTCTCCAAGCTCTGTTTTTTTCAACCAAAGATACTCTTTTAAAATATCTTCACCTGAAATAATCAGTTTAGCTAATGAATCTCTTATCAATGAATTGCATCCTTTTGAAAAAGGAGCACTTATGTCTCCTGGTACTGCAAAAACATCTCGTCCCTCTTCAAGTGCCAATCCGGCTGTTATCAAACTTCCTCCTTTTAAGGCGCTCTCAATCAAAAGCACACCCTTTGACAAACCTGATATTATTCTATTTCTTATAGGAAAATTTTGAGGTGAAGGTTTAGTTCCTAAAGGGAACTCTGAAATTACAAGTCCATACTTCTCAATATTTCTTCTTAAGCCTATATTTCCTTTCGGATAAATTATATCTATTCCACATCCTAACACAGCTATCGTTTTTCCTTTTAGCTCTAGAGTTTCTTGATGTGCTATTGTATCTATCCCTAAAGCTAACCCACTGACTACTACCACATCCGCTTCAACCAAATCTTTCAATATTTGGCTCACACAGCCCTCGCCATATTTAGTCGCTCTTCTTGTTCCCACAATAGATATCATTCGCTCTTTTTCTAAAAGATTGATGTCCCCTTTAAAAAAAATAAATATAGGAGGTTTAGATATATTTTTCAAAAGTTCTGGATATCGATAATCGTTCATATCGATTATTCCTATCCTATTTCTTTCCAAATATTCCAGAAAATCTATATATTTTTGGCACTCTATCGACCTTTGAATTATTTTAATATCCTCATCATCAAAATTAAACTTCTCTTTTAAGACTTCTGTATCTTCAATAAGCAACTCTTTATATCTTCGATAGTTTAACATCAAAACTCTTATCTTACTGCTTTTAAGTCCATTCAATTTTAGACGATACCACCCCATAACCACACTCCTTTATCTCGAATATGTTGATGTTAGCATAGCACTAATCTCTTTTGACTGGGGAAAAAGTCTTCTTCCTTCTTGAAGAATTTCTCTGGCCATATCAATTTTTTTTTCAGCTAAATATATGTCTCCTAAAGCTAAAAACCCATCTACTGATGGTGCATAGTTCATATATACTTGAATATCATCTATGGCTTTATTATATCTTCCTAAATTCCTATATGCCAATCCTCTTCCTAGATAAGCTTCTTTCATTGTGGGCTCTAAACTTATTGCAACACTATAAAAATCCACAGCTTTATTATAATCACCTATAAATCTATATGATGTTGCTGCTCCAAATATATTTCTTGAGCTATCAATATTACTACTAAATATTTGAGCTGCTCTCTCATACTTTCTATTTCTAAAATATTGGTCTCCCAGATAAAATATACCACTTTCATTTCCACTCATTGAATTTAAATAACTTTTAAAATATTTTTCATACTCTTTTATAATGACAGCAGCCTTATCTCTGTCATCCTCTCTTGATATTTGACTCTCCAATGTCTGGATATACGGAGGTCTTTGATCCGCTAGAGCACATATATTAAAAATTATAAACAACATTCCTATTATTCTTTTCATTCTACAATCTCCTCTATTAAACTCGTTACTTTTCCTCTATTAAAAATAGTTTCCACTCTTTCTCCAACTTTTAACTCTGAACTATTTTTTATTATCTTTCCATCTAATTTTGTTATACTGTATCCTCTTTTTAAAGTTGATATTGGATTCAATGTCAATATTTTTTCAACTCTCATTTCCATATCATGCTTTTTATCTATTAAAATTTTTTCTAAAATTTTCTCAATTTTTTCCTCTTTTAAAATTAAGCTTTGATTTTTTTCTGTTACAGTTTTTTGGAAATTTTTTAGTATATAATTACTTCTTAAAGTCTGAAGTTTTTCCTTTTTGGTCTTAACTAAACTTTGGACAGTTTTTTTCAAAAGGTTCTCTTTGCTTTGTAATCTTTCTTCTATCTCCTCTTTTACAGGAATTGCTATCTCTATTGCTTGGGTTGGGGTTGCTGCTCTCACATCAGCTACCAAATCACTCAACAAATTATCTATCTCATGTCCTACTGCAGAAATTATTGGTTTTTCACTTTTATAAAAAGCTCTTGCAACCTCTTCCTCATTGAAAGCCCATAGATCTTCAACACTTCCACCACCACGCCCAGCTATAATCAAATCTATTTCTGGAATTTTATTCAAAGTTTCAATTCCCTTCACAATCTCTTCTTTGGCACCAACACCTTGAACCTTTGCCGAGTATATGTAGATATCTATATTTCCAAATCTCTTTCTTGTAGTATTTACTATATCATGAAATGCAGCTCCTGTATACGCTGTAACAACCCCAATAGCATTTGGATACTTAGGTAATTGTTTTTTAAATAGTGCTGAAAACACGCCTTCTTTTTCCAAATCGCTTTTTAATTTTTCTAATTTAGCAAACATCTCTCCCAGTTTGTCTTCCTTTTGTATATGTCTAATTAAAATTTGAAAATCTCCTCTTGTTTCATAAAACCCAACATCTCCAAATATTTTTACTGAATCTCCTTCTTTTAAATTATCAGGGATTTTTTTATATTTATAATTAAAAGCAGCACATTTTATTTGGCTTTGCTTATCTTTTAATGTGAAATATAGATGCCCACTTTTATAATAAGTTACTCCTGAAAGTTCTCCACTTAAAAAAAACTCTTGAAAATTTGGATTTCCATCTAAATATGATTTTACCAATCTATTAAACTCTGTCACTGTATAAAATTTTTCTTCCATAACTCTCCTACAACTCCAATAAGATCATTTTTAATTTATTCATTTCATCTCTCTTTGAGATTGCTTTTTCAAAGTCTAACTCTTCCGATAATTTCTTTATCTCTTTTAAAAGCTTAGAAATTTCTTTTTCAATGTCTTGTTTACTTGTAAAGTGGTTTGACTCTATTATTTTTTCCTCTTCATTTGCCCAAGTAAAAACCGATTCTGAAACTTCTCTATAAATAGTTTTTGGCTCTATTCCATGAGATAAATTATACTCATGTTGTTTCACTCTTCTTCTATTTGTTTCATCTATAGCATAACACATAGATTGTGTCATCACATCTCCATATAAAATAACTCTTCCATCAACATTTCTTGCGGCTCTTCCTATTGTTTGAACAAGTGATCTTTTGCTTCTTAAAAACCCTTCTTTATCGGCTTCTAAAATTGCTACAAGTGAAACCTCTGGTATATCAAGTCCTTCTCTCAATAGATTTATCCCTACAAGAACATCAAACTCCCCTTTTCTCAGTCCTTTTATTATCTCTATTCTTTCTAGTGTATCAATATCTGAGTGCATATATTTCACTCTAACACCAAGAGTTAAATAAAATTCTGTTAACTCCTCCGCCATCTTTTTTGTTAGTGTTGTAATCAATACTCTTTCTTTTTTTTCTACATTTTTTCTTATCTCTTCTAAAAGATTGTCCACTTGATTTTTTGTCTCTCTGACCTCTATTTTTGGATCTAATATCCCTGTAGGTCTAACTAGTTGTTCAGATATATGACCTGATGACTTCTCTATTTCAAAATCTCCTGGAGTAGCTGTAACAAAAATAGTTTGACCGCAATTCCCTCTAAATTCATCAAACGTCAAAGGTCTATTGTCAAGTGCTGATTTTAGCCTAAATCCATTTTCTACCAGAGCTGTTTTTCTAGCTCTATCTCCGTTGTACATCCCTCTTATCTGTGGTACTCCTATATGAGATTCATCTATATACACTATAAAATCTTTTGGAAAATAATCCATCAGTGTATCTGGTTTTTCACCTGGAGTTTTTCTTGTTAGATACCTCGAGTAATTCTCTATACCTTTGCAGTACCCAACCTCTCTTATCATCTCTAAATCATATTCGGTTCTTTGTTTTAATCTTTGTGCTTCTAAAAGCTTTCCTGAGTTTTCAAAATTTTGAACTTCTATTTGTAAATCTTTTTTTATATCCTCTATAATCCTTTCTTGTTCTCCCTCTTCTGTAACATAGTGGGTCGCTGGTGAAATCGCTATTCTTTCTATATTTTTTTTTATTTTCTGACCTGTCAAAGTGTTTATTTCGGAAATCTCTTCTATGTCATCTCCCCAGAACTCAATTCGATATCCACTTTCCATATAAGATGGATAAATATCTATTACATCCCCCTTCACTCTAAACTTTCCTCTTTCAAAAGACGTATCATTTCTTTCATATCTCAACTCTATCAATTTAGAAATCAATTTTTTCCTATTATAACCAGTTTTTCTATCTATTGCTATTGTTAACTTTTTGTATATTTCTGGTGATCCCAAGCCATAGATTGCTGAAACTGAAGCCACTATTATAACATCTTTTCTATTTATCAATGCTGCAGTTGCCGCATTTCTAAGTTTATCAATCTCATCATTTATCGAAGAATCTTTTTCTATATACGTATCCGTTGATGCAATATATGCTTCCGGTTGATAGTAATCATAATATGATACAAAATACTCCACCGCATTTTCTGGAAAAAAACTTTTATATTCTGAATAAAGTTGGGCTGCCAATGTTTTATTTGGTGCTAAAATCAATGCCGCTCTACCTGTTTCCTTTATTATGTTTGCTATTGTAAATGTTTTCCCCGATCCTGTTACTCCCAACAAAGTTTGATCTTTGACATTCTCACTCAAAGCTTTTAAAAGCGATTTTATAGCTTCTGGTTGATCTCCTGTTGGACTATATTTAGAATTTAATTTAAACATAACAACCTCCATTAAAAATAGGGAGAGGCTACCCCTCTCCCTTAAGTATCTCTAATTATCGTTCAAAAAAATTGGAGTTTCTATTTTTAATATATTTTTTCTCCCTTTACTAGCTTCTATAAGAACTAAACTTGAATCCTTCTCTCTAGAGTAATGTACAAACCTTACTCTTTTTACTGAAAATCCACTTTTGCCAAGCTCCTCAGAAATCTCTAAAAACCTATAACTTTTATGAACCATAAAAAGTTCCCCTCTTGGTTTTAAAAGCCTTTTTGCATTTGAAATAAACTCTTTTAAATTTAACTTTATTTCATGTCGAGCGATACTTTTTATGTCTTTATCATTTATTTCTTTCCCATCTAAAACCATATATGGTGGATTAGAAATAATATAATCATAACTGTTTCCCTCTTGTATATTTTTTATATCCTCATTAACTACTTCAATCTTATCTTCTAATCCATTTCTGATAACATTTCTTCTAGCTAATTCAGCTATTTCTGGTTGTATTTCCACAGCTTTTATTTTAGTTATTTTATCTTTAGCTGCAAGTAGAACCGGTATTATACCATTGCCTGTTCCTATTTCTAAAACTTTAGCATTTTTCTTTCCATTAAAGAAATTCGATAAAAGAACTGCATCCGTTCCAAATCTAAAACCATCTTTTTTTTGAATCAATGTATATCCTTCACAGATATTTGCTATATCCTCATTTTCTAAAACCATTATAATTTTATTACTCCTTTTCTAAAACTTTATGCTGTAACTCTTCTGTTGAAAGTACATTCTGAAGTTTTTTAGCTTCTTTTTTATTGAACTTAATCTCATCTATCGTAACTTTCATAATACCTTTAGAGTCAATATCAATGTATAAAAATCCGTTTAATGGACTTATACTCATTACTTTTCCATCACCTTTTTGAGTTTTTACCATTTGATTGACAGCCGGGAATCCTCTTAACGCCTCTTCGTACTGTTTATATTCATAATTTATACAACAAAGTAATCTTCCACAAACACCTGAGATCTTTGTAGGATTTATTACAAGACCTTGATCTCTTGCCATTTTTATAGATACTGAGTCAAACTTATTTATAAATGTTCTACAACAAAGTTCTTTCCCACAAATACCTATATTCCCTAATATTCTTGCTTCATCTCTAACACCTATTTGTCTTAATTCTATCCTTAATTTAAATATATTAGCTAAATCCTTAACTAAATCTCTAAAGTCAATTCTTCCCTCAGCTGTAAAATAAAATATAAGTTTTGTTTTATCAAATGTGTATTCTGTTTCGATTAACTTCATTGGTAATTTATGGTGCTGAATTCTTTCCTTGCATGTTCTGTAGGCTATTTTTGCCTCATCTCTCAAGGCTTCATACTTTTTAATCTCTTCTTCAGTCGCTTTTTTAATAACAGGTTTAAGCGGTAAAACTAAAACTCTTTCTTCTAATTTCATCGGCCCACCATAGACAATACCTATCTCTTTTCCTCTTATCGTATCAACTATTACTTTATCTCCCTTTTTGTATTGTGTATCATCAACAATTTCAAAACTATATCTTTTTTTTGTTGTCTCAAACATAACACCTAAAATATTATAAAGTTTATTTGGATCTGAAACTACCTCATCCTGTATTTTAATTGTTTCATCTATATTTTTATCTATCTCTAAATTTCCTTGTGTCATCGTTCCTCCCACGAAAATCTTAACTTCTATATTTTAAAGTATATCATATTTTTAAAATTTTAAGAACTAAAAACCCTTTAGTTTTATCAAGTTTATTTCAAACAACTCATCTGTTCGGTCACCACTTCTTCTAAATGATTTAAAGATTTAAAATTAAGTTCAAATGTTATATGTTTCAAGTTTGGCAATGCTCCTACTATTTTTTTTAAATCCCCTCTATAAATAAGGTGTGGATCTATATTTTTCATATGCTCCCACTCAATCATGAATTTATCTTTCCTATCACCCTTTTCCCACTCTGAAATATTTTTTGAAAAATTTCCCTCTAAATATTTTTCAAATTTAACTCCATTCACATGGATTCCATATATTTCATTTCTCAACTCTCTCAATCCATCCAAATTCTCCAATATAAAATTATCTGCACCCTCAAAACTATCAATTGTTTTTTCAGTACAAATCATATGAGATAAATCTAGAAGTAACCCTTTATTTCGATAGTTAACTCCATCTAAAAACATTTTAGTTTCCTCATAATTTTTTAAAGTTAACCCTGGCCAAGGTAAATTTTCAAATAAAAGAAGCGGTCCATCACCTTTAAACACTTCATTTAATATAACTAAACACTCCCTTAAAACCTCTTCTGAATTATAATCAAATTCCATAGTAAATATATCTTTCGGGCGAACATGCGAAACATGAAAAACCATATATTTTACATTTAATTTTTTTGCTTGTTCAAATTGATTTTTAAAAGTTTTAACTAAGATATTTTTATCAAAAGATCTATAATATGTTAGTATCCCCTCATCATTATAAAAATCTTCTCTCACTTTTTCTTTTTCACCTCTCCAAAACTCTAACCAAGTCGGATAATATAAAAGATGAACTCCTTCTATAGGATAAGCTTCATACTCTTCTATCGGAAGATGATCCCCAACAATAGTTTCTATTCCTGAAATCCCTACTTTTTTTAATCTCTCAAAACACTCTAAAAAAATGCTTTTCTCTCCCTCTTTAGGAACAAAACTAAAACTTATCATCTTTCCTCCAATAATTTTTGCATTTGCTCTAATGCTATTAATACTCTAGTTGATGGTCTATTAATTCCCTCATCCACCACATATATTCTATTGTTTTTTACTGCATCTATATCTTGCCATTCCACTCTTGTTTTTATATCTTCAACTAACTCTTTTTTGTCTTCTCCAATAAATATTATCTCTGGATTCTTTTCAATTAGCTTTTCTAAAGATGGTGTTATCCACCCCCCCTCTTCAGAAAAAATATTTCTTCCACCTGCGACCTCTATCATGCTGTTTATAAATGTCTTACCCCCAGTTGTATATATTGGTTCTGGCATTATTTCAAAATATACTCTTCTTCTCTTCTTAATTTTTGAAGTCATATTTTTTATTGAATCTAATTTTTCAGTATATCTTTTTTTTAAAACTTTAGCTTTTCCTGGTTCACTTAACAGCTTTCCCATCTGATCTATTGAATTACACACATCTTCTAAGTTTACAGACGTATGTACAACAAAAACAGGTATTTCTAACTCTTCAAATATTTTTAAACTATCTACTCCTTTAGATAGATTGTGAGAAGATGCAATAACTAAGTCTGGTGCTAGCTCAATTATTTTCTCTTCGTTTAAAGCATTTGTATTTAAAACTCCTAAACCTTTTAATTCTTGTGATATCTTCTCCGAGTAGATATCTACTCCTACTATTTTATCAATCAAACCCATATCTATTATCAGCTCTGTATTTGACGGAACTGTGGATACTATTCTCTCTACTTTCAATGGAATTTCTATCTCTCTTCCTAAACCATCAACCACAGTTTCTGAAAAACTTAAACTGAATAAATAAAAAAATAAACCTAATATTTTATACACCTTAACCCCCAGCTCTAAAAAACTTTTTATACTATTATATCATAATATAGAAAAAATTTATCTGTACAAAAAACAAAGAAGAGAATACCTTTCTGATACACTCTCAAAATATTTTATTGTTTTATATTTTTTTCGAAAATAAAAAAAGAGGTGTCCCTCTTTTTAAATTAAAAGCTATATTTAAAGCCTGCATAATAGTTTCTTTCTGCTGCTGGGTAATAACTATTTCCTTTTGATCCATATCCTACATATTCATAATATTTTTCATTAAATAGATTATTAACTCCACCATTTATTATCAATCCATTTCCAAAATTATAATTTAAAGATACTCCACTTAAAATATAATCATCAACTTTTTCACCTTTATTTTCCTCATCACTATTGGCATACATTTTTCCATAATATTCCCAAGAGTTATTAAGTGTCAACTTATCTGTCATTTTATAGTTAAAATTTAATACTGCTTTAACTTTAGGAACTCCCGGAATCTCTTTCCCATCTTTAAACTCTGTCTCCATATATGTCAATGATTCTGAAATTGTCAACTTATCAAAATAATGTTCTAAAGATATTTCAGCACCTTTTCTCTTAGTTGTCCCATCATAATTTCTATTTTTTTTATCCCCTGAATCTGTCAATCCAAAGAAAATTTCATTCTCTGTCTCTATATAAAAAATTGATCCTGAGGCATATGTATTTCCTATAAAATCTTTTGCACCTAATTCATAAGTTTCTGAAGTTTGTGATTTAAAATCATTGTTTGAATCCCAATAAGCTAACTCATCTGTATTTGGGGTTCTAAAACCTTTAGTGTAACTCAGATATGTTGAGCCACTTTCAGAATATAGATAGCTCGCTGTCAACTCTAATGCATCCTCTTTGAATTTTTTCTTTTCATCAACCAGACTATCTTTATACTCTATATTTTGTCTTCTATACCCTTGAGTTAATTTGAAATTATCTTTTTTATAACTATTTATTAAATATCCACCGAATGAACTTTTTTCTAAATTACTTCCTTTTTTTATTTCTGTTTCACCATCATAATAATCCGTTCCAAAAACTAAGTAGCTTTCATCTGTGTATTTATATTTCATTTGAGGTTTTACATAGCCAACCTTTGTTTTATAGTCTCTTGTTTTTGAATAGTAGTTTTCATCTGTATATGTACCAAGTAGTTTAAATTCCAACTCTGAATTTATCTCATAAACATAATCCCCTGAAAAATTATTTTTTTCTGTTTTCCCATCAACTTTCCACGCCATTGGACTTGATTGCTCTCTATCTTGATCCACTTCCTCTTTAGTTAAAGCTCCTGCAGATCTAAAATCTGTTTTTGAATAATTATATTTCAAACCTAAATACCCATTTTCTAAATTATATTTCGTTCTAAGCCCAAAACTTTCTAAATTATCCTTTTGATAATCTCTATAAGCATCTTTTTTTCTATCTAAATAATCAATTTCAACTAAAAGTTTTTCACCTATTTTAGTTCCATAACCTACCTCTTTTTTTAACATTCCATAAGACCCTACTTCTAGCCCTATATGTCCATAGTTAGTTTTATTTAACGGCGCTTTTGTTACGATATTTATAGTTCCACCTATTGCTCCATCACCGTATAAAACTGCTCCTCCCGAGGGAATTACTTCTATTCTCTCTATTGTATCGACAGGTATTTGACTCGTCTTATATCCTGACATATCTATTGAGTTCAACGGTGCTCCATCCAACAAAACAATTACATTTGATTTAGATGTAGCTCCTTGACCTCTCACATCAAACTGAGCATCTGCTCCACCCATATCTCTCACCGTAACACTAGAAACTAGCTTCAACGCTTCAGCTACCGTTTGAGCCCCTCTTTGAACTATTTCTTCCCCTGTTAAAACTGTTATATTTTTAGGAATATCCGCAATTGTAGCATCTGAATTCTCACTTGTTATAACACTTTCATCTAATTTTATTATACTGTCTTGTGCTGAAGCAATCCCAGCCGTTAAAAGTAGTCCCACCACCATAAAATTTTTGTTCATTTAATCCTCCTATTTCTGTCTCTCGCAGTTTTGTTTTTATGGCAGGTATCCTGACTCAACTTCATTCTCCAATAACCCTTCCCAAGTTTCCTCAGTGGCTTTGTTATTTTCGTCCGTTTTACAGTGGCGTGACCGCTTAAGATTTCCACTTAATTCCCTTTTAATTAATCGTAATAATTAAACCATAACGATTAATTATACTACATTAAATTCTTTTTTTAAAGTATTTTAGATTGTTATTGTATACATTTTATATATTTAAATTGTTAATTTTTTATTTTTAAAGTATACTTGTCGTAGATTATTTTTTCACTCTAGGAGGTTTTTATGAACCAATATTTTTATCTCTTTGAAACTGAGTTTGGACTGCTAAAAATAGAAAGTATTGATAGTTATATTGTTAAAATTGAACTTAACAATCCTATCTCAGAAAAAAAATTAAAATTAGATCCTGTGATAGAAAATGCTTTTTTAGAAATTCTTGAATTTTTTAATGGTCAGCGTAAAATATTCACATTTCCAATAAAATTTAATGGAACGAATTTTCAGAACAAAGTCTGGAATGAGCTTTTAAAAATTCCTTATGGACAAACAGTTAGCTACAAAGAGATCGCTATTAGAATTGGAAATCCAAAAGCCTGTAGGGCAGTTGGAATGGCTAATAATAAAAATCCTCTTCCAATTGTTGTTCCTTGCCATAGAGTTATCGGTTCTAAAGGATCTTTAACCGGCTATGCCTATGGTTTAAGTCTGAAAGAAGCTCTTCTAAAATTAGAAGAAGGCACAAAATAATTTGTGCCTTCTATTAAAGTTCTACTATTTTTTTTATATATATTTTTTCACTTATATAGACAGTCAAAAAATTTGCTATAAATCCAGGCAACAACTCATACATATAATTATCTAATTTAAGGATTTTCCATCCTAGAAAAACAACTATACCTGCAATTATTCCATGTAAAACACTTTTAGCTTGAACATCTTTCATATATAAAACCGATATTATTGCTGGTCCAAAAATTATTCCAAATCCACCCCATGCATACGATACTAAAGAAAGAACTTTAGCATTTGGATTAAGTGCAAATAAAAGTGCTAAAAAAGCTATAACTATTACACATATTCTTCCAATCCACATAATCTCTTGATCTGAAACATCTTTTTTCATATATTTATAAAAATCTTCTGTTAAAGTCGTCGATGATACAAGAAGTTGCGAATCAATTGTAGACATTATAGCAGATAATACAGCGGCAAGCATAATTCCTGCTATCCATGGATTAAACAATCTCTTTATCATATATATAAATATTTTTTCAGAATCTCCACCCAAATGAGACACATCTTTAAAAATTCCAACACCTAAAATCCCAATCAAGATTGATCCAATCAAAGAAATAATCACCCAAACCATTGCTATTTTTCTTGATTTTTTTAATTCATTGACATCTTTTATACTCATAAATCTCACCAGTATATGAGGTTGACCAAAATAACCAAGACCCCAAGCTAAAGACGACAGAACGCTCAATACCCCAATATTTTGTCCAGAAGACTTAAATATATTTAATGAAAGTCCTTTCAACTCAATAGCACTCTTTATATTTTCTACACTTCCTATCTCTAAATAAGCCATTATTGGAACAGCTATAATTGCTATAAACATCAGCCCCCCTTGAAAAAAATCTGTCCAACAAGATGCTAAATACCCTCCCATAAATGTATATATAACTATTGTTAACGTCCCTATTACCACCGCAACCTTATAATCTATTCCCAAGATCGACTCAAATAACTTTCCTGCAGCTACAAGTCCTGAAGATGAGTATATTGTAAAAAAGAAAAGTGTTCCTAAAGACAATACCTTTCTTATTGTACCACTTTCATCTTTTAATTTTTTTTCTAAAAATGTAGGTAATGTCAATGTATCTTCGATTTCGGTTTCTACTCTTAGTTTTGGCGCTATATACTTCCAGTTAAGATATGTTCCAATAGTCAATCCAATTACTACCCAAATTTGCCCAAACCCCGACATATATACAGCCCCTGGTAATCCCATCAACAACCATCCACTCATATCACTAGCCTGTGCTGAAAGTGCCGTCACCCAACTTCCTACCCCTCTTCCACCAATTAAATAGTCTTGCGAATTTGTTGTTTTTCCATAAAAATAAACTCCAACACCTATTAGAAATAATAGATATACTCCAAAAGTTATAAACGTTTCTACTCCTACCATTTTTCACTCCTCCGATTTTTATTAAATAAAAAAAGCCACCTAAATACAGTTGTATCTAGGTGGCTCTATTTTAAAGAATTTTATAAAATACTCTTCAAGTTATCTCCCTTAGATACAGATCCAAATTTGTAACACAAAATGGATCTGTACCTAAACATCTATCAATGTTTAAAACACAAATCCCTATCTAGGGGGTATGGGTTGTCTATTTACATTTTTCGATATAACTTGATCTTTTTTCATAAAACTCTCCTTTTTTTATTTTTTATTATAATAACATATCTGGTATTGAATGTCAAATCTATTCCCAAGTAGATATTCCTTCCTGTGAATTATACACTGCTCTAAATCCCTCTTCTAAAAGTATCAGTGCTGCTGTTTTCGATCTGATCCCACTTCTACAAAATGTTATATAAGTTTTTTCTTTATTGAGTTCCGCTATTCTTTCCTCTAGCTCATCCAATGGTATGTTAATAGTTTCTGATAATTTTTTTTCGTAATACTCATCTTCAGTTCTAACATCTAAAAGTATCGTATTTTTATCTTTAAGTTTTTCTTTAACTTCAATTTTACTTAAAGTTTTATAATTTTTAAACAACATATCTCCTCCTAGTTAAACTTAGGCATAATCTCCTCTACCCAAGCCTTTATTCTATCTGGAGTTTCATTATCTTGGTTGCTCTCATCCAATGCCAATCCTATAAATTTATCATCAATTACAGACTCTGTTTCCTCATATCTATACCCTTCTGTTGAAGTAAATCCTACAATAGTTGCTCCCTTTCTTGATACTACATCGTACAATTTTCTCATAGCGCCTACGTATGACTCTCCAAAAGCTAGTTGATTCCCTACACCTACTATTCCAACCACTTTTCCAGTAAAATCTATCCCTTTAAACTCTTCAAAAGTTTTTTCCCAATCTCTTTGTAACTCTCCCACTCCATAAGTAGGAGAAACTAAAATTAAATTCTCTAGATTTTTCATCTCCTCTACACCTTCAGCCACATCATAAACTTGATACTCTTTTCCTTTCAAATAAAACTCTATCTCATCAACAATTCCTGCTGTTATTCCTGATGTTGTTCCATAAAATATTCCTATTTTTTTCATAATCAGTTTCCTCCTCCATTTTTTAAACCACATATATCTTTGATAACTTCACTTGCTATTATTAATCCTGCAACTGAAGGAACAAAAGATATACTTCCCACATTAGTTTGCTTCTCTCTATTATTTTCTGTTCTCTTTGGTTTCATAGGTAATTCTCTTGAATAAATAACTTTTAATTTATTTATTCTTCTTTTTTTTAATTCCTGTCTCATCACTTTAGCTAACGGACATACAGATGTTTTATTTATATCTGCTATCTCCAACATCATTGGATTTATTTTATTTCCAGTTCCCATTGATGAAATTATCGGAATATTCAATTCTTTAGCTATTATAATTAAATCTAATTTGGCAGTTACAATATCTATAGCATCCACTATATAATCATACCTTTTATCTAAAGAAAAAATCCCCTCTTTTTTATCATAAAAAAACTTTTCTTTGTATGTGTTTATTTTTATATCGGGATTTATTGAGAGCGCTCTTTCTTTAATAACTTCAACTTTATCTTTTCCAATAGTTTCTTGAGTTGCAATTATCTGCCTATTCAGGTTTGTTAAATCTACTGTATCAAAATCAACAACTGTGATCTCCCCAACACCTGCTCTCACCAGGGCTTCCACGGTAAATCCACCCACTCCACCTACTCCAAACACTATCACGTGAGATTTTTTTAATTTTATTAAATTGTCTTCTCCTATCAATAGCTCTGTTCTTTGAAAAATCATTATATCAACCTCTTTATATTCTTTACTAATTACATAAAGATTATATACTAAAACTATATTAATTACAAGTTTTTTAAGCTTTCATTTTAAGAAAACAAAAAATAGCTGAATTTTTTAAATTTCAGCTATTTTTTATAATTCCTTTTTTATAACAATCCAAAAGTTTTTTCAACTCTTTTACTTGACTCTCTAATTCTTTTCCTATATCCGTATCTCTTACTTTTAACTTAATCTCTCGATAATCCACCACTTCATTTGTTGATTTTATATCCAAACATTTTTCTATAGTGTTTTTTAAATTTTCAAAAGGTTCATGACAGACAAGTCTTTTTCCACGCGAATTAAAAATCAAAGTATAACCTGCTATCCCTGTTGTATCCTGATACGCTTTAGAAAATCCACCATCTATTAAAAGAAGCTTTCCCTCTCCTTTTATTGGTCTTTCTCCTTTTTTTACCCTTACAGGTACATGCCCGTTTATTATATGTGCACACCCATCCTTTATATCAAACTCATTCAATATTCTATTGGCGGTTTCTTTTGTATTTGAAAACTGATAGTAAGAATCATACATCTCTTTATGAGTTCTTTTATCCTCTAAAAAATATCTTTCAAATGTTTTCATTTTATCTTTTCCAAATAAAGAGGAATCTTTTCCACACCACAAATACCATATAAAATCTCTGGCCTGAGTGTTTTTGTCATCATAATATCCCTCTCTACATAGCTGATCACACTTTTCAAGTAACCTTTTTCCTGAATATTTTTTACCAAAAATATCTACCTCTCTAAAACCACCCTTTTCATCCAATGGAATACATCCATGAAACAATAAATTTGAGTTTCGCTTTAAATAAACACTTCCTTTTTCCAAAATAAACTTTATATGTTCTTGGAGTTTTTCACTATTCCTAAAACTTCTCAAAAGTCCATCCATAACTTCTTTTTCTTTAAGTGAAAGCTCATATGGCATACTTTTTTCCACTGTTGGAAAATAATCATCCAACAACTGATGCCTTTCTCCATTTAAATCTACTTGATAAGTTTCTGAGTCTATTTTATCTAAAATCAATCTATCTTCCATTTTAAATGTCGGGTTTCTCATTATAACTTCCCCCTCTAATTTAAATTGGATTATTGAAATAGCTTTATGCATTTTAGATATCAACTCTAAATCTTTTTCATCTATTTTACTTTTAATTTTAGGTTTAAATATTCTACAGCTGTCTTGATCGTATATTTCCATAGCTAATGTTGCTAATGGTAATAGATTTATTCCATATCCATCCTCTAAAATCTCCTTGTTAGAGTATCTCAAACATATACGAATAGCGTTTGCTATACACGCCCTTTGCCCACATGCCGCTCCAACCCATAAGATATCGTGATTCCCCCACTGAATATCAACATTGTGATACCCCATCAATCTATCCATTATTTTATGTGGGTACGGTCCTCTATCATAGATATCCCCAACTATATGCAAATTATCTATAACCAATCTTTGAATTAAATTAGAAACGTTTATTATAAACTCTTTTCCTCTATTAATATCTATTATTGTATTAACAATGCCTTTCACATAATCTTTTTTATTCTTCTCCTCTCCTCTTTCATACAAAAGCTCTTGAATTATGTATGAAAAGTCCTTAGTCATAGCTTTTAGAACTTTTGATCGGGTATATTTAGAAGAAACCACTTGTAAAACTTTTAAAATTCTATCTATTGTTTTTTTATACCATAGCTCCATATTTTCCCCTAAAGCTTCAATCATTTCTATCTTTTCTTTAGGATAATATATTACTGTTGCTAACTGATTCCTCTCTTTTTCAAGTATACTTCCCCCAAAGATAAACTCTATTTTTTCTTTTATTACTCCCGAGCAATTTTTCAAAACATGATTAAAAGCTTCATATTCTCCATGAATATCACTAATAAAATGTTCTGTTCCTTTAGGCAAAGATAGGATTGCCTCTAAATTTATTATCTCTGTTGCTGTTTCATCTATACTTGGAAAATTTTTGGAAAGAAGTTTTAAATATTTTAAATCTTCCTCTTTCATATTCATCTAGATGCCTCTATTCTTTAATATTGCACTTTGTGCTGATGCCACGATTGCTGTAGGGACTCTAAATGGTGAACAGCTTATGTAGTTAAATCCTAATTCATTAAAATATTCTATACTTTTAGGATCTCCTCCATGTTCTCCACATACACCTATTTTTATATCAGGTTTTACTGATTTCCCAAGTTCTTTTGCCAAAACTATCAATTTTCCAACTCCTCGGGTATCTATTGATTGGAACGGGTCTCTTTTCATTATATTTTTTGCTTTGTAATGATCAATAAATTTTATAGAGTCATCTCTAGATATTCCATATGTTGTCTGAGTTAAGTCGTTTGTTCCAAAAGAGAAAAATGCACTCTCTTCAGCAATTTCATTGGCAATTAAACAGGCTCTTGGCAGCTCCATCATTGTTCCCAATTTATAATCTATGCTCTCATTATATTGGTCAAAAACTTTTTGTATTGTTTCCAATATTCTTTCTTTTATATATTTAAACTCACTGATCCCACCTATAAAAGGTATCATAATTTCAATTTCACACTCTACACCGTTTCTCTTAGATTCGATTGTAGATTCAATTATTGCTCTGGCTTGCATCTCATATATCTCAGGGAATGTCACTGCTAATCTACACCCTCTATGACCCAACATTGGATTTTCCTCTTTCAATTCTTTTATTCTATCTGTAATTTCTTTAGGACATCTCTTTAAAAGTAGTGCTAGTTTTTCTATGTCCTTTTCTGTTTTAGGTAAAAACTCATGAAACGGTGGATCTAAAAGTCTTATGTTCATTGGTAATCCATCCATTTTTGATAGCATACTTTTAAAATCTATCTTTTGAAGTTCCAATAATTTTTTTAAAGCCAGCTCTCTTTCTTCTTTTGTTGTGGCTATAATCATCTCTCTCACATTCCATATCTTTTCATCCTCAAAAAACATGTGCTCTGTTCTACAAAGTCCAACCCCTTCTGCTCCGAAGTTTCTTCCTACCTCAACATCTTTTGGAGTGTCTGCATTCATTCTAACCTCAAGTGTTTTATACTCTTTACACCACTCTAAAAACTCTTTTAAATCACCATTTATTTCTCCAACTTTTAACTTGATTGCATCTTTATAAATTTCGCCATTATATCCATTTATAGATATAATATCCCCTTCCTTTACAACAACACCATTTATTGTAAAGAAACTTTCACTTTTATCTATTTTTATCTCTTCACAACCAGTTATACAGCATTTTCCCATACCTCTAGCTACAACTGCTCCATGAGATGTCGCTCCACCTTTAACAGTCACAATCCCCTTAGCTAAACTCATACCTTTGATATCTTCCGGCGAAGTCTCCACTCTTACTAAAATTACAGATTCTCCCTCTTTTATTTTTTCTGTGGAAAGAACCACTTTTCCTACAGCTACTCCCGCTGAACCTGGTAATCCTTTCCCTAGTAACTTTTTTCCTACAATATCACTCTCCTCAAATGTTCCATTGAAAATCTGAGGTAGAAGCTCTGTATCTACCATCAATATTGCATCCTCTTTCTCTACAAGTCCTTCTTTTACCATATCTATCGCTATTTTTACAGATGCATGTGGACTTCTCTTTCCATTTCTAGTTTGAAGTATAAATAATTTTCCATCCTCTATAGTAAACTCTATATCCTGCATATCTCCATAATGCTTCTCTAAAATATTAGCTATTTTAACAAACTCATCATATATTTCAGGTAACTGATCCTTCATTGTTACAAGTGGCTCTGGCGTTCTTATCCCAGCGACAATATCCTCTCCTTGAGCTTCTAATAAATATTCTCCAAATATTAAATTTTCACCTGTAGATGGATTTCTTGTAAAGGCAACTCCAGTTCCTGAAAGTTCATTGAAGTTTCCAAAAACCATCTCTTGAACAACAACTCCAGTTCCCATATCCTCATTTATACCGTGTATCTGTCTATATATTTTTGCTCTTTCATTATTCCAAGATCTAAAAATCGACTCAATTGCCATAACAACTTGCTTTTCAGGTTCATCTGGAAAATCTTCTCCAGTTTCAACCTTATACAATTGTTTATAGCTTTCTATAATTTCTTTATAAGATTTACCTTTCATGCTATTTTTTAAAGAGTGAAACTTTTCCTTTTCTACTTCCTTTACAATTTCAGAAAACATCTCTATAAATCTAATATATATATCATAAGCAAATCTTTCGTTCCCTATTTTTTTTATTAATCTCTCCACAGTGGAGTCATTTAATCCTAAATTTAGTATTGTATCCATCATTCCTGGCATAGATACAGGAGCTCCTGATCTCACTGAAACTAATAAAGGGTTTTCACCACCAAATGTTTTCCCTGTTTCAATTTCAAGTTTTTCTATTCCTCCAGATATCTCTTTTAACATCTCGTCAGTCAAAGTATTTTCATTTTTAAAATAATTTTTACAAGCTGTTGTCGTTGCTATTAAACCATTAGGAATTGGCAGCCCTATTCTTTGCATCTCAACTAAATTGGCCCCTTTACCTCCTAAAATCATTTTATTTAATCCATAGCTCTCATTGAATATATATATATTTTTCATCTTTATCCCCTGCTTTCTTAATCTTTTTTATTTTTATTTTCTAAAATATCAAGTAATAATTTACTTACATTAGTTTTAGTAAATCTTCCAACCACTTTATTGGTCTCTTTCCCATTTCTCTCCATAATTCTGACAACAGGTACAGAATCAATTTCATGCTCTATAATTTTTTTTACACAATCCTCTATTGTTTCATCCTCTGTTGAAAATACTATATTAGGCATTCTTGTCATTATTAAATTTATTGGAATTTGTTCAATATCCCTTTTACCAATAGCTATTCTAAGTAAATCTTTTCTAGAAACTATTCCTGATAGATTCCCATCTTTTGTTATAAAAATTGTCCCTATATCTTTTTCAAACATCAATAGAACTGTTTTATAAACGGAGTAGCTCTCATCTATTGTTATCGGTACACCCATTATATGTTTTACTAGTGTTTTATTACTAGATTCTACAAATGCTTCATTATATGTATATCCAACCTTTTGTTTAGATTTTATAATTGACATTTTTTTTAAAATAGAAAAATCAGTTCTCAATGCTGATCTTGTTATATATATCATCTTTGCTATATCGTCACCCTTTATAGGTCCATGTTTTTTTATTATTTCAACTATTTCTTTTTGCCTCTCTGTTAATTTCATATTAACTCCTTTCAAATTGATGTACACTTTAATTATATGTTGTATCTAATTTTATTAAACAAATAATAGCATTTAGCAAATTAAAATGCAACAATTATAAAAAATGCACATTATATTTTTAAATCTAGCTTTACAAAAAATACACTTAGTACCTTTCGATGGCTTTTTTTTTACTTTTTATGTATAATATTTCTTAGGTGATTAATTATGTTAAAAGAAAAAATTATAAAAGAATTAAATGACTTCAAAAATAAAAATTGTTTTAGAGTTTTAAAAACTATTGATAATACTTCTGTAAACCTGTCATCCAATGACTATATGGGATTAGGAACTGACTCCTGTCTTATTCAAAATTTTTATAATAGCGCTAAGAATTTACCTCTTACCTCTAGTTCTTCTAGACTTATAAGTGGTACTTACCCTCTTATAGAAAAGTTAGAAAATAAACTTGAGCTCATTTATAAAAAATCAGGACTTTTATTCAATAGTGGTTTTGATTGTAACTGCTGTGTCATTGAAACGTTTTGTAATAGTGACACATTGGTTATAAGCGATAAACTAAATCATGCCAGCATACACGATGGCATTATTCATAGCGGCGCTACTCTTTTAAGATATAGACATCTTGATTTAGATCATCTGCGTTCAATCTTAGTTAAAAATTTAGAAAAATATGATACCATTCTAGTTATTTCTGAAACTATATATAGCATGGATGGTGACTGTGTCGATTTAAAAGCACTTATTGATTTAAAAAAAGAGTTTAATTTTTTACTTATGATAGATGAAGCTCACTCTTTTGCTGTTCATTCCTTTGGAATATGCCATGAAATGGATTCTGTTGAACACGTAGATTTCCTCACCATCCCTCTCGGAAAAGGTGGTGCCTCAACTGGTTCATATCTAATTTGTGATCAATTGTATAAAGATTACATCGTCAATAGAGGCAGAAAATTCATATATACAACAGCTTTACCACCTATTAACACAGCTTGGAATCTATTCATACTTGAACATATGAATACTTTTTACAATAGAAAATTAAAACTAAAGAAACTCACAGAGCTTTCACATAGTCTTATAGAAAAATATAATATGAAAACTTTATCAACAACTCATATTATTTCAATAATAATTGGAAATAATTCTAAACTTGACAAAATTATAGACCACTTAAATTCTAAAAAATATTTTGTATATGGAGTTAAAGAACCCACAGTTCCCAAAGGAACATCAAGAATAAGACTTGGACTTTCTCCCAACATTTCTGAAAATGATATAATTAATTTTTTTGAGGAGTTAAACTATGCAATTAATAATATTTTTTAATGGATGGGGAATGGATAAAAATACTATTGACCACCTCTATTTAGAAAAGGGGTATAAATTAGAATGTTTAAGTTTCCCTTATTCTACAAGTCATATTAATTTTTCAGATTTTAAAAAAATATTTGTTGTCGGTTGGTCTTTTGGAGTTTTTTACGCTTCTAAATTTATTTTAGAAAATCCTAATTTAAAATGTTCTTCCATTGCCATTAATGGAACACCATATATTATTGGAAGATTTGGTATATCTCCAAAGATGTTCACTCTCACACTAAAAACTATCTCCAATGAAAATATACTGAAATTTTATGATAATATGGGTGCTCCTAGAGACCTCTTCAAAGAAAAAATAGATTTGAAAAAACTTGAAGATGAGCTGCTTTATATCCTTGAAAATCAACCAACTAGACATATATCTTTCGACAAAGTTTTTTTAGGAAAAATGGATCGAATTATCCCTTATTCTAAACAATCGAAATTTTATCAAAATGAGAATTCACACGTGATTCGTTTGGAGTGTGAACATTATCCATTTAAATCTTTTATTAGCTGGAGGAATATTATTAGTGAAACAAATGAATTTTAATAAACAATTTATAAATTATGACCAAAATGCTATCACTCAAAAAAAAGTTGCTGAAAAATTATTTAGTTTTATAGATTGTAGTAAAAAATATCAATCTATTCTTGAACTAGGTTGTGGAACTGGAGTTTTCACCAAAACATTTTATAATAATTTAAATTTCAATATTCTGGATTTAAATGATATCTTTGACACAGCCAAATATTTTTCTGAATTTTCCTACAATAAGTTTTTTATTGAAGATATGGAAAATTTAAAGTTAGAGAAGTATTCCCTCGTACTTTCAAGCTCAGCTTTTCAATGGGTTGATAATTTTGAAAATTTAATCAAACGAATTTCTGAAAATTCGCCCGAATTAATTTTCTCTATCTATTCTAAAGGTAATTTAATTGAAATTTTTCAGCATTTTGGAATTTCGCTCAACTATTTAAGTTGTAGTGAAATCTTGACTGTTTTGAACAGATATTATTCAGATATAAAATATGAAACCGAAGAGTTTGTATTGAAGTTTAATTCCCCTATAGATGCATTAAAACATCTTAAAAAAACTGGAGTTACCGGTTTTAAAAACTCCTCATATTCTTTGACAAAAAGTTTTAAATCAACTATATTGACATATAGAGTTAGTTATTTTTCTTGTAAAAAATAAATTATCAAGGAGGAGTTAAAAATGTTATTCTACAGACCAAACTATTTAATGATGACTGCTGGACCTACTACCGTTTCAGGTAATGTTCTTCATGCTAGAAGTAAAGTTTTTGGAAATCCCGATTTAGATTCTGATTTTTTATCTTACTACAGATTTGTTTGCCATAGACTTTCAAACTTTTTAGGAACGGAAAAATCTAAGATTATCATTATGAATGGAGAAGGTATGCTTGGGCTGGATTCTGCATGTGCTTCATTGACTGAAAATGGAGATCGTGTCTTAGTCATTTCCAACGGAGTCTTTGGAGAAGGTTTCAAAGAACTTATTGAACCTTATGGTGGAAAAGTTACGGTGTTTGAATCCAGTTGGAAAAAAAGTGTTGATTTAGAATCTCTTAAAAATTTTTTAAATAAAGATTCAAACTATAAATATGCAACTTTAGTTCACTGCGATACCCCTAGTGGGCTTTTAAACGACATTGCTCCTATATGTAAGCTATTGAAGTCTAAGGGCATTTTAACTGTTGTAGACACTGTTGCAGCTCTTGGAGGAGTGGATTTTAGAACTGACGAATGGGGCGTTGATATCGCTTTATCGGCTTCACAAAAAGTGTTTTCAGCTGCCCCAGGTTTAACTGTCTTAGCAGTGAGTGACGACGCTTGGAAGGCTATGGAAAATAGATCTTCACCTATTCCATCTTTCTACTGCAATCTTTTACTTTGGAAAAATATTGAAGAGAAAAAAGTTTTTCCTTATACTATGCCTGCAAGTGATATCATAAGTTTTGGAACAGCGGTTGATAACCTTCTATCAGAAACTGTCTATAGAGTTTTTGATAGACATTTGGAGATGAGGGATCTCTGTATTGAGAAGTTAAATAATATTGGGTGCTCTTTATATCTTGAAGAGAATTTTTCTCCTACAGTCACAGCTTTCCTTCCTCCTGTTGGAATAACACCTGCAGAGCTTATAACTCATATGAGAGAAAAATATAACATATTACTCTCTGGGTCTTATGGTCCTTTGAGTAGTTCTGTTGTAAGAATCGGACATATGGGTGAAAATGCCCGTGAAGATAGAGTCAGATTCACATTGGACTGCTTAGAAAAAAGTATTTTTGAATTAAAAAATAGATAAAAAAAAGTCGGATCAAAATCCGACTTTTTTTACATCTCTTGTCTTCCATCTAAGGCTCTTGATATTGTAGCTACATCCGCAAACTCAATATTTCCTCCCATGGGAATTCCACTGGCTATCTTTGTTATTTTTACCTGAAATGGTTTTAAAAGTTTTGTTAAATACAACCCTGTTGTTTCTCCTTCTAAATCCGGATTTAAAGCAAGTATAATCTCTTTTATCTCCTCTTTTGCCACTCTTTCAAGCAAAGGCTTCAAGTTTAATTTATCAGGAGTCATACCATTTAAAGGATCAATCTTTCCATTTAAAACATGGTACTTCCCTTTGTATCTGTTCGTTTTTTCCAGAGGAATAATATCTCTACTATCCTCTACAACACAGATTATATCTTTTTCTCTAAACTCATCTCTACATATTTCACAGATATCTTCCTCACTGAAATTTCCACAAATAGAGCATCTTTTAACAGTTTCCTTCACTGATTTCAAAGCACTTGAAAACCTTTCAACCTCTTGTTCTGACATTTCTAAAACATGAAAAGCTAGTCTTGTTGCACTTTTCCTTCCAATTCCAGGAAGTCTATTAAATTCATCTATCAATATTTCTAGTGATTTAGTTGCCATTGTTTCTCCTTTTACTTTTTCTCAACTGGAAGCATTTTAGGAGCTAAATTTCTAGTAATTTCCTTTATACTTTTAGAAATTTCTCTTCTTTCTTTTCCTAGCTCAGCGTTCTTTATAATATAATCATCCACTCTATCCTCATAATCACCTTTCATATTTTCTATGATATCAATGATCTCTTCATAACTCATTCCTGGCTTTAAGTACTCTTTTAAGTTCGTCAAAAGATCCACTCTTTTTCTATTGTCTCTAACTTTTCTATCGTTATCTTCAATATCTCTTTTAATCTTATTTTTTCTTCTTTCTTTTCTAACAACATCTAAAACTGTAATCATCGGTTATCAACTCCTATTTACAAAGTGTTAAAGCTAATTCATAATCTTTTTTAATATCGTATTTTCTAGTTCCTTCCCAAGCAAAAGATATTGGATGAGTTACAAGTTCATTGCTCTCAATACCAACCATTACTCCACCTTCTCCAGACTCAAGAATCTCTACAGCTCTAGCACCCATTTTTGTTGCCAAAACTCTGTCAAATCCAGAAGGAGTTCCACCTCTTTGAACATGGGCTAAAACTACACTTCTAACCTCTGTTGTCACTATCTCTTTAAGCTGTTTTTCTATCTCAAATACACTTCCAGCACCTTCTGCAACCAGAACTATATCGTGTAGTTTCCCTTGTCTTCTTCTCTCTTTTATTTGGTATGCAAGCATCTCAATTGGCTCTGTTATTTCTGGAATAAGTATTCCATCTCCTCCACCTGCCAATGTTGCATGGAGAGCTAGATCTCCAGCATGTCTTCCCATAACTTCCATTAAAATCGTTCTTTCATGTGATGTTGCTGTATCTCTTAGTTTAGACATAGCATCTAAAATTGTATTTAAACAAGTGTCAAATCCTATTGTGTAGTCTGTTCCTATGATATCATTATCTATAGTTCCAGGTAATCCTACAACCTTAATACCGTGTTCTTTTGATAGTAAGTCCGCTCCTCTATATGAACCATCTCCACCTACCACAACTATCCCTTCAATTCCTCTTTTTTTTAAGTTTTCTGCTGCTATAGCTCTGAACTTAGAATCTTTGAACTCTAAACATCTTGCTGTTAAAAGAACCGTTCCACCTCTATCAATAATTCCAGATACATGACTTCCATTCATTTGGAATATTTCATCATGAAGCATTCCTAAGTATCCTCTTTTTACTCCAAATACTTCCATTCCTTTTGACAACGCTACCTTAGTTACGGCTCTTACAGCGGCATTCATTCCTGGGGCATCTCCACCACTCGTTAAAATTGCTATTCTTTTCATAACTACAATAAACACCTCCGACACTTTCTATAAAAATATAGTTAAATTGTTTTTTCTAAAAAACTTCCCATTTTCCTAAATTTATTATATCTATTTTTTAACAAAGTATCTACATCTAATTTTAATAACTCTAAAAGTGATGATAAAATAACACTTTTCAGGTCATTTGCTACACACTTATAATCTCTGTGTGCTCCTCCTAAAGGTTCTTTTACTATTCCATCAATTATTCCTAAACTCTGTAAACTTTTAGCTGATATTTTTAAGTTATTCGCAGCTTCAGGTGCCATCGATGAATCTTTGTATAAAATAGCCGCACATCCCTCTGGAGAAATTACAGAATATACTGCATTTTCTAGCATATATACTTTGTCTGCCACTCCTAGAGCTAGCGCTCCACCAGATCCGCCCTCTCCTATAACAACTGATATCACAGGAACTTTTAATCCAGACATCTCCATTAAGTTTCTTGCTATTGCTTCTCCTTGACCATGCTTTTCAGCTTCTATACCAGGATATGCTCCAGCTGTATCAATTAGATTTACAATAGGTAAAGAGAATCTTTCTGCCATTTTAAAAAGTCTTAAAGCTTTTCTATATCCTTCTGGACTAGCCATTCCAAAATTTCTAAATATATTTTCCTCTATTGTTCTTCCTTTTTGGTGCCCAATAATCATGACTTTTTGCCCCTCAATTTTACAAAGACCACCTACAATAGCTGCGTCATCTTTACATAATCTATCTCCATGTAACTCTATAAAATCGGTTGTCATATTCTCTATATAGTCCAATGTATATGGTCTTTCAGGGTGTCGAGCTATAGAAACTCTATCCCAGTCAGTCATTTCAGCATATGATATCTTTAACAGTTCATCTCTTTCTCTACTAAGTTTTTCTACTTCTGAGCTCAAATCAATTTTCTTTTCTTTAGAAAAATTTATTAATTCCGATATCTTGTTCTCTAAATCTAAAATTTCATTACTAAACTTCATTTCACTCTCCTTTCCTCAAGTTCTATACTATATTTCCTAAAACTAGATGAAGTTTTTCCTTCATATATTCTCTTTTAGTAATAATGTCTATCATCCCACACTCTTGTAAAAATTCACTTCTTTGAAATCCGTGAGGAAGTTTTTGTTTTATAGTTTGCTCTATTACTCTTTGACCTGCAAATCCAATCAAAGCATCTGGTTCTGTCATAATGATATCCCCTAACATTGCAAAAGAGGCTGTAACTCCACCTGTTGTTGGATTTACTGGTATAGATATAAATATTTGTCCTGCTTCCCTTAATTTTTCTAAAGCTGCTGATGTTTTAGCCATCTGCATAAGAGATAATATTCCCTCGTGCATTCTTGCTCCTCCTGAGGAAGCTACAATAATTACAGGAATTTTAAGTTCAATACCTCTTTCGATAGCTCTTGTTATTTTTTCTCCTACAACAGATCCCATACTTCCACCTAGAAAATCAAAATCCATAGCCGCTATGCTCACTTTAATCCCAAAAACATTTCCTATTCCAGTTACTACTCCATCAAGTAATCCGGTCTTATCCATAGCATTTTTATATTTTTCTGTATATCCTGGAAAATCTAAAGGATTTTCCGAAGTTAAATTCTCATCCATCTCTTGAAAAGTTTCTTTGTCTATTAAAAGAGAGATTCTCTCTTTCGCACTCATAGCAAAGTAATAATCACAATGTGGACATCTTTGTAAATTTTGTTCAATATCATTTTTGTAAATAATCTCATGACACTCTGGACATTTTTCCCAAAGCCCTGTGATTTTTGTTTTTTTTATAACTTTTTCTTCTCTTTCTGTACCTTGCTCATCTTTAGATTTATTTTCTTTAACAGTCAAAGTCGCATACTTTTTTTTATTCAAAGAAAAAAACTTCATAATTTTCCTCCCGAAACTTTATTTAATAAAATATTTCAATACCTAATTTTATAAGATTTTTCACTATATTTCAATATTTATTTGATTTTGATACCTTTATATTATAAAATATGTATTAATAATGTTCATAGGATGGGTGATTAAAATTACAACTAATCTTACTAATTTAAGAGAAAAAATTGACGAAGTTGATAAAAATATCATAGAGTTAATTTTAAAACGAATGGATTTAGTTCATAAAGTTGGCTTGAATAAATTGCGAACAAATGCTAGAGTTTACGTACCTGAAAGAGAAGCTTTTATCTTCAAAAAATTAGCTACTTTCTCCAATTTATCTGCCAACGAAGTTCAAAGTTTTTATACTGAGATAATCTCCTTTTGTAGAAAGTTAGAAGACACTCTTTCTGTTGCTATTATTCAAGATTCTATCTCTTTATTAGGTTTAAAAAAAATTTTCGGTGAGTATGTTAAACCTATAATTTTTCAAAATTTAAACACTTTTTTTACAGATACTCAAAATATAAGCTATATTTTATCTCCTTTATCTGAAGAGATAATTCTAGCTTTACAAAATTGTGATTGGTTTATTATAAATACTACAGAAGTCAATCATAACAGATTGTACCTTCTTTCTAAATATCCCAATGAAATAAATAGTCCTGGAGATATCACCTACATTTTAACTAAAAGTAAAATTAACACCTCGTCCTACCAAATAAAAGAGAATCTTTTTTTTAGTTCTATAGACTCTTTAGATTTGGAAAAATTGGATGATGAAGAGATTAAAATACTTGGTTTTGTTCCAAGTCTTTAGTCTACAAAATTTACAGGGGGGATTTTATGTTAAAAAAAATTATTTCAACTATTTTTTTATTTTTATTATTCGGATGTACTAACCTACCCGAGCTACAAAACCCTATGTCTACATCTGAAAATGCCGATAGAATAACCTCATCTTTTGATTCTGAAAATGAAATTTTGGCTATTGGTTCATCTAAAATAGGTAGCAGTGGTGCCCTAATTGCCAAAGGAAAAGCTTCTAAAGAAGCAAAAGACAAATTAAAGAATAAAATTCTAACGGAGGAAGCGATTATTTTCAAATCCTTTTTAGTACCTGCAGATCCACATATTAAAAAAGTTCTATCTCCTGCTCTTTCTGATTTAATGGACTACACTGCAACGCAGTTAATCCAAAAATCTATTGAAAAAGATTCTTGGATAGAAAATAATAAATCTTATACTGTGTATACTCTTTCTAAGAGTGAGATTCTCACTGAATCTCAAAGTATCTTTACACAATATATCGAAGATATAACCAACAAATTACAGATTATTAAAGAGGGAGTTGTTCAACAGTAATGAATATAGAAACGATAAATTTAAATAGTAATTATCAAAAAAACGAACTGAAATCTTTTTTAAAAAAGTTTGATCTAAGTTTTGACGAAACAATTGATTGCTCCTTAGTTATAAGAAAGGATGAAGAAATCGTTGCTACCGCATCAAAAGGAAAAGATATCATTAAATGTTTTGCAATAGACGACTCGATGAGGGGAGAAGGTGTTACTAACACTCTGGTTACAACGCTTTTAAATAAATCTTTTGACCAAGGTATTTTTCATTCATTTGTTTTTACAAAACCATCCAATGAAAATATTTTCAAAGGGGTTGGATTTAAACCTATCAGCAAAACTGATAAAGTTGCCCTTTTAGAGATTGGTTTAAACTCTATTGATAAAACTATTGCAAATATAAAAACTAGTTTAAATTGGTCTGATAATTCAAGTAACGGTTTGTTAATTATGAATTGTAATCCGTTTACGTTGGGACATCTATACCTTATAGAAAAAGCTTCCCAAGAGATGGATAATATTTTAGTTTTAGTTGTCGAAGAGGATAAATCATCTTTTCCATTTGTAGATAGAATTGATCTCGTAAAAAAAGGAACTTCTCATTTACAAAATGTCACTGTTCTTCCAAGTTCTAAATATGTTATTTCATCAGCAACTTTTCCCAATTATTTTCTTCGAAAAGAGGATGATTCTCTAACTGAGTTTATGAAACTTGACACAAGAATTACCGCTGAACATTTTTGTAAAAAACTCAATATTTCTACTAGATTTGTTGGTGAAGAACCATTTTGTGAAATTACAAATAGATATAACCAAACTATGATAGAAACTTTTAAAGAGTTCGGATTGAATGTATATATTATACCTAGAAAAGAAAATGATAAAGTTGCTATAAGTGCCTCAAATGTTCGTGAATTATTAAAGGATGGGAACTGGGATGAAATTTCAAAAATTGTTCCTGCTACAACTTTAGAGTTCTTGCAATCCGAAAAAGGAAAGGAGATTACAGACAGAATAAAAAATTCTAGTTCTGTTCACTAAAATTTATGTTTAATTTAGAAGAGTTCTTATTAATGAGAGAAAAAAGAGTTGAAATTCAAAACTCTATTATAAATAAATTTAAAAAACCAATTCTAGTTTTAAGAGCTAATTACCCCGGGGAAGATAAGAATAACTTTATTCCTAAGGCTATTGTTGAAACTATTAAAAAAGAGATTTTGGAAATTTTCAATACCGATATTCTTACGACTGAGCATATTTCTTCAATAGAGGGCCCTACATATATATTTTCAATCGATTGTTTAGGTCTTGAGCTTAAAAGAATTGCCATGTCGCTAGAGGAAAATCATACTCTTGGTAGATGTGTTGATATTGATATATTTGATGAAAATGGTTATGCTTTTTCAAGAACAGATTTAGGTGGAGAAAAAAGAAAATGTCTTATCTGTAATAATATGGCTTTTATTTGTGGTCGAACTGGAGCACATTCACATAAAGAACTACAAGATATCATCCAACAAAAATACGAACAAAATTTAAAAATTTTAGAGGCTCAAGAGACTCTATCTAATTTTTTATCCAATAAAGCATTGAAATCTATTGTTTTGGAGGTGTCAGCCTCTCCATCTTTTGGTCTTGTTTCACCTCTAACTCAAGGTGCACACAAAGATATGGATTTCTTTACCTTTTTAGACAGTAGTTTTGCTATGAGTCCCTACTTAAAAGATGTTTCAAAAGCAGGTTACTCTCCTCTTCCTCTAGATTTAATTTTCAAAAAAATTAGATATATGGGTAAAATATCTGAAGAAGAGATGTTTCAAGCTACTAAAAATGTTAATACGCATAAGGGAATGATTTTTCTAATGGGAATATCTGTTGCTATGTCTTCTAAAGCTAAATTTGAAAATCTTAAATTTGAAAATATTTCGAATTTAATCTCAGAGATGTGCAAAGATATCTTAAAAGATTTTGAGAATATAAAATCCAAAACCACTCTAACTCATGGAGAAAAACTTTTTTTAAATCATGGAATTGTCGGTGTGAGAGGAATTGTAAAAAAAGGTCTAAATATTATCTTTAATGAAGCTATCGACATATTTGAGAGTTCAATTTTAAAGGAAAAAAATGTAAACTCTGCTATGATAAGGACTCTAATTTTTCTTATGAGTTCTTTAGAAGATACCACTATTTTACACAGACACGATATTGATATTTTAAATAGTGTTAAATCCGAAGCTATGGAACTTCACTCTAATTTTCAAAATACATCTTTAGATATCTCCCTTTTAAAGGAGATTGAAAAGAGATACTCTGAAAAAAGAATTAGTCCCGGTGGAGCAGCCGATCTTTTAGCAGTTACTATTTTTCTACAAAGTATAAAATCTATTTTTTAAATATCTAAAAAAAATAAAAAAGAGCCTGAAAAAAATCAGTCTCTTTTTTTATACATACTTTAAGACCTCTTTAACTATTTCAGCAGTTATTCCCCAGATAACTCTATCTTGATATATATACATATACACCTCTCTAGGTGGACTTTTCCATGGAATATGATACATCTCTGGCAAGTTTAACTCCTTTGCCGGAAAGTAATATCTTATTCCATTATCTTCATAGTATGGTTTTGTTTCTACTTCTAATTTCTCTATTCTTGGAACAGTTGTTTTAAAAAAATCTAAAGGTATTAAAAAACACTCCTCAACCTCTTTTTCATTTATATTCAAATCATTTAAATCATCCATTTTAATAAAGCCCAAAAAAGCTTCAACCAAAATCCCAGAAGGAATTATTAAAGTTCCTAGTTTCCCTTTAACTTCAATTCTCTCCCCTGATAATCCGACCTCTTCATAACATTCTCTTAAGGCCGCTTCTAAACTTGTTTCACCCTGCTCTACTTTCCCACCAGGAAAAGAGATGTCTCCACCCTGTCTGACTCCTTTGGCTCTTTTTTGAAATAAAATATAAAATTTATTCTTTAACTCCACAACTAAAACAAGCACAGCTGAATTAAAATATTTTTCTTTTCCTATTATTTTATCTGTAAAATCTAATTTTTCCATCATAAAATACCTCCTCATTTTATATTATATTTTATCCTAAAAATTCCTTTAAATTCCTCTAAATAATTATCCGTGACTTGTTTTGATTGTTTTTGAAAGAAAATGATTGATTTTTATTCTACACTATGATAATATAATTTCATAAAGAAAGTGGTGATTAATTTGTTAAATATAGAACGAGAAAATTCTATTTTAGAACTTTTAAAACAAAAAGAAAGCATAAAAATAAAAGAAATAGTTACGCTTCTCAATATATCTGAGGCGACCGCTAGAAGAGATCTATCCTCTCTTGAAAAAAAAGAATTATTAAAGAGGGTACATGGCGGAGCTATTTTAAATATTTCTTCAAATATTTCAAAGGATTTCAATATCCAATATAGAAAAAATATCAATAGAACTGAAAAAGAAAAAATTGCTAAACTAGCTGTATCTTTTATTCAAAATGACTCATGTATATTTTTAGATGCTGGTACTACTACTTTAGAAATGATAAAGTACTTAAAAGCACTTAATTTAAAAGTAGTCACTAATGGATTAAATTTAATTGAAGAGCTTGAAAACTACGAAATTGAAAGTTATCTTATTGGCGGGAAAATCAAAAGTAAAACAAGTTGTACAACTGGATTTTCTGCCGTTGAATATTTGAAAACATTTAATTTTGACTGTGTTTTTATTGGAGCTAACGCTTTTAATTTAGATGGTTATAGTACTCCTGATTCTGAGGAGGCCATGGTTAAAAGTCAAGCTATTTCCAGAGGAAATAACATTTTTTTTCTTTGTGATAATTCAAAATTTGAAAAAAATAGCTTTATCAATTTCTCCTCATTGAGAGTGGGAACTCTGATTACTGATTCAGTTCTTCCAAAAGAATACTATCAATTAACAAAAGTGGAGGTAACCAAATGATCTATACATTGACTTTAAATCCTGCATTGGACTACTTTTTATCTTTCGAGTCCTTTGTTGAAGGAGATTTAAATATCCCCAAAGAAACATATAAACTTCCTGGCGGAAAAGGAATAAATGTTTCCAAAATTTTAAAAAACTATAATACTGAATCAATTTGCTTAGGGTTTATTGGTGGATTCACAGGTACTTTTATCGAGGAAAGTTTAAAAGCTGATGACATAAAAACAAAACTCTTCAAAGTTAAAGAGGACACTAGAATAAATATCAAAATCAACAACCACGGACTAGAAAGTGAAATTGCTGGGACTTCTCCTACTATTGAAGCTAAAAGTGTTTCTGAACTTCTTGAGTATTTAAAAAAAAATCTAAAAAAAGGAGATATTCTTTCTTTATCCGGGAGTGTTCCAACATCTTTACCCACTTCAATTTATAGCGATATCATTGATTCTCTTGCTGAAGGGGTTCAAGTTATTCTTGACACTCGTGGTGAACCTTTTGAAAAAGCTTTAAAAAAAGGAGTTTTTCTAATTAAACCAAATCAAGACGAAATAAATGAATTCTTTAAAACTAACTTTTCAACAACCGAAGAACTTATTCACGCCGGAAAAAAATTGCAAACTCTAGGTGCTCAAAATGTACTTATTTCACTTGGAGCAAAAGGCTCTATCTTTATCACAGAGGATTCTGTATATATAGCTGGTGTTCCCAAAGGGGAGTTAATTAGTTCTAACGGTTCTGGCGACTCTATGATTGGTGGATTTATATATGGTCTGAATAATAATTTCGAGTTAGAAAAATGCTATAAATATGGTATTGCTTCCGGTAGTGCTACCGCTTTCTCTAGAGGGCTTGCAAAATTTGAAACAACAAAAAATTTATTGAAGGAAATAGAAATACGAAAATATGAAATTGGAGGAATGTAATGCTAGAAAAAATGTTAGTTAAAAACTGTATCAAGTTAAATTTAAAAGCTAAAAATAAGATCGATGTTATTGATGAACTTGTAGAAATTCTATATGTTAATGGGCGATTAAACAATAAAGAAGAGTTTAAAAAAACAATTTTAAAAAGAGAAGAACAAAGTTCTACAGGTCTTGAAGAGGGAATTGCTATTCCACATGGGAAATCTGATTCTGTAAAAATACCTACAGTTGCGTTTGGACTATCTAAGAGTGGAATTGATTACGATTCTTTAGATGGAGAGCCCTCTACTCTATTTTTCATGATTGCGGCACCTGCTAACGCTACTGATTCTCATATCGAGACTCTTTCACAACTTTCTTCATTACTTTTAGATGACGATATAAGAGAGCAACTGCTTCAAGTTAAATCTGAACAAGAAGTTTTAGACATTCTTTTAAAAGAGGAAAAAATTGGTGAAACACTTGTATCCTCAGAGAATAAAACTTTTGATGTCCTAGCTGTAACAGCTTGCCCTACAGGTATTGCACATACATATATGGCTGCTGAAGCTTTAAACAAAAAAGCTAAAGAGATGGGAGTCCATATAAAAGTTGAAACTAATGGATCTACTGGTGTTAAAAATCAACTTACAGATGAGGATATAAGAAATGCTAAAGGTATTATTATAGCTGCTGATAAAAATGTTGAAATGGCTAGATTTAGTGGTAAGCATGTTGAAATTGTAGGTGTTAAAGATGGTATTAAAAAACCTCAAGAACTAATTCAAAACGCTTTAGATCAAAAAGCACAAATATACTCTTCTAAAGAAACGGCAAAATCATCTTCTGGAAGTGAAAGAAAAGGGTTCTACAAACACCTTATGAGTGGTGTATCTAACATGCTTCCTTTTGTTGTTGGTGGTGGAATTTTAATCGCTATATCATTCATCTTCGGTATAAAAGCATCTGATCCTACTGATTCTACTTTTAGTCCGATAGCTAAACTTCTTATGGATATAGGTGGCGGAAATGCATTTTTCTTAATGGTTCCTGTTTTAGCTGGATTTATAGGTATGAGTATCGCTGATAGACCTGGATTTGCTCCTGCAATGGTTGGTGGACTTATCTCAGCTAACAATGGTGGCGGATTTCTTGGTGGGCTCGTAGGAGGCTTTATCGGGGGTTACGTTGTAGTTTTATTAAAAAAACTATTTTCTAAATTACCTGAAAAATTAGAAGGGATTAAACCTGTTCTACTTTATCCTCTTTTCGGTATTTTAATAACTGGTGTTTTAATGTATTTAGTGGTTATATCTCCTGTTGCTGCTTTAAACTCTGGTATAACTAATTTTTTAAATGGTTTGGGAACTGGAAATTTAATTCTTTTAGGTGTTATTGTTGGTGGTATGATGGCTATTGACATGGGTGGACCTATAAATAAGGCTGCATTCACATTTGGTATTGCTGCTATTGCTGCAGGTAACTACTATCCTCATGCCGCAGTTATGGCTGGTGGAATGACACCACCATTAGGTATCGCTCTTGCTACAACATTCTTTAAACATAAATTTAACCAAGAAGAAAGAGAAGCTGGTTTAACAAATTATATAATGGGTGCATCATTTATTACAGAGGGAGCTATTCCATTTGCAGCAGCAGACCCTATTAGAGTTATTCCTAGCTGTATTGCTGGATCAGCTCTAGCAGGAGGTCTAGCTATGGCTTTTAAATGCCAACTACCTGCTCCACATGGTGGTTTGTTTGTTCTTCCTATCATTACGAACCCTTTAATGTATCTATTCGCAGTTGCTGCTGGATCTTTACTAACTTGTGTATTAATTGGATTGACAAAACCAATTAAAAATATATAACCATAAAAATTAAAGAGGCTGAAAACAATCAGCCTCTTTAATTTTATACCTTATTTAGAGTTTTAAAACCTTTTAACTCCTCTATCAAATCTTCCAATGTTAATTTTTCATCATTTATTGCCATAGCCATTATTACTCCCTCAACCAATGGAGCATCCATTATTTTTATTTTCGTCCTATCATAGCTTTCATCTAAAAATTCTATAGCTAACTCTGAATTCAAAATTGAGCTCCCTAAATCAGCAAAAATCGCAACTCCATCTTTTACATATGTTTTTTTTATTGCTTCAACTATTATTACTGGATCAGATCCCAAATAATCTCCTGATGTCCCACTCCCATTGACTACTGGGAAATCATATTTTTTCATCTCGTTGCACAGCTCTATCACTTCATGAGCTAATCTCTTACTATGTGACACAATAACAAATCCTAACATCACTCACCTACTTTTAAATTTTTACAGATTGTTTTTATTATTAAATATGAAGACATCGCTCCGGGGTCTATATGTCCT